>JAUNBM010000025.1 GCA_030527115.1 Clostridia bacterium
TATTATACTTATAAGCGTTATCGCTGTCAAGCTCCAATCTCGTTTTTTTAGAATTCAAACAGGGACAGCTGGTTCGTCTCCGGCAGGTCGGAAAAACAGCCGCATTCGCGCAGAACCGCTATTATCCCGGAATTGGCTCCGGTGCGCCTCGCGAAGTCCTCTATGGAGGCAAACTCGTCCTCCCCTCTGCCGTTCGCCATGGCTATGGCGGCGGTGGCTCCTATCCCGGGGGCGGCATTGAACGGCGGGCGTATCGCCCCGTCCTCAATTTTGAACTTCAGCGCGTCGGATTTATATATGTCTATCGGAAGCAGTTTTATGCCGCGGAGGTTCATCTCATACACCACCTCCAATATCGTTTGAAGCTCCTTCTCCTTCTTGCTCTCGCTCGCCTCCTTGTTCTGCCCTCCACGTTCCAGCTCCCGTATCGTGCGCAACACCTTATCCGGCCCGCCGATAGCCCTGGTTATATCGAAAGCGTCGGCGCGCACCGTAAAGTATACCGCATAGAAAGCCAGCGGATAATGCACCTTGTAGTAGGCTACCCTGAAAGCCATCATCGTATAGGCTACCGCGTGCCCCCGCGGGAACATATACTGAATCTTTTTGCAGGATTCGATGAACCACGAAGGTATCCCCTTCTCCCTCATGCTCCGCTCCATCTCGTCGGTCAAGCCCCTGCCCTTTCTAACCCGCTCCATTATCTTAAACGACGTTGCGGCTTCCATATCCCGCGCTATAAGATAATTCATTATATCGTCCCTGGTACAGATGACCTCGTTGAGTTCAGCTATTCCGTTTTTAACCAGCGGCTCGGCATTATTGAGCCAAACGTCCGTGCCGTGCGTTAGCCCCGAAATCCTTATAAGCTCCTCCATAGTCTTTGGAAGGGTCGTTTCAAGCACCTGCCGCACGAACCCCGTTCCAAATTCGGGCACGCCGATCGACCCCACGCTACACTCCAGCTCGGACAAGTCCACCCCGAGCGGCTCGCAGGTATGGAAGATCTCCCTGGTTTTAGGATCGTCCGCCGGAATGCTTTGCGGATCGACCCCCGTCAAATCCTGCAACATCCGGAGCGCCGTGGGATCGTCGTGTCCCAGGATATCCAGCTTAACAAGCCTGTCGTCCATCGCGTGAAAATCGAAATGTGTCGTTATCGTCCTGCCCCCGACCTTATCCGCCGGATACTGAAGCGGAGTATAGTCGTATACCTCGTCCTCCATCGGCACTATGACTATGCCTCCCGGATGCTGTCCGGTCGTAGCCTTAACGTTTAGGCACCCTTTGCAGAGCCGCTCCACCTCGGCGTTGCTCAGCGTTCTGCCTGATTTTTCCGTATAGTTGTACACGCACTCAAAGCCCTTGCGCTCCGCTATCCCCGATATCGTTCCTGCGCGGAAGGCATGGCCTCTGCCGAACATCTCCTCGACATATTTGTGCGCAATGGGCTGATACTCGCCGGAGAAATTCAGGTCTATATCGGGAATCTTGTCGCCTTCAAAGCCCAAAAAGACCTCGAACGGTATCTCAAAACCCTCCTTTTTATAGGGCGCGCCGCATTCGGGGCAGTTTCGATCCGGCATATCCGGACCGATGAAATAGCGGCTCTTGTCCACATCAAAGTCGCTGTGCCGGCACTTCGGGCAGACGTAATGCGGCGGCAGGGGATTCACCTCGGTGATTCCCGCCATCGTCGCAACGAACGACGAGCCGACCGAACCCCTCGAACCTACCAGATAGCCGTCGCTCAGCGATTTATGCACCAGCTTTTGCGCCATCAGATAGAGCGAGGCGTAACCGTTGCCGATTATCGACTTCAGCTCCCTCTCCAGCCTTGCCTCGACTATCGGCGGCAAATTCGCGCCATAGATCTCATGCGCCCTCGCCCGCGCCATCTGTGCCAGTTCCTCCTCGGCGTTGGGCAGTTTCGGAGAATGCGTTCCGTCCGGAAACGGCTTTAGCTCCTCGCAAAGATCCGCTATCCTGTTGGGGACTTCTATCACGACCTCCCGCGCCTTCTCCTCCCCAAGGTAGGCAAACTCCTCCAGCATCTCCGTCGTCGTCTTGAGGTACATCGGCGCCTGAAGCTCCGCATCCTCAAAGCCCTGCTTATAGAGGAGTATCTTGCGATATACCGCATCGTTGGGTTCCAAAAAATGTACGTCTCCCGCCGCCGCCACCGGAATATTTAGCTTCTCCCCAAGCGCAACTATCCTGCGGTTGATATTCAGCAGTTCCTCCTCGTTTTGAACCCTGCCCGTGCGAATCAAAAACTCATTGTTGCACCTCGGCTGTATCTCCAGATAATCATAGAACGCCGCCAGCTCCTCGATTGTTTCCTCCGTCTCCCCTTCGAGCAGGGCGCTGTAAATCTCGCCCGCCTCACACGCCGAACCCGCAATAAGCCCGCCGCGGAACACCGAGAGCATACTTCTCGGGATGAGCGGTTTCGAGCGAAAATGATCCAGATGCGAATAGGTGATGAGCTTATACAGGTTTTTCATGCCCGCCTGCGTTTGGGCGAGCAGGGTTATATGGTAGTTCCTCCGCTTTTCCCTGTGCCCGTGGGAAAGCGGTTCGGGCGTTAAAACGGGCAGGGTTTCGACTCCCCGCGACCGCAATATCTCCATGAGCCGTATCAACACCTGGGCGCAGGAAGCGGCGTCATCGTCCGCCCGGTGGTGACTGCCCATATCTATCCCAAAGTAGCCGCATATGGTATCCAGCTTGTGATTCTCCAGCTCGTCCCTAAGCAGATACCGCGAGAGCATCAGCGTATCGGCATAGGATTGGGAAAACTCCACGCCGACTCGCGCGCCGTGATAGCTCAAAAAGCCCATATCAAACCTGGCGTTATGCGCAACAAGGCAAGCTTCGCCGGCAAAGCGCTTAAACTCGCTCAAAACTTCGCGAAGCCCCGGCGCGCCCTCCAGCATATCCCCGCTGATTCCGGTCAGCTGAGTGATGCTCTTGGGAATCACCGCCCCGTCGTTGACGAAGCTGTGAAACCGCTCGGTGATTCTTCCGTTCTCCAGCCTCACCGCGCCGATCTCCAAAATATCGCATTGCTCCGCCTTCAGTCCCGTGGTTTCCAAATCAAAAACGACATAGCCGGAATCCATCGGCCTCAGCTCCGAATCGGGCACGAGATATGCCTCGACCCCGAAGATGGCCTTTACTCCCGTTGCCTTCGCCGCCTTCGCCGCCTCCGGAAAGGCCTGAACCACCCCGTGATCCGTGATAGCCAGCGCCTTATGCCCCCAGCGCTTCGCCGTTTGGAATGCCGCCGTCAGATTTGTAACGGCGTCCATCATCGACATTCGCGAATGCAGATGCAGTTCCACGCGCTTTTCGGGGCTTTCGTCCATGCGCAAAACCTTGTCGCGAAGCATGATATTGCTGACATGGAGCGACAGCTCCTTGGTTTTCTTCGCAATCTTGCATACCCCCCGCACCAACAGTTGCTTGTCCGACTTTTCCACGGCGTCCAGCCAATGCATCATCCGCTTCGCCTTCCATTCCTCGGCAAAACCGACACGAGCATAGATGGAGTCCGTCTCGTCGGTTATATTGAACGTAACCTTGTAGCGGGCGTTGTCGTCTTTCATCCTATTCACCCAGCCCTGGCGCAACCTGTGGGACACCGGCGAACCCAGAATCGTTACAGCCTCGGGTTTCTCGACGAGATCACAGATCTGCGTGATATTAGAATCCGGAATCGCTTTTCCAAAGAGCAGGCGGTTTTCCGGAAGCTCGGCTTCAATGTTGTGCCCCGGCGCGAACCCTTTGCCTCTTTGAAGCGAGATTTCCTCAACTATCGACTTTTCATAGGCGAACTCCAGATCATACCGGGGAAGCAGTTTCGACATCTCCTTTTCCCAGCGCATCAGCTTGATCTTGTCCATCTCAACGTTCAACGCCGCCCGTATATAGATCGAGCTACGCCCGGGATTGAACCGCACATCGACTATGTACATATCCTGCGCCCTTATTCCCGCTTCCGCATATGCTCTTGAAATATCCACCTTCATATCCCCTCTAATCGCTCAACCGCGAATTTGCTCTCTCAATCAGTTCCTCAATCATCTCGTCGGCCTTGCCCGACTTGATCTTCTCGCCTCTTTCAAACAGCACTCCGCTGTCCTTGCCAAAAGCTATTCCTATATCAGCATCCCGCGCCTCGCCCGGCCCGTTGACAGCGCAACCCATGACCGCTATCTTTAAATAGCCGGAGTTTCTAAGAACTCGTTTGGAAACATAGTCCACCGCCCGTTCAAGATCCACCCCGGTTCTTCCGCAGGTCGGACAACTGATTATCTCCACATCGTCCAAAAGCAGGTTCAAAGCGCGAAGAATCCTTCTGCCCGCCGCCACCTCCAAAACCGGATCGCCGGTGAGCGAAACCCTGAGGGTATCGCCTATGCCGTCCAAAAGCAAGGCTCCGATTCCGATGGCGGACTTGATTTCGCCCAGCTCCCGCGTCCCCGCTTCGGTCACGCCTATGTGCAGAGGATAGTCGATGATTGCGGACAGCTTTCGATATGCCTCCACCGTCGTCCTCACCCCGGACGCCTTCAGCGAGACGATTGTATCATAGAACCCGCACTTCTCCAAAATTGCAATATGCCGCAGGGCGCTTTGCACCATCGCCTCCGCCGTGTCCAGCCCTTGAAACTCCTTTTCAAGCGAGCCGGCGTTGACCCCGATGCGGATTGGCGTCCCGTGCGCCTTCGCGCAAGCCACAAGCTCCCTGACCCGCGCCTCGCTTCCGATATTCCCCGGATTGAACCGAATCTTGTGAACCCCCGCCTCCGTGGCGGCTATGGCAAGCCGGTAATCGAAGTGTATATCCGCCACGAGCGGAATATGGATAGACGCGAGTATCTTCGGCAACGCCTTTACGCAGTCCGCGTCGTAAACGGAGCTTCGGACTATGTCGCACCCCGCTTCCTCCAGTCTCATAATCTGGGCAATCGTCGCGTCCGCATCCCTTGTATCGGTATTCGTCATCGACTGAACGCTTATGGGCGCGCCGCCGCCGATTCTCACCCCGCCGACCCTTATCTCCCTAACCGCCATACAGACCTCCAAAGCAGTTGCCGACGTCGTTTATCGTGAGCAGGAGAATCAGGAGCAATAGAAGCGCCATCCCCACCGCATGAATTATTCCCTCAACCTTCGGCGGCACCCGCTTTTTGAATATCCCCTCTATGAGGATGAAGATCAGCCTGCCGCCGTCCAGCGCCGGGAAGGGAAAGAGGTTTACGACCCCAAGATTGACGCTTATCATAACCGTCAGCGCGAGGATTATCTCCAGCCCCTGCGGAACATATTGGCTGATCACCATTATGACTCCCGCCGGCCCCGCCATCTCGTCGAGGCCCACCTGTCCCGTTATCAGCATTCCGAAGGACTCATAGACCAGCGCCACCATCTCTATGCAGTATTTTGGGGCTTCGATAAGCGCCTGCCCAAAGCTATACTTTTCCAGCTCATTTTGCAGGTAGCTTATTCCCATTATGTTGCGCCCTTCCTCCTCGCTGTATATGCCCGTCAGCTCGAAAGAAAGCGTTTCGCCCCCGCGCTCCACCGTCACATCCGCACGGTCTACATAGATTCCCATGGCGTCCGAGAGGGTCTCGCCGTCCACGATTTCAACCCCGTTTATCGCAACGAAAACGTCGCCCTCCTCCAAACCGGCTTCCGCCGCCGCCGAGCCCTCGGTTACAGCGGAGATATAGGGCGTGACCTGCTCGCCCAACGAATAGCCGTAGGCGGTCTGCATTATTATCGCGAGCAACAGGGCGATTAAAAAGTTCATGAAGGGGCCTGCAACTATCACCAGCGCCCGCTTCCACCACGCATGGTTGTTGAAACAGCGCGGATCGTAGGCGTCCTCGTCCTCACCGAAAAACTGGCACATTCCTCCTATCGGCAAGGCGCGAAGCGAATATGTTATACCAGTTTTCTTCGACTTCCTGTGCAAAAGCTTCGGGCCCATTCCGACGGAGTATTCGACTATCGTAAAGCCGAGCCAGCGTCCGACCAGATAATGCCCCAGCTCGTGCACAACCACCAGGAGCGAGAGTATCAACAGCGCAAGAAGTATCGTCCAAATCGTCATTATTATCCTTTCCGGGCTACAAAAGCGTCCACCAGCCGCCGTGCCCGTGCGTCCGTTTCCATTATATCCTCATACGAACGCATCTTTGAATTTGCGTACCCCTCTAAAGCGTATGCAACGCAGTCCTCAATATCCGAAAATCCGATGATTTTCGCGAAATAAAGCTCCGCCGCCCGCTCATTCGCCCCGTTGTATACGACCGGACACCCCCCGCCCGCCCGCAACGCCTCATAGGCAAGCCTAAGCGATATGAAGCGCTCCAAATCGGCAGGATAGAAGCTCAGCTCCCCCGTCTCCTCAAGCCGCAACCGCCGGCAGGCCGATTGCAGGCGCTTGGGATAGCTCAGCGCGTACAGGATGGGCAACCGCATATCGGGCAGGCTGAGATTCGCCATAACCGTTCCGTCGCGGTATTCGACCATGGAATGTATTATCGACTGCGGGTGAATCAAAACGTCTATCTCCTCCGCCGTCCTGTTAAACAGCCGCGCCGCCTCTATCAGCTCCAGCCCCTTGTTAAAAAGCGTCGCGGAATCGAGCGTAATCTTGCGTCCCATATTCCAGGTCGGATGGCTGAGCGCCCGCTCCATCGTAACCGTCCTTAGCGCCTCCCTGTCCAGCTTGAAAAAAGGGCCTCCGGAGGCGGTCAGTATCAGCCGCTTCACCTCGTCCTCCCGCCCGTTTTGCAGGCATTGAAACAGAGCGGATTGCTCGCTGTCGATGGGGATAAGCTCCGCTCCGCTCTTTTTTAGCCCCTCGGCAACCAGTTCGCCGCCGCAAACCAGGCTTTCCTTGTTGGCTATCGCCACCCGCTTTCCGTTTTTTATCGCGGCAAGCAGGGGCTTTAGTGCGGCTATCCCCGAGATGGCAAGCACAACTATATCCGCATTTTTGTCGGCGGCAAGCTCCTCTATGGCGTCCTCGCCCGAAATCAGCCCGCCCTTTGCAAGCGGCGCCGCCGAAGCTATGCGCTTCGCTTTATACCTGTCCGCCTGCCAAAGCAGAAGCTCCGTATTCGCTCCCGCCGAAAGCCCGTAAACCTCGAAGTCCTCGCTGTGCTGTTCGATGACCTCCAGCGTCTGCCGGCCTATCGAGCCGGTGCTTCCAAGAATTGTTACTCGTTTTTTCATGATCAATACGCCATAATCAAAAGATAGCACAGAATGATCGGCGCGCATATCCATGTGCTGTCCAGCCGGTCAAGTATTCCCCCATGCCCGGGCAACACGCTGGAAAAATCCTTGATGCCCGCCCAGCGCTTTATCATCGAAGCGAACAGGTCTCCGAATTGCCCCGCTATCCCGCAGAGCAGGCCGAGCGCGAGCATCGCGTGCCATACTATCGTCGAGCCCCAGAGCTGTTGTGCAAACAGCAGTATCATGCCCATCAACAGCCCGCCGAGAACTCCAAACACCGCGCCCTCAACCGTTTTTTTCGGGCTTATGGAGGGACAGAGCTTGTGCTTTCCAAACAACACGCCGCCAAAATACGCCAAAACGTCCGCCGCCATGGGCGCGAGAATCGCCAGCGCCGTTCCGGTTATGCCCACCGCGCGCTCACGCAGTCCGAAATAGATGAAGATCAGCGTACAAGCCGAGAACAGCGGATAGACCAGCGGCAACAGGCAGTAGATTGCGGACTCATTGTGGTTGCGCCCGTAAATCACCTGCCCGACGATAGTCGTTACGAAGAGCAACATCGCAAGCGCAATCAGAATCGCCGTCGCATTCATCTCCAAATTTTTCGACAGCAGGTATATGGGAGCGAACACCGCGGCAAAAACATAGGAGGGGAAGATAAAAACTTGCAGGCCCTTCGTCTTGAACAGCCGGTGCATCTCGTTTATCGCAAGCAGAAACGCGATTGAAAAGACAATCGCAAAAACATATTCGTTGATGAGCGCCGCCAGCAATACCACACAGATTGCCGTTCCGATTATCGTCCTTATCAGCATAGCTTTACTCCACCCCTCCAAATCTTCGGTTTCGCCGCTGAAATTCGGCTATTGCCCTTATATATTCGCTCTTAGTGAAATCCGGCCACAGAACCTCGGTAAAATACAGCTCCGCATAAGCCGCCTGATATAAGAGATAGTTGGACAGGCGCATCTCGCCGCTCGTCCTTATTAAAAGATCCAGCTCCGGAAGCCCCGCGGTGTAGAGCGCGTTTTCAAAGTCCGCCTGCGTGGGCAATTCGCCGCTCTCAATCGCGCTTTTGCAAAGCGCCCTTACCGCCCGTAAAATCTCCAGTTGCGCCCCGTAATTTAAGGCGATATTCAGCTTTAGTCCCTTGTTGCGCCGTGTACGCGCCTCGGCATTCTCGACCGCGCTTCTGACCTCGTCGGGAAACGCCGACAGCTCGCCTATCGCCCGTATGCAGACCTCGTTTTCGTCCAGCTCGTCGATCTCTCCGTTGAAATACTCGATCAGCAGGCCGAACAGAACCGCCAGCTCCGAATCGGGACGCTTCCAATTCTCCGTCGAAAAGGCGTACAACGTGAGCGCGCTGATTCCCGCATCGGAGGAAAACCGTATTATCTCCCTGAGACGGTTGACCCCGGCACGGTGGCCGATGCTCCGGAGCGCGCCGTGCTTTTTTGCCCACCTGCCGTTGCCGTCCATGATTATCGCCACATGAGCCGGCATCAGTTTGGGGTTCAGCCCCAGCTCCAAAAGCCGTTCATCGCTAAGCTTTTTCATCTGTCCCTCGCTGTCCATAGTTAAAAAAAGGCCTAAACCAGCTGCGCTCTTTCTTCGGTCTCGCCTTAGCTTAAAAGCCCTGTCCCGAATAAAATGCTTCCGGTTCAGCCAAAGTTCTCACTCAAAAAGCTCGGTTACAAAGCCGGACACGGTAAGCAGAACGCCGCCGTCCGCCTCCTTCGTTTGGCGGACAACGCGAACATCCCCGCCGCTCTCGCCCTTTTTAGGACTGACGCGGCAAACCCTAACCGTATATCCCGCTTCCGCAAGCCGGCTTTGAGCGGTTTCAAGTTTTAAGCCGAGAACCGAGATCAAACGGAAAGAATCTCCTTCTCCTTTGCGGAGATAATGGAGTCCACATCCTTGATGAAATCATCGGTGAGCTTCTGCGCCTTGTCCTCAAGCCGCTTCTGATCGTCCTCGGTCAGCTCGCCCTCTTTCTTTTGCTTCTTGATCTGCTCGATGGCGTCCCGACGCACATTGCGAATCGCAACCTTGCTCTCCTCGCCCTTTTTCTTGACGGTTTTCACTAACTCCTTACGCCGTTCCTCGGTCAGTTCGGGGAAGATAAGGCGGATAATCTTTCCGTCGTTGGCGGGATTGATTCCGAGATCCGACTTCTGAATCGCCTTCTCCACCTGCGGTATGAGCTTGCTGTCCCACAGCGAAATGATGAGCATACGCGGCTCCGGCGTGGAAATGTTACCGAGCTGGTTGATCGGCGTCGGAGTTCCGTAATAGTCGACCATTATCCTGTCGAGCACCTGCGCGTTGGCTCTCCCGGCGCGAAGCCCGTTCAAATCCTGCTTAAGAACCGAAAGCGTTGCACTCATTTTATCCTTGGTAATATCCAAAATATCCATTGCTCGCTCCTCCTTATCCTATTATTTTACTAAACTCAGAGACTTTTATCAAGTCCTAATTGTCGGCGCAGATCAAAGTTCCGGTTTTCAGCCCGTCCGCAACGTCCAAAATTTTGTCGAGCGCAAAGACCTTTATCGCTATCCCCTGCTCCTTGCAAAGCGTGATGGCGGTCAGGTCGGTGGCATGAAGCTCCTCGGAAATCACCCTGTCATAGCTGATGGTTTCATAAAGCACCGCATCTTGAAACTGCTTGGGGTCCTTGTCGTATACCCCGTCCACGCTCTTTGCCAGCAACAGCGCGTCCGCCCCGATCTCAGCCGCGCGCAAAGCTGCCGCCGTATCGGTGGAAAAGAAGGGACAGCCCGTGCCGCAGGCGAAGATGACCGTCTTCCCCTCGGCAAACGCCGCGAGCGCCGCCCTTGTCGAATAGGGCTCGCAGAACCGTTGCATCTCGATGGGGGACATGACTACGCTCGGCTGACCCTGCTGTTCAAGCGCTTCCTGGAGCGCGAGGGCATTGATTGCGGTCGCCAGCATCCCCATGTTGTCGAGCCGAACGCGGTTGAACTCGCCCGAATTCCTGCCGCGCATAATATTGCCGCCGCCAATCACTATTCCAATTTCCGTACCGCGCTTTGAAAGCGTCTTTATATCGCGGGCAGTCGCTGTTAGCGCATCTATGCAGAGCGGCTGGCCGTCCTTGATTAGTATTTCTCCGCTTATCTTTATCAAAATTCTTTTGTACATGGCGCCTCCTAACCCGTTTTGAAAAAGGAACACGAAATCGTGTTCCTTTTTTCTCGTTATTTTATCTGTCCCATTACTTCATCCACGAAGTTGTCTTCCCTCTTTTGCAGTCCCTCGCCCATCTCATAGCGGACGAAACGGCGGATGCTTATCTTTTCGCCTATCTTGGCAACCGCCTGGTTCAAAAGCTGGTTGATCGTCATATCGGGATCCTTCACAAAGGGCTGTTCCATCAGACAAACTTCCTTATAATACTTGGCAATCCTGCCCTCGACTATCTTCTCGATTATCGCATCGGGCTTCGGCTTCGGCTCGTTCTTCTGCTGGGCGCGGGTTATCTCCTTCTCCTTCTCAATCTCCTCCTGCGGAACCTCGTCGACGGAGATATAGGAGGGCTTCGCCGCCGCAATATGCAGGGCTATGTCGTGTACGAGAGTTTTAAAGTCGTCGGTCTTGGCAACAAAGTCGGTTTCGCAGTTGACCTCGAGCAAAACGCCGATCTTGCCGCCCATGTGAATATAAGCGTCGACTATGCCCTCGGCGGCTATCCTGCCCGCCTTTTTCGCGGCCGCGGCAAGTCCCTTCTCGCGCAGAAAATCAACCGCTTTTTCCGCGTCGCCGTTGCATTCGGTCAGCGCCTTCTTGCAATCCATCATGCCTGCGCCCGTGCGCTCACGAAGCGCCATTACGTCCTTAGCTGTAAACATATCTATCTTTCCTCCTGACAATTATTCCTGCACAACGTCCTCATCGTCCTCAGGCTCGCCTGCGGCGTCAACCGAAGCGTCGGTCATCTGCTCGCCCTGCTTGCCCTCCAAAACTGCATCCGCCATCTTAGCGGTAATCAGCTTCACGGCGCGGATTGCATCATCGTTTCCGGGAATCGGGTAATCCACTTCGTCGGGATCGCAGTTGGTGTCGATTATCGCGACTATCGGGATGCCCAAAGTTCTCGCCTCGGCTATCGCGATATGCTCCTTCTTGGGGTCGACAACGAACAGCGCGCCCGGCAGTCTCTTCATCTCCTTGATGCCGCCCAGGTTGCGCTCAAGCTTCTCCTGCATCGCCTTGAGCCCGATAACTTCCTTCTTCGGCAGAAGATCGAACTCCCCGTTCTCCTCCATCTGCTCAATCTGCTTTAACCGGTTGATGCGTCCCTGAATCGTCTTGAAGTTGGTCAGCATGCCGCCCAGCCAGCGCTGGTTGACATAGAACATCTCGCAGCGCTTGGCTTCCTGCTCAATGCTCTCCTGAGCCTGCTTCTTCGTTCCGACGAACAGAATGGACTTGTCCTCAGCCGCCAAATCGCGGATAAAGTAATAGGCTTCCTCGATTTTTTTGACGGTCATTTGAAGATCAATGATGTAGATACCGTTGCGCTCAGTGAAGATATACTCCTTCATCTTGGGATTCCAACGGCGGGTTTGGTGACCGAAATGTACTCCGGCCTCCAGCAACTGTTTCATAGAAATCACGGACATGGAAAATTAACCTCCTCGTTATTTTGTCTTCCCTTCGCTTCGTCTTTACGGGGAACCTGAAATCAGGCACGAGCCCGCAAATCCACAAAGGTGCGTGATACCTCGGCTATTATACACAGCTCCTTTTAAAAAATCAAGCGTTTTTGGCAAAAATATTATCCCATCCCCAGCCACAAGCTAAACGTGCCGCTCCGGTGAAAAATCCGCCCCAAAACTTGCCGCCTCCGGCTTGTCTGAAACCTTCTCGGGGTGAATAGCAAGAGGAAGCCGTGCGCCTTTGCGGGCGGCTCCCTCCTATACTTTGTTCATCGGGCTCAACCCCAACTCTTGCCTGTGAGCCCGACTATTTGCTTTTTAGGTTTAGCCTTCGGCCTTCTCCTGCTCTACATCGGCGTCGAACTCATAGTCCTTGCCGGGCAGGATGGCGTTGATTACGATACCGATGACGGCGGCGCAAGCCAGACCGCCAAAGCTCATGACATAGCCGTCGCCGAGCGGAATCTGCACCGGATAGGTGGCAAAGCCAAGACCGGCAACGAGAATCAGAGCGGCAACGATGATGTTGCGGAACTTCTTGAAGTCGACCTTATTTTCAACGATGGTACGGACGCCGGTTGCGGAGATCATTCCGTAGAGGACTATGGAGATACCGCCGATGATCGCCGTCGGAATCGTTTGAATGAAGGTTTCAAAGATTGCAACAAAGGAGAGAACAAGCGTCATGCACGCCGCTATCAGCATTACCTTCGGATCGTAGACCTTGGTAAGCGCTACAACGCCGGTGTTCTCGGAATAGGTCGTGTTCGCGGGGCCGCCGAGGAAGCCTGCCAGCGAGGTTCCGATACCGTCGCCCAAGAGGGTTCTGGTGAGGCCCGGATCCTTGATGAAGTTCTTTCCGCAGGTTGCGCCTATCGCGCAGATGTCGCCGATATGCTCAACCATCGCGGCAACTGCGACGACCACGAAGGTGATAATCGAAGTCCAGACGGTCGGGTTAGACCAGCTGACCGCATTGTTGCCGAAGAACGGCGTGTAATCCAGCACAGGCGGAATTGCGATGATGTCCGAGAAACCGTTTATCGCGATATCCGAATACAGTCCGGTCGAGGACAGGTTCATCCAGCTGAGTCCCAGCCAGTTCGGGCCGCAGATAATCGAGACGAGCAGAGCGACGAGATAGGAGCCGATGATGCCGATAAGGATCGGCAGAATCTTGATCATGCCCTTTCCAAAGAGGTTTACGCAGATGATGATTGCGATGGCAATGATTGCCAGAATCCAGTTCGCCTGCGCATTTGCAATCGCGGAGCCTGCCAGATTGAGACCTATCAAAACGATGATAGGGCCGGTAACCACGGGCGGGAACAGCTTCATGATCCTCTTTGCGCCGAAGATCTTGAACAGGATTGCGAGAACCACATAGATTAGACCTGCCGCAAATACGCCCAAGGTTGCATAGGGGAGCATCTCCATATTGGGATTTCCATCAACAAACGGGGCGATTGTGCCGAACGCGGCGAGGAATGCAAAGGACGAGCCGAGGAAGATAGGAATCTTGCGCTTCGTGATAAAGTAGAACCAAAGGGTTCCGAGACCTGCGCAGAGCAGAGTTACCGAAACGCTGAGGCCCGTCAGAATGGGAACCAGAACGGTTGCGCCGAACATTGCAAACACGTGTTGCAAGCCCAGCACCATCATTTTTCCGGTTCCGAGTTGTTTGAAGCCATCATAGATGCCTTCATTTCTTGTTTCCATGGTGTTACCTCCTTCAATATTGATAATTCGGGGCTGTTGGTAACAGCTGCCAAATATCCAAGTCCCATTGTAACATAAACTTCATAAGAATGCAACATTTTTGTGAAGAAAATGCAGAAAACCCCCGAAAAATCTCGAACTTTCGGATAATTATTCCACTTTTGCCTCCCGGGACAGTATTGCGGGTATCGTTTCCTGCCGAATCTTGTCCTGCTTCAGCAGTACAAAGTTTAAATCCATCAGCTGATCCTTCGTCTCCAGCTCGTTTACATCGTTCATGGCAATCAGCAAAACCTCCGCGAGATTATACAGCCGGTTCAGAACGCCGTTGTACTTCTTGTTGATTAGCGAAAACGCCATCAAATACTCCTGCGCGTTTGTGCGAAGCTCGTGCATCTTTCTGAACCGCTCAAGCGAATACTCGTCGGGCTTGGTCGTGAACAGCTCCCGTATAAGCTCCGGCTGATCCTCAAAGGGGAGCATCCGCGCCTTGTCCTTTCCGACGTTTTCATACTTAACCCCGGGCGAGTAGTCCCTTCCCTGCAATATATGATCGCACAGTTCGATAAATGCGCGGCAGTAAGGGTCGGTGTGCTTATGAACGCGCTTTTTTCTAAATTCGGTGGCAAGGAAGATGAGGCCGACGACGGCTACAATGATGAGGGGCGCAATCCATTCGGGCATAGAAACCTCCAGATATTGAGTTTATACCCCTATTTTAGCCAAATGCCGAGCCAATGTCAAACTTCTTTACAAACTCATTTTATCTATGATATACTGAACATCTAAGAAGTCTGGCGGAGGGAATAAGATGGAGTTCAAAAAAGTTTTTCATATCGGAAAAAAGGACAATTTCTGGTACAATCTTCACGTTGTGATGCGGCGGCATATCTATACCTGCATCGTCGTATTTTTAGCGCTTTTGATGATAGTCAGCCTGTTTTCTCTTTTTACAACGGACAGGGGCAATTTGGGCGGGGCTGTGCTAAAGGGCCTGTTGATGGGGCTGGTCGGCGTTCTGCTTTGGAATGTTTACATCATCGGTTGCAAGATATATCTGCGCCTCAATAATATGTATAAGAAGGGCAAGCTGACCGATTTTAAGCAGGAGATACTGCTGGACAAGAACGGAATCACCGCCACCACCGCGAGCGGCTCAAACCAGACCGCCTATAAATACGTCGTCCGCAACGAGGAAACCCGCCACGCCTTCTATCTGGTTATGAACGAGACCTTTGCCTATACCCTGCCAAAGGATCAGATGACTGCCGGCGAGATAACCCAGGTTCAAAGCATCCTAAATAAAAACCTCCCCAACAGCAAAAAGGGCAAGCGGGGCAAGCGCTGATATTTAGCGTTTCCGTTCCCGGTATTATTTGAACAAGGATGGCGCCCCGCCTGCCGCAAACCCGGCAAAGGCGGAGCGCCTTGTTTTAATCAGAATATTGCAGAGGCAAGCGTTTCGGCCCGATCAGCCCATACAGACCTTTTCAGTCCAGCCATGCTCGTCGGGCAGTCTGCCAAACTGGATTCCGGTGAGCGTATCATACATATACTGCGACACCTCTCCGATGCTGTCCCCGAGATTTAGAACATTGTCCTTGAACACCAGCTCGCCTATCGGTGAGATGACCGCCGCCGTGCCCGTGCCGAAAGCTTCGGTGAGCTTGCCGACCTTATACGCGTCGATAAGCTCGTAAACCGAAATTGCGCGTTCCTCCACCGGTATGCCCTTGTCGCGGGCGAGCTGAAGAACGGAATCGCGGGTGATTCCCGCCAGAATACTGCCCGAAAGCTGAGGGGTTATGAGCTTGCCGTCGATCATGAACATGACGTTCATCGCTCCCACTTCCTCTATGTAGCGGTTGCGCTTTCCGTCGAGCCACAGCACCTGATCGAAGCCGTGCTTCTTCGCATCCTCGGCGGCGCGCAAACTGCACGCATAATTGCCGCCGGTCTTTGCCCCGCCGGTTCCTCCCTTGACGGAACGAACATAGTTCGGTTCAATGTGGATGCGAACCGGCTTTAAGCCATGCTCATAATATGCGCCCGAAGGGGAGCAGATGATGAAATAGATGTAGCGGTCTGCGGCGTGGACGCCCAGCGTGTTCCCCTCCGCTATGACGGTGGGCCTCAGATATAGGGACGTGCCCTCGCTGTGCGGAACCCAGTCCTTTTCCACCTCGACTATGGTGCGCATGGCCTCCAGCTGAATCTCCTCGTCGATGAGCGGTATGCACATACGCTCGGCGCTACGGTTGAGCCGCTTGGCGTTCTCGCGGGGGCGAAACAGCCCTATGCTTCCGTCGGTGCGGCGGTAGGCCTTCAAACCCTCGAATATCTCCTGCGCATAGTGAAGCACCGGCGAGGCGGGGTCGATATTGAGCGGGCCGTAGGGCTGAACCCGCGGGCTGTGCCAGCCGTCCTTATCGTTGTATTCCATGATGAACATATAATCGGAAAAGGTGCGGCAGAATCCGAGATTCTTCTCCGTTTCGGGCTTTTGCTTCGGCTTTTGGGTGCGGATAATCGGAATATTCATCGTTTCCTCCTTTTTTATATACAGGCGGCTCCGCGCTTCAGCGCTTCGATATTCAATTCGACAAGCGCCGCCTTGGGCCCGGTGAAGATATGAGCCAGCATCTCGTGAATCGTATCGAACGCCACAACCTTGGTCGCCTCGATATACGCGCCGAGCATAACCATATTGGCGACCTTGAGATTGCCCAGCTCGTCAGCTATATCTATGCAGGGCACATACGCCGCCCTTACATCGGTGCGCTCGGCCTTGATTTCAACGATGGAGCTGTTCACAAGGATTAGTCCTCCCTTGACTACCGCGGGCTCAAACTTGATCAGCGAGGGCTTGTTCATCGCGATAAGCTCGGTTGGATACTGAACCAGCGGGGTGATTATCGGGTCGCGGGAAAGCACAACGCTGCAGTTTGCCGTGCCGCCGCGCATCTCCGGCCCATAGCTCGGAAGCCATGATACGTCCATGCCCTCCTTCATGCCCGCTTCGGCAAGCGTCTTGCCTATCGCCATGACTCCCTGACCTCCGAAACCGGAGATAATTATTTCATGTGTCATCTTGCTTCCTCCGTTCTGTCGGCGTATACGCCAAGCGGGAAATAGGGGATCATATTGGCTTTCAGCCAGTCGATAGCCTTCAACGGGCTGAGTCCCCAGTTGGTCGGGCAGGTGGACAGCACCTCGACGAAGGTGAAGCCCGCTCCCTGCTGTTGCAGGGTGAACGCCTTTTTAATCGCCTTCTTCGCCTTGACGATGTTCGGCACGTCCGTGACGGTTACGCGCTCGGCATAGGCGGTTCCGTCTATGGTCGAGAGCAACTCGCACATTCGTATGGGCGAACCGTAATGCTCCTTCTGCCTGCCGAAGGGCGCCGTCGTCGCTCTCTGCCCCACGAGGGTCGTCGGAGCCATCTGCCCGCCGGTCATGCCGTAAATTGCGTTGTTGACAAAAACGGTTGTGATCTTCTCCCCGCGCATCGCGGCGTGAACGATCTCAGCGGTGCCGATGGCGGCAAGGTCGCCGTCGCCCTGATAGGTGAACACTGTAAGCTCCGGATGCGTGCGCTTGATGCCGGTTGCAACCGCCGGCGCTCTGCCGTGAGCCGCCTCCTGCATATCGCAGGCAAAATAGTTATAGGCGAATACCGAACACCCGACGGGCGCTATGCCCACGCTCGTTCCGATAAGCCCCAGTTCCTCGAGCGATTCCGCCACGAGCTTGTGTATGATTCCGTGGGTACAGCCGGGGCAGTAATGCAGCTCGGCGTCGGTCAATCCCTTGGATTTTTGATAGACTGTTTTCATCATTGCCTTCACCTCCCCAAAATGCGCATGGCTTCTTCTTCGATCTCCTGCGGGACGGGAATTGTTCCGCCGCCCGTGCCGACGAAGAATACGGGTTTTGCGCCTTGCAGCGCTATTCTAACGTCGTCCACCATCTGTCCCATGCTCATCTCGACGGTTATAACCGCCTTAACCGAAGGTTTCATCGCCTCCGCTTTCAGCGCCTCGGATGGATAGGGCCAGAGCGTAATCGGTCTGAACAGGGACGCCTTGATGCCGCGCTCCTTGAGCCGCATACAGGCGGCGCGGGCTATTCTGCTCGTGGTTCCGTAGGCGGCGAACACGATCTCCGGCTCGGCTTCGCCGGTGATCTCATAGCGCAGTTCGTTCTGTTCGATAAGCTGATACTTCTTGGCGAGCTTTCTGTTCTGCACGGTGCAATCCCCGGCGTCGATGAACAGCGAGTTGATTATATTGTGCGGGCGAACTCCGTTCGTCCCATCGGTCGCCCAGCTCTTCTTTGGCAGTTCGCGCTTCTTCGGCGTGCGCCACTCGATAGCCTCCATCATCTGCCCTATCATGCCGTCGGCAAGGACGACTACGGGGATACGGTACATATCCGCGATATCGAAAGCCTCCTGCACGAGGTCGGTCGCCTCCTGTATCGTCGCGGGCGCAAGCACAACGGTGCGGTAATCGCCGTTGCCGCCGCCCCGTGTTGCC
This sequence comes from Clostridia bacterium, assembly GCA_030527115.1. Classification (GTDB taxonomy): domain Bacteria; phylum Bacillota; class Clostridia; order Christensenellales; family CAG-138; genus JAQUTY01. The sequence goes on from JAUNBM010000025.1 coordinate 18,212, forward strand.
TGATAGTAGTCCGCCTGCGACGGGGCGATATTGCCCAGTCCGGGGCCGCCGCGCATCATGTTCACGATAACCGCGGGAAGCTCGGCGCAGGCTATATAGGTGATTCCCTCCTGCTTCAAGCTGATTCCGGGCGAGGACGAGGAGGTCATAACCCGACTCCCCGCGCCCGCCGCGCCGTATACCATATTTATCGCGGCGATCTCGCTCTCGGCCTGGATGAAACAGCCGCCGACCTCCGGCAACCTTTTGGAAAAGTATTCGGGAATCTCGTTCTGGGGCGTTATCGGATAGCCGAAGAAGAATTTACAGCCTGCCTTGACCGCCGCTTCAGCTATAGCCTCATTGCCTTTCCACAGTTCCTTTGCCATTTAGTTCACCTCCCTGTAAACCGTGATTATTGAATCGGGGCAGATGCGCGCACAGCTTGCACAGCCGGTACACAGCTCCATGTTCGTTACGGTCGCGGGATGATAGCCCTTGCGGTTGGTTCCGCTCTCGTCGATCGCAACGATGTGTCGGGGACAGGCGGAGACGCAAAGCTCACAGCCCTTGCATCTGTCCCTGTCGAATGTCACTTTCGCAGCCATAGTTCTTTTAGTCCTCCCAAGGTTTTTTCATAAATATATCCATTAAAAACAGGTGCGGAATATCCCGCGCCTGTTTAAAAAGTCTTCTGTCAACCGCATTGTATCTAAGCGGGATTCCGGTTTTGCCCGCAACGGCGTTGCAAAGCTCCAACCCCTTGTTTATCTCGCCGGCGTCGGTCTCCTGCAAAAGGTGGGTATTGTTTACAAGCCCCGTCACCTTCAGCTTTGAACTCTCCTCAATCGCCCTAAGATATGCCACAGCCTTATCGGCGGTATTCGTTTCGGGGCGGTTGGCGTTTATCACGCACAGAAGCTCATACGGCGTTTTTTGAAACTGCTTTTCATAGCGCGCCAAAACCCTCGCGCCCACGGGATCGCCGCCCACGTCCATAACGCCGATTATGTCCGGCTCAAACAGGGTCAGTATTTCGGGCGGCAGGGCGGGAATATCTATCTGCATTCCGCCCAGCGAAACTATTACTTCTATTCCGAGCCGCTCCAGCTCGGCCTTGCGTTCACGACTGCAAAAATAGGGGTTCACGATATCGAGATCGGCAAGGAAAACCCGCCGCTCCCCGCGCCTTTGCAACGCAAGGTTTATCGCAAATTCGGTTTTCCCGCTCCCGTAATGCCCCGTAACCGCAATAACCATCAGTAGGTTTTAGCCTCCTCCTGTCCGTTTAAAACCCGCAGCGCAGCTTCGGCAAGCGCTATAAGCTCATCCTCGCCGGGCATAACTATTACCGGGGCGATAAAGGACACGCGCTCGATAATCCACCCGGTCAGAAGCTCGTCGTAAGCGAAGCCCCCGGTTAAGATTATGCTGTCAACCTCGCCCTTGAGCACCGCGGCGCAGGCTCCGATCTCCTTTGCTATCTGATACGCCATGCCCTCATATACGAGCCGGAACCATTCGTCGCCCGCCTCGGCTTTTTTGCTTATCTCCCTGCCGTCGTTCGTGCCGAGATAGCCCATCAGCCCGCCGGTTTTTATGAGGCGCTTGATTATAGCCTCGGGCGAATCCGAACGATGGGCGCAAACATACCGCACCAGACCGGACATCGGAAGCGAACCGCAACGCTCGGCGGAATAGGGGCCCTCGCCGTCCAGCCCGTTGTTGACGTCGATGATGCGTCCCTTATTATGCGCGCCGACGGATACGCCTCCGCCCATATGAGCGACGATGAGATTCATATCCTCATAGTTTTTGCCGATGGACGCGGCGTAACGCTTGGAAACTGCCCGCTGGTTCAGCGCATGGAAGATGGAAACGCGGGGGATTTCGGGATAGCCCGAAAGCCGCGCCATGGGCTGAAGCTCGTCAACGACGACGGGATCGGCTATGAACGCGGGGATATTCAGCGGCTCAGCTATCGCCTTTGCCAAAAACGCGCCGAGGTTGGAGGCGTGGTCGCCGTATTTCAGCGAACGCAAATCATCGAGCATAGCCGCGTTAACCTTGTAAACGCCGCCCTCCAGCGGCCGCATAAGCCCGCCGCGCCCGATAACCGCCGCCAGCTCGCTTCCATCAACGGAATGGGTTTTGAGCGCGTCCTCGATGAGCCCCCGACGGAACCAAAGATCCTTATCCAGGGTGTCGCACGCCGCAAGCTCGCCCGCCCCGTGCCGCAGGACGGTTTCAAAAACCGGAGCGTTGTTGTCAAAGACGGCTATCTTAGTCGAGGTCGAACCGGGATTTATCGTTAAAACCTTCATGCCCTGCTCCTTTCATAGAGCGCGATTTTAATTGCAAGCGCGATTGAATTTATCTTCGTGTCCTCATGATCCGAGCGCGAAGTTAGAACAACGGGCGCGCCCGCTCCGATAAGAACGCCCGCATTGCGCGCTTTGGCTATATAGGCGAGGCTTTTGTAGAGGACGTTGCCCGCCTCAATGTTGGGCATCAGCAAAATATCGGCCCTGCCCGCCAGCGGATCGGTTATCCCCTTGTGCAGAGCCAGCGCCTCAAAGAGCGCATTGTCCAGAGCCAGCGGGCCGGTTACGCGCAGGTTGCTTATCAGCCCCTCCCGCCAGCGGCGAACCAGCTCCGCCGCATCGAGCGTTGGTTGCATCTTCTCGTTGACCTTCTCTATCGCGCAAACGCAGGCGGCTATGGGATTTTCCACGCCGAGGGCTTTTGCAACCTCCGCCGCGTTTTCCAATATGCCCTGCTTTTGATCCACATTCGGATACATATTCAATGCCGCGTCGCTGAGGAGCAGGAGCCTGTCGAAGCCTGCAACCTCAAACGCCGCCACATGGGACAAAAGCGGAGCGCGGCGGATTCCGTTCTCCTTGTCCAGTATGGCGCGCAAAAATACGGAGGTGTCGACCAGCCCCTTCATAACGACTTGGGCACGGCGCTCCCGAACCAGGGCTACGGCGAGCTTGCACGCCTGCTCCTTGTCGGGCGCGTGTTCTATCCAAAGTCCGTCCAAAGAAATACCCTCCGCCTCGCAAAGACGAAGGATCTCGTTGCGGTCGCCCACGAGGACAGCTCCGGCAAGGCGCATATCCACGGCCTTTCTTATGGCTCGAAGAACATAGGAATCGGCGGCGGCCGCGACCGCGAGCGTGGGCGGTTGCTGGGAAACGGCGTCGCGGATGAGAGAATCGAAGCTGTTAATCATCAGAAGTTCCTTTCTCCAACGTTGTATGAGAAATCATCACTTGTCTGATGTCAGTTTATCTGATATAATGTAGGATGTCAAGAGCGGGGAGCAAAGTATATTATTTTACGGAGAAGGATATGAAAAGTCTATCCGAGCGCACGGCGGATGCGCTCCACAGTCGCATAGTTATAAAAAAGGAATGGGCGGAGGGCGAAAAACTGCCCAACGAAAACGAGCTGTCCGAGCTGTTGGGCGTAAGCCGGACGACGCTTCGCGAGGCGGTTCGCTATCTGATAGTTCAGGGGGTTCTCAGCGTCAGGCGGGGTAAGGGCACCTTCGTTGCCGATCCCTTGCCCAAGGACGAGGGCTTCGACGTATCGGCGCTGGAAAGAAAGCGGGTACGGCTCAGCGAAATGTATGAGATCCGGCTGATTTTCGAGCCGCAATGTATCATGCTCGCCTGCGAGCGGGCAAGCGACGAGGAGATTGCCGCCATAGAGGAGCAGGCAAGGCGGATTGAACGCCTGCTCAAGCGGAACGGCAACTGGCCCGACGCCGATCAGGTTTTTCACGAGATGATAGCCATCGCCTCGCATAACGAGTTCATCATGCGGCTCTTTCCGATCATCAACAGCGCCGTCCACGAAGCCATGAGCATCTCCGACAACGTGAGGTTTTTAAAGAGCATGGTCGCTTCGGACAACCGCGCCATCGTGGAGTTTTTAAAGGCGCGGGACGCGGAGGGCGCGCGCTCCGCCATGAGCATCCACATCCGGCATATCATCCACGCGCTCAAACTGCAACCCGGAAAGCGCGGCTGAAGCGCGGCGCTTACGATCCGTCCCGAACGCAAAAACAACCGCCCCGTTTCAAGTTTTGAACAGGGCGGCTTTTTTGAAATTGAAAGCTTCTATCGGGGCTTACCGGACTATCAGCGAATCATAGATAGCCGCCAGCTCTCCCTCATATTCTCCTTCCGCCCCCGTCCAAACGATCAGCACGAGGTAATCGCCGGCTATCAGCACGCTCATCTCACAGGGCATGGTGAGCCCCGACGAGGTTATCATCGCGTTAAGTCTCAGGCCTTTCGCGCCGCCAAGCTCAATGACGGCGCATTCAACGTCGCTGATCTCTTCTCCCTCGCTCATCGTGGAGGACATCATGGCGGTCGCAAAGGCTGAACGCTCCTCGTCGGTCATGGCGGCAAAGCTCGCGTCGAGCGTCTCCTCGGTCAGTTTCTGACCCTCCTCAATCTCCTGATTCTCCATCATGCCGTACATCAGCATCGTAGTCGGGGACGTCATCATATCGGGCATGAAGATAACGAAGTCCGCCACAGCCGCCTGATACCAGTCGCCGGGAACCTCCAAATATACATAATCATCGTTCACTACCTGCACGTTCTGCGACGGCTCGATGCTCTCAACCGGTTCTTGCGTAGGCTCCGGCGTCGGTTTGTCGGTGGGTTCGGCGGTCGGCTCAGCAGTCGGTTCGGCGGTGGGTTCGGCGGTCGGCGCCTCCGTTGGAGCTTCGGTAACGACGGCTTCCGGACTTTCCCCGCTTCCGCCGCAACCCAAGGACAGCGCCATCGCTAACGCTAAGATTATGATTAAAAATTTCTTCAATGTTTTTTCCTCCTGTAATTATATAGGGCAGTATACGCTTAAACCAAGCTTAAGTCAAGTTCATACAGCCTATTCCCATATTTTCCAAAGGATGAGAGAAAATATATTTTATTATTCGATTGACTTTTCTTTTCGGCTTTGCAACAATGAAATCAGAAAATTAGGAGGATTGCTCATGTTTAAGTCTTTGGAGGAAATCAAGAAGTTTATCGCCGACAATTCCATCTCGATGCTGGATTTTAAGATGGTCGATATAGACGGCCGCTGGAGGCACGTCACCCTTCCCGCCGCGCGGCTGACCCCGGAGCTGATGCAGTACGGCATCGGCTTTGACGGAAGCAACTATGGCTTTGCACCGGTTGAAAACAGCGACATGGTTTTTATTCCGGATTTAGCCACCGCCGCCCTCGACCCCTTCGCCGCCGTCCCCACGCTGATGATGACCGGCGACGTTATGGTTATCGCCGCCCCGAGCAACCGTCCCTTCGATCAATATCCGAGGAACGTTTTGAAGCGCGCCACGGAGCATATGCGGGCGCTGGGCATCGCGGATAAGATGATAATCGGGCCCGAATTTGAATTTCACATCTTCGACAGCGTCCGCTTTATGAACAAGCCGCAATACAGCCTGGTGGACGTCGAATGCCGCGAGGCTTACTGGGCAACCGACGAGATTAACGACGGGCAGGCTATTTTGCACAAGCGCGGCTATCATGCGGATCTGCCGCAGGACAGGCATTACGACCTCCGCTCGCGTATGTGCGAACTGCTCGATTCGCTCGGCGTTGGAGTGAAGTATCATCACCACGAGGTCGGAAGTCCGGCTCAGGAGGAGATTGAAACCGAGATGGGCGAGGTAAGCTCAATGGCGGACGCGACGATGCTCGTGAAATATGTCGTTAAAAACGCCGCCGCTTTGGACGGAAAATGCGCGACCTTCATGCCCAAGCCCCTCTATGGCGAAGCCGGCAACGGAATGCACGTTCATATCATCCTGCAAAAGGACGGCAAGCCCGTTTTCTATGCCGGCGAGGGCTACGGCAACCTCTCCAAGACCGCCCTGTATTTCATCGGCGGCCTGCTCAAGCACGCCCGCTCGCTCTGCGCGCTTACCAACCCGTCCACCAACTCGTTCAAGCGCCTCGTTCCGGGCTATGAAGCTCCGGTAACCATCGGTTACGCCATGGCGAACCGAAGCGCGGTCGTCAGGATTCCCGCCTACGCCAAGTCCCCGATGAGCAAGCGCTTCGAGCTTCGGAATCCCGATGCGACCTGCAATCCCTACTACGCTTATGCCGCCATCCTTATGGCGGGGCTGGACGGGATCGTCAATAAAGTCGATCCGGCTTACCACAACTGGGGGCCCTTCGATTTCAACCTTTTCGATCTGCCCGAGGTGGAAAAATCGAAAATCGACGCCCTGCCCACCTGCCTTGACGACGCCTTGAAGGCGCTGGAGGAGGATTGCGATTATCTGAAAGCGGGCGGCGTATTCCCCGAAAGGTTGCTCAAAATCTGGACTTTGCGCAAGAAAAAGGAGCTTGCCGCAATGAACGGAATCCCGACTCCGGCGGAGTTTGAACAATATTTTTCGCTGTAAAAAATTTCTTCGTTTAAATTTTAAAGACATACGCAAACTATCCCTGTCGACAAGAAATTGTCGAACAAAAAGCAGGAGGTAGTCGTATGTCTTTCTATGATGACTTTGATCGTGAACGCTCCAACAACGGATCACAGGAGCGCAGTTCTGAACGGAATAGGAGCAATCGCAATCAGCAGCAGCAGCAACAGTCTTCCAAGCAGAACCAGAAGCAGAAGCAGCAGTCCCAAAACCGCAGCGACCTGTTCTAATGGTCGGCATGGATGAATCCCGCAAGGGAGAGCCTAGAAAGGCGGTCGAGATTCCGTCCGATGTGAACGGAAGCTACACCGGCATGTCACATGACGGCTCGCGCCCCGTACAGGACGCGGACGATCTGTGAGCAAGGCGCAACCTCGAAGCCGAAATGGCAGGGAAGATTTTCCCGGCCGAAACAGGCTGAATTAAGAGGTATGCAAAAAACCGGACGCACCGGGTTCTAAAAAACGGCGGCGCGTCCGGTTTTTATTTTGCGCGTTCAACTCGACTGCATCTCCAGCGCGGGAACGGCGTTCAGGCTCAAGTCCGACAGCCCGCCTCGCATCAGCAGATAGTAGGCCGCCGAGCCTATCATGGCGGCATTGTCGGTACAGTATTTAAAATCGGGACAGCAGAAGCGCACGCCCTTTGCTCCGGCTTTTTTCTCCAGCATATCGCGAAGGTTTCGATTGGCTGACACTCCGCCCGCAAGGGCGAGGGTGGACTTCGCCGCCCGAATCGCCTTGTCGGACAAAATGCTATTTACAGCGAACTGAAAGGACGCCGCTATATCGGCTGGCCGAACGTTGGGTTCGCTTTGAAGCCGGTTCACGGCGGCGGTTTTCAGCCCCGAAAAGCTCATATCGAAGCTGTCGCCCATGTTGAACGCCGAATGAAAGGCTATCGCATTCGGATTGCCCGATTCAGCCAGCTTCTCCAGCTCCGGGCCTCCGGGATAGGGCAGGTTCAGCGCACGGGCAACCTTATCGAAGGCTTCCCCGGCGGCGTCGTCGCGCGTTCCTCCGAGATGCACGAAGTCGGTATAATCTTTGACCTCCACTATATCGCTGTGCCCGCCCGAAGCTATCAGGCAATGAAAGGGCGGCTCCAAATCAGGATAGGTCAGATAGTTGGCGGCGATATGCCCCATCAGATGATGAACGCCTATCAGCGGAACGTTCAGGCTCATCGCCAGCGCCTTGGCAAAGCTTACCCCGACCAACAGCGCGCCGACCAGCCCCGGGCCGTGAGTAACCGCGACCGCGTCGATATCGCCCTTGTCCAGTCCGGCTTCCTCCAATGCGGCGGCGACAACGAGGCCTATCTGATCGACATGGTTTCTCGATGCAAGTTCGGGAACAACCCCGCCAAACTTCCGGTGCAACGGAATCTGGGTATAGATTATGTTGGACAAAGCCTCGCGCCCGTTTTTCACAACGGCGGCGGCGGTTTCATCGCAGGAGGTCTCTATGGCGAGAATAACGGCGTTTTTACTGCTTATCAGCTCCGTTGCGCGCTTTTTCGCCGCGTCAAGATAGCTCATCTTCCTCCCCTGCCGCCTCGTCCTCAGCCGGCTCGTCCTCAGCCGGCTCGTCTCCGGCAATTTCCCCGTCAACTGCGCCGCGACCTTCCGTCTCCGTCGGCTCGTCCTCCGCATCGTTCTTTGGCTCGTCTCCGGTAGCAAGCGGTTCGCCCGCTCCCCTCTCAACCTCGTCCCATTTATGAACCGGCAGGTTGAGCTTTTTGTGTTCGATGATAAGGTTCGGTTCCCCCAGTTCGATAGTCTCGAACGGGTCCTCGTCGGTTTCGATTTCTATCTCCTCATAGACGGGTCTTTTGCGGCGGATTATCAACAGCGCCACCACGCTTATCAGCGCGAGCGCGGCGATCGCTGCGGCTCCTATCGCGACGATGCGAACGATGACGTCGGAGAAAAATTCGCTCGTGAGCATCTGAATCATGCGCGACTCATCGGGCAACATCCAGGTGGTGCTGTGCGGAAACAGGATTTGGTGAAACATCGTCCAAAATGCGTTGAAATCCACCGCCGCCCATGCCGCAACGAAGATTGCAACGAATGCAAAGAAGGCGAGCCCGCCCAAATATCCGCGCATCCATTGGACGATAAAGCCCTTGCCCGCCGTTATCGCGGCGAGCGCAAAGAAGGCTAAGGCGATGATCGCGCACAGCATAAAATAGGTGGAGAGCTGAGACCAAACCTGGCGCACCTCCTCCATATGCACCTGCTCGATGAGCTGTCCCTCGTATTCAAGATTGAACATCTCGACAAGCTCGCCGTTTACCGTAACCTCGACGTTTATATCATCGACCCGCCCCTGCATATACTCGATGAGCCTTTTCAGCGCCTTGGACTGATCGGCGAGGCTCATGCCCATATCCGTGTTGTTGCCGAGCTTTTGAAGCTCCCGCTCCATAAAGATATCGTCGTTCATCACGAACCAGACCGAAACGAATAATATGCAAAGGATTAGCAGAAGCGAACCTATCGCCGCCAGAACAGTCGCCGCCGTTTTTTTCATCTGCGCCCTCCGTTTAAAATCATTTGCCATATTATACCACAGCTCCGGATTTCTGTAAACGCCGCCGCCCGACTTTTGCAAGCAAACGGCAAAAACGGCACAGTAGCAGGCTTTGCGCCGGT
>JAUNBM010000026.1 GCA_030527115.1 Clostridia bacterium
TTTTTCCCTTTCTCCAGACTTATATCTATATTATTATTTACAAGGCTTTACAACTGCGGCACTTTATGGTATACTGACATGGTAAATTTGTGGAGGAATGCGCGTGCGGATAAACAGGCTTCAATTGTACCATTTTCGCAACTATGCGCGGCTGGAACTGCGGCCGGACTCGGGGCTTTGCGTATTAACCGGACCGAACGCCGCGGGTAAGACCAACATTCTTGAAGCCGTTTTTTTATGTGCGCTCGGCCGCAGTCACCGCACCTCGCACGATGGGGAGCTGATTCGCAACGGGGTTGAGGAGGGGCTGGTTGAGCTTGAACTCGAAACCTCGTTTGGGCGGCGCGTCATCCGGATCGAGCTTCGGTTTAAGGAGCGGAAGCGCGTGTTTTTGGACGGCCAGCCGATTGAGCGGTCGGGGGAGCTGATGGGCGCGCTGAACGTGGTTATGTTCTCGCCGGAGGATCTCGCGCTCGTCAAGGACGGGCCTGCCGAGAGGCGGAGATTCTTGGATATGGAGCTGTCCCAGCTTCAACCCGCGTACTACTATACTCTCCAGCAGTACAACGCCGCCTTGAAGCAGAGGAATATCCTTTTGAAGGATCCCGATATGCTTTCGAGCGGCACTTTGGAGCAATGGGACGTTCAGCTTTCGCGGCTCGGCGCTTCGATAACGATATCCCGCGCCAACTTTTGCGAGGAGCTGAAAACGGTCGCCAAGCGCCTTCACGATAAGATGAGCGGAGGCAAAGAACAGCTTTCGGTAGCCTACCGTCCCTCGCTCCCGGCTGTGCCACAACGCCAGCTTTGCGAAGCCATGCAGGACGCTCTTTTGGATAGCCTTGAACGCGATCTGTATCGAGGGTTCACCTCCGTTGGCCCGCATAAGGACGATATTGCGCTTGCGCTGGACGGGCTGGATGTTAGAACCTTCGGTTCGCAGGGGCAACAGCGGACGACCGCGCTTTCGCTGAAGCTGTCGGAGATTGAGCTGACGCGCCGAATACGGGGCGAAAATCCCGTTTTGTTGCTCGACGATGTTTTTTCCGAGCTGGACGCGCAACGGCAGGCTCTGTTGCTAAAAACCGTGGAGGGCTGTCAGACCTTCGTCAGCTGTACGCACCTGGAGGAGCTTGCAAAGGCGGGTGCGGGGCAGATGCAGGTCTACGGGGTGAACGACGGCTCGGTTGTGGAAATATAGACTCCAATTCTTAATAAGGAAAGGAACACTGATGGAAGATATTCAACGCGATGTGGAAAATTACGGCGCTTCCCAGATTCAGGTGCTGGAAGGCTTGGAGGCCGTAAGACGGCGACCCGGAATGTATATCGGGACTACCGATATAAGAGGGTTGCATCATCTTATAACCGAACTGGTGGACAACTCGATCGACGAGGCCCTTGCCGGCTTCTGCGATCATATAGAAGTTGCCATCCATAAGGATTTAACCGTAACGGTAAGGGATAACGGCAGGGGCATCCCCGTGGGCTATCACGAAAAAACGGGCAAAAACGCGCTTGAGGTTGCGCTCACGATATTGCACGCCGGCGGAAAGTTCGGCGGGGGAGGCTACAAGGTTTCGGGCGGACTGCACGGCGTGGGCCTAAGCTGCGTCAATGCGCTCTCCGAATGGCTTATCGCGGAGATCCGGCGCGACGGCAAGATATACCGGCAGGAATACCGGCGCGGACTTCCCCTTGACGATGTAAGGGAGGTGGGCGACTGCGACGAGGGCGATACCGGAACGACTATCACCTATATGGCGGACGCGGAAATCTTCGATTCGCTCAACTACGAATTCGATCTGCTGAAAACGCGGCTCAGGGAGCTTGCCTTTTTGAACGCCGGAATACGCATCACCGCCACGGACGAGCGCACCGATCCCGAAACACAGCGCACCTATTGCTACGAGGGCGGAATCCGCTCCTTCGTGGAGCATCTCAATAAGCACAAGGAGCTTTTGCATCCCGCGCCGATGTATTTCACCGCAAGACGGCTCGAGGACGAGCAGGAAACCGCCTCGGTCGAGATTGCGATGCAGTATAACGACGGCTACAACGAGCTTGTGCTGACCTTTGCCAACAATATCGCCACCCACGAGGGCGGAGCGCATCTGGTGGGCTTTAAGGCGGCGCTCACCAGGGTAGTCAACGACTACGCGAGGAAATACAACCTCTTTAAGGAGAAGGATATGTCCCTGTCGGGCGAGGATATTCGCGAGGGGCTTACCGCCATCATCTCGGTTAAGCTCACCGAGCCGCAGTTTGAAGGCCAGACCAAAACCAAACTCGGCAACGCGGACATCCGGCCGCTCGTGGACGGCGCGGTTGCCCAGGGGCTTATGCGCTATCTGGAGGAGAATCCGCAGATATCCAAGCTGATAATTGAAAAGTGCATCACCGCCTCCCATGCCCGCGACGCGGCGCGGAAGGCGCGGGAGCTGACGCGTCGGAAGTCCGCCCTGGACAGCACCTCGCTCCCCGGCAAGCTTGCCGACTGCCAGGAGAAGGACGCCTCGCTCTGCGAGCTGTTCATCGTCGAGGGGGATTCGGCGGGCGGCAGCGCCAAAACCGGCCGCAACCGCAAGAATCAGGCTATTCTTCCGCTTCGGGGCAAGATATTGAACGTTGAAAAGACGCGGCTCGACAAGATGCTCGCCAACAACGAGATTAGGGCGATGATTACGGCCTTCGGCGCGGGCATGGACAACGATTTTGACGAAACCAAGCTCCGCTATCATAAGATAATCTGCATGACGGACGCGGATGTGGACGGAAGCCATATACGAATCCTGCTCTTGACTTTCTTCTACCGCCATATGCGCCCCCTGATCGACAAGGGCTACGTTTATATAGCGCAACCTCCGCTCTACCTCATCAAGCGCGGCAAGTTCGAGCGCTATGTCTACTCCGATGAGGAGCTGGAGCAGACGCTGAACGAGATTGGCAGGGAGCCCAAGCCCGTCATTCAAAGATACAAGGGCCTGGGCGAGATGAATCCCGAACAGCTCTGGGAGACGACTATGGATCCCGAAACGCGGATTCTGCTTCAGGTCAAGGTGGAGGACGCCGTTCTCGCCGATGAGCTTTTCACGCTTTTGATGGGCGATAAGGTTGAGCCCCGGCGCGAATTTATCGAGCAAAATTCCAAGCTCGTGGCCAATTTGGACGTATAAGGGGAAAGAGCGATGAGCGATATGACGACAAACAGAATTGTACCTATAAATCTTGAAAAGGAAGTTAAAACCTCCTTTATCTCCTATGCCATGGCGGTTATCATCAACCGCGCCCTGCCCGACGTCCGCGACGGCTTAAAGCCCGTACACCGCCGCATCCTGTACTCCATGGACGAGCTGGGCTTACAGCCGGAGAAGCCCTATCGGAAGAGCGCGCGCATCGTGGGCGACTGCCTGGGCAAATATCACCCGCACGGCGATTCTTCGGTATACGATGCTATGGTTCGGCTCGCACAGCCCTTCTCCACGCGCTATCCGCTCGTCGAGGGGCACGGCAATTTCGGCTCGGTCGACGGCGACCCCGCCGCGGCGATGCGCTATACCGAGGCTAAGCTTTCCAAGATGGCGGTCGAAATGATGGCCGATATTGAAAAGGACACGGTGGACTTCGGCCCGAACTTCGACGAGACTACGACCCAGCCGCTGGTTTTACCCTCGCGCTTTCCGAATATATTGGTGAACGGCTCGGGCGGTATCGCCGTCGGAATGGCGACTAACATTCCCCCGCATAACCTCGGAGAAACGATAGACGGGCTGGTTGCCTTGATAGACAAGCCGGATATCAGCTCGGACGAACTGATGCAATATATCCCCGGCCCCGATTTCCCGACCGGCGGGCTTATTATGGGCAAGTCCGGAATCGCCGCCGCCTATCGCACCGGCAGGGGCAGGATCGTTGTCCGCGCCAAGACCGAAATCGAGCAGTACGGCGCGAACCGCAGCCGGATCGTCGTGACGGAAATCCCGTTTCAGGTCAACAAGGCGCGGCTGGTTGAGCGCATTGCGGAGCTGGTACACGAGAAGCGGCTTGAGGGAATCTCCGATTTGCGCGACGAGACCGACCGGAGCGGAATGCGCATAGTTATCGAATTGAAGAAGGACGTGAATGCGAACGTGGTTTTAAACAACCTGTTCAAGCACACGCCCATGCAGGAAGCCTTCGGTGCCATTATGCTGATGCTTGTCGACGGCGAGCCGAAGGTTTTGAGCCTGCGCGATATACTCTACCACTATTTGCAACATCAAAAGGACGTGGTTACAAGGCGGACGCGATATGAGCTGAACCGCGCCCTCGAGCGACTGCATATAATCGAAGGTCTCCTGATTGCGCTCGACAATATCGACGAGGTGATCGAGATAATCAAAAAGTCCGAGAACCCGAACGTCGCCAAGGAACGGCTCATGGCGCGCTTCGGACTTTCGGAGCGGCAGACGCAGGCGATATTGGATATGCGTCTGCAACGGCTTACCGGCCTGGAGCGCGAGAAGATTATGGAGGAGGACCGCCAGCTCAAGGAGCGCGTCGCCTACCTCGAAAGCATCTTGCAAGACGAGCATCTTCTGCTCTCGATAATCCGCGAGGAGGCGCTCGCCATCAAGGAGCGGCACGGGGACAAGCGCAGAACCGAGATTACCCAGCTTGTAGATGAAATCGAGCTGGACGACGTTATCCAGGAGGAGAACATGGCGGTCACCATGACGCATTTCGGCTATATCAAGCGGCTCTCCCCCGACACCTACCGCGCTCAAAACCGCGGCGGACGCGGCGTTATCGGGCAGGCTACCCGCGAGGAGGATTATGTCGAACGGATGTTTGTCTGCAGTACGCATGACAGGATTATGTTCTTCACCAACTTCGGCAGAGCGTTTAAGAACAAGTGCTACACGATTCCCGAGGGCGGCAGAACCGCCAAGGGCATCCCTGTGGTCAATCTTTTGCAACTGCAGACGGGCGAGAAGGTTACAGCAGCCTTCCCGATAAGCGAGGAGGATGAGGACAGGGGCTATCTCGTCACCTCCACCAGGTTGGGAATGATTAAAAAGACCCGGCTTTCCGATTGCAAAAACATTCGCAAGGGCGGTCTTATCATACAGGAATTGAGGGGGGACGACGAGCTGATCAGCGTGGAGCTTTCCTCAGGGAATGACGAGTTTTTAATCGCGAGCAGGAAGGGCAAGTGCATTCGCTTTGCCGAAGCCGATGTGCGCGCCACCGGCAGGGGCGGCATGGGCGTGCGGGCGATTAAGCTTGTCGGAGACGATATCGTGGTCGATATGGTCAAGGTCGTTAAGGGTTCCAACGTGCTTACCGTTACCGAACACGGGCTGGGCAAGTTGACGCACGAGAGCGAATATTCGGCTCAGGGACGCGGCGGCAAGGGCATGAACGCGATGAAGCTGACCGAAAAAACCGGCGACCTCGCCTGTTTGAAGATGGCGGACAAGTCGGTTGACCTTATGCTGTTGCGCGACGACGGCACGGTGATAAGGATATCGCTCGATCAGGTTCCGGTTATCGGCAGGGCGACGCAAGGAGTCAGGCTGATGCGCGTGGACGAGGGCACGAAGGTGATTAGCGTGGTGCCTGTGCCGCACCAGGAAGCACACGAGGATGAACCCGCAGATTAACGCGAGGATACCGATAGAATTAAGGGAGCTTGCCGGCTTGTTTCAACTTGCCGGCATTCCTCTTTTTTGCGTTGGCGGCTGTGTCCGCGACTGGATTTTGGGCAGAACCGCCGCCGATATCGACCTCTGCTCCAAAGCGTCTCCCGACGCCGTTATCGCCCTGTGCAAGCAAAACGGCATTCCCGCCGAAATTCAGTCCGAAAAGACCGGAACCGTTCGTATCACGCTGAACGGGAGGAGCTATGAACACACCGCCTTTAGAATCGAGAGCTACGAGGGCGGGCGGCACCGTCCCAAGCAGGTGATCTTCGGAGGCTCGCTTGAGCAGGACGCCGGACGGCGCGATTTTTCCATAAACGCGATCTACTATGACATCGCGGGCGGCAGGCTCCAGGATCCTGCCGGCGGGCTGGCGGATCTAAGCGCGGGGCGCATCCGAACCACAAGCGCGAATCCTTATACGATTTTGCGCCACGACGGGCTAAGGATACTCCGGCTCGTGCGCTTCGCCTTTGAACTCGGCTTTTCCATCGAGGAAGCGACCTTTGAGTGCGCAAGGGAGCAGGCGCATCTGCTATGGGACGTATCCTTCGAACGCAAGCGCGATGAGCTGATAAAGATTCTCCTGCTCGACGAGGTTTACGCCGCGCTTTGCTGTATGGACGAGCTGAACCTGTTTCCCTATATCATCCCCGAGCTGACGGCATGCCGGGGCGTTAAGCAGCGGTCGGATCACCACGAGCATGACGTACTGCACCATCTCTTTCACGCGGCGGAAAACATCAATAAAGAGCCCGCGCTCCGCCTTGCCGCCCTCCTGCACGATATCGGCAAGCCGCGCTGTCTGAAGGAAACCGGAAGGATGCGCTTGCACCACCGCTATTCCGCTCAGGACGCAAAACAGGTCTTGCTCCGGCTCCGCCTGCCCAAGGCCGATATCGACAGGATAGTATTTGCGGTTGAAAATCATATGTTCGATATACGGGACGAGCGGACGGAGGACGAGGTGCGGCGGAGGTTTTGCATCTGGGGCGAACGTCGGGTTTGGGATATGATAGCGCTGCGCGAAGCCGACGTTTTGGGAAGCGGAAAGGACGCGAGCTTCCGGGCGGAACGCTGGCGGCGGATTATAGCCGATATGACGGCGAGAAAAACGCCCTTCTCCTATGCGGAGCTTGCGCTGAACGGCGATGAGATAATGGCAATCCTCGGCATCCCGCCCTCAAAGGAGGTGGCGCGGGCGCAACGGTCGCTCCTTTTGCATTGCGCCGCTTTCCCTGAGCATAATACAAAGGGGACGCTCAGGGAGCTTTTGATAAGTGGACAAATTGCGCTATAAATGTAAACTTCTTTCAGTTTTTGTTGGCAATTTAAGCCGACTGTGCTATTATTATTTCGGTTTTTTTGAAGGACGGAGATTTTAGATGAGAACGACAAGGTTTATTATAGTAATAGTTTTGATAATCGCGCTGATTGCCGCCGTCGTATGCGCCCTTGTTTTCGGCGGCTCCGGCTCAACGCAGGGCTCCGATCAGGGGACGGCGACGGTTATCGTGAGCGAGATACTGTTCAGCAACAAGGGCATCATAATCGACCCGCAGGGCAACGATTCGGACTGCATCGAGCTTTATAACACGACCGACAAGGAGATTTCCCTCGCCGGCTGGTTGCTCTCCTGCCAATCGGTAGACAACCCGAACGTTAAAAACTGGACTATCCCCGAGGGTACGGTTATCGCGCCCTACGGCTACCTTATTATATGGTGTACGGGCAGCGGAAGCAGCGACGCGCTGTTTACCAACTTTAAGCTCAGCGGCGGCGAGGTGCTGACCTTCGGTGACGCGGCGGGCAACCCGATTATGAATCAGGAACTGCCCACCGATCTGCATTCCGGCTACTCCTATTGCTACGATTTGAATACCCGCACCTGGATGGGCATGATCCCCTCGCCGGGCTATCCCAACACGGAACAGGGCATAGCGGACTTCCAAAACAGCCGTACCGTGCAGTCGGGAACGGCCTCCAGCACGCATAACGGAGTCTATATCTCGGAGTTCATGGCGAGCAATTCCAACTTCCTGCTCTGCCCCGACGGCGCTTACAGCGATTGGATTGAGCTTCACAACTCCTCCTCAAGCGCTCAGGACATATCGGGCTTCGGACTGTCCGACGACAGCGCAAAGCCCTATAAATTCGTCTTCCCCGAGGGAACCGTTATTGAAGCGGGCGGATATCTGCTCGTTTATTCCACCACCATTCCGGTGGACGGCTATCTCTGCCTGGACTTCGGGCTTTCGGCAAACGGCGAGGAGCTGATCTTTGTCGATCCCTATGGCGGAGTGCTGGATCAGGTGAGCTTCGGCGCTCAGCAGAAGAATTACAGCTATGCGCGGAACTGGGATAACGGCGTTGGCGAATTCTATGAATGCGATATCCCCTCCCCCGGCTATCCCAACACCTATGCCGGCTATGAATCCTATTTCAACGAACAGCATCCCGACATAGGCGTTCACGATATAACTATAAACGAGGTGCTGGTCGAGGGCTACTATATGGAGCTTGCTTACAGCTCCCGTTATGACAGCTACCGCCCTTTTGACTTTACTTTGGGGAACTGGATAGAATTTTACAATAAAAGCGACAGCCCGTTGGATCTATCGGGCTTTTCGGTGTCGGACGACAGCGGGGAGCCCCAGAAATGGGTTTTTCCTGACGGAACGAGTATCGCCGCAAAAGGATATCTCATTCTCGTGTTGAAAGACGGCGACGCGCCGGACGGCAACTCCTATTACACTTTGAACTTCGATATCCGCGGAACCGGCGAAACGCTCTATCTCTACAACCGGGAGGGCGTTCTGATAGACATGGCGGAGATTCCCGCCTGCCACGCGACGGTCTCCTATGGCAGGGACTCGAACGGGAATTGGATGGAATTTGAAACTCCCACTCCCAGCGCGGCCAACGAAGGCACAGCCAAGTCCGGCTATGCGCCCGAACCGGAGTTTGAGCTGGAGAGCGGTCTGTATTCGAGCGCTCAGCAGGTGTCCATAATCGTTCCGGAGGGTTGCTATGTGACCTACACTCTGGACGCAACCACGCCTACCGAGACCTCCGCCCGCTATGAATCCCCCATCAGCGTTAGCGAAAATACCGTTATCCGCGCCCGCGCCTGGGCGAACGACGGCTCGATGTACGGCAGCGATACGGTGTCCAACACCTATATCATCATCACCGAGGAGACCGAAAACGCTCACTCGACGGATTTGAACGTTATCTTCCTCGTCACCGATCCCGAAAATCTCTGGGATCCGACGACGGGCATATATGTTCTCGGCAACGACTATCAGGGAAGCGGCGAGCCTACCGATATCACTTCCGAATATGCCACGAGCACTCAAGGCGCAAACTTCAATCAAAGCGGGCGCTGTTGGGAGCGGCAGGCCAGCTTTATCTACACCGCGGCGGGCGGACAGGGCGTTGAATATGAGGCGGATCTGATGATCCGTATCTTCGGCGCTTATTCGAGGGCTCAGCGGCAGAAATCTTTTGCCCTCGTCACCCGCAAGGGCTATGGGGTTACGAGCCTGGACTATGCCTTCTTCGATAACCGCCCCTTTACTTCCTATAATTCGCTCGTCATGAGGCAAAGCGGCAAGGACGCCCAGGCCTCGCATATAAGGGATATCCTCATTGCCAAACTCTGCGACGACGGCAATCTGGACATGGCTTCGCAGGCCTTTGTTCAATGCGAGACCTATCTCAACGGTGAGTATTGGGGAATCTATAATCTTCGTGAAAAGATAAATTCCACCTATATCGCTCAGCATTACAGCATAGAGGACGAGTCCACCATCGACCTGCTCGTTGGAAACGGCGTTCTCGTAAGCGGCTCAGAGCAGGCGGTGGAGGATTATGAGAACTTGATTAAATATTGCACCGAGCGCAACTGCGTTTTGAGCGACTCCGATTATCAGTATATCTGCACCCTGATGGATGTGGAGAACTATGCGCTCTACTGCTCCATCGAGATAGTTGTTGGCAATAAGGATACCGGCAACATAAAGTGGTGGCGTTCCAGCGAGAAGGACGGCAAATGGCGCTGGCTTATCTACGACTTTTGCGACGCCATGAACGGAAACGGCGATGCGGCCGACGATGTGACAAGCGGTTACCGTCGCGACTTCTTCCGCTTCTATTTCCACGAGGACGGGCACGGAGCCGGCAAGGGCTTCTCAACCGTGCTGTCGCGCTCGCTGTTGTCCAACAACAACTATGTGGACGTATTCCTAACGCAACTTGCAAAGGTATACGAGGCCTATTCCACGGAGAATATCGTCGCCGCTGTGGACGAGCTTGCCGCGGCCGTTGCCGACGAGATGGTGTTTGCCAGACCGCGCTGGAGCGCAACCGTGCGCAACTGGGAAGCCAACCTGAATAATCTCCGGCAGTATGGAATCAATTACCCCGCCCGCTCCCAAGCCTACTGCTATCGCTATATCAACGAGCGGACGAACTATGACCTCTCGTGGGAGGAACTGCAACAGCGTTTCAATCTCACCGATGAGGAATTGCAGGCGGCGAAGGATACCTACGGGATCATAAGCTGAGAAGGAAGAGCTATGGGAAAGGGTTACAGACACGAACTGAAATTTGTAATGACCGAGGGCGAAGCGACCTTTTTGGGGACGCGGCTTCGTCTTACGATGGCGCAGGACGCTCATGCCGCCAGGCAGGGCGGAAGCTATTTCATCCGGAGCCTCTATTTCGACGACCCCTATGAGACGGGAGTCGGTGAAAAGATAGCCGGAGTGGAGTTTCGCGACAAGTACAGAATCCGAATCTACAACCTCTCGGATTCCGCCATCAAGCTGGAACGCAAGCACAAGAATAATATTTATATCAAGAAGGACAGCATCTCCTTGACAAGAAACGAATGTGAGGCTATCATAGCCGGAGAGTATTCTTTTCTTCTGCATCGCAAGGAGAAGTTCGCTCAGGAGATGTTTGCGGCGTTTCGACTAAGGCACTTAAGGCCCAAGGTGCTTGTCGATTACGACCGCGAGCCGTATGTTTTTCCGATTGAGGACGTCAGGGTAACCTTCGACCGCAATATACGAACCAGCATGCGGCCAAAGGATATCTTCGACCCCAACGTTATTACTTACCCGGCGACGTCGGATCCGTCCTTAGCGATCGTCGAAGTTAAGTTTAACCGCTACTTGCCGGCATATATCAGGATGTTGCTCCAGGTGGATGCGGCCGATCATACGGCGGCAAGCAAGTATGTCTTTTGCAGACAATTTGATGTATAATAGATAGGACTTAGGAGGACTTATGGTAGAAACACTGCAAACAATGTTCGCTTCGCACACGAACCAGCCCTGGCTGACGATCTTTACGATAGTCGTAGCCTTCTTTGTGGGAATATTCATCTTCTTCATCTACAAGAAGACGTTTTCGGGCGTTATTTACTCCCGCACCTTCAATCTCAGCCTGATAATGCTGACGATGGTGAGCGCAATGGTTATCATGTTCGTCTCGAACAACGTTAAGATGACCCTGGGCATGGTCGGCGCGCTGTCCATCGTGCGTTTCAGAACCGCGATAAAGGATCCCATTGATACCGTGTTCATGTTTTGGGCGATTGCCGAAGGTATTGCGTTCGGCGCTATGTTCTTCATCGAGGGCATAATCGGCGCGATAATTATCGGTCTGTTTATGGTGATACTGACGCTGATCAAGGGCTCGCGCTCGATGCCGTTTTTGCTGGTATTGCACTTTGACGAGCGCGCTTCCAAGGCCATCAAGCAGATGGTGGCGCAGATTCCCAACGCCAAACTCAAGAGCAAGACCGTCCAGCGCGACGGAATTGAGATGGCTATTGAGCTTCGCGTTAAGGAAAGCGAAACGGGCTTTGTGGATAAGTTCCTCCGCGTTGAGGGGGTTTACGACGCTACGCTGATTGCGCATCAGGGCGATATGATTTCTTAAAGCTTTGATAATATAAAGCCGCTCCGCTTCAAAACTGAGGCGGAGCGGTTTTTAGTTGGTTCGCTTTCTCTATTCTTCCGGCTTGCTCTCCAAAAGCGCGCGCTCGACCTCCTGGCAGTAGCCGCTGCTCGCCATTTTATACGCCTGCTCGATGCACTTCTCAACTCCGGTCGCCTTGCTGCTGCCATGGCCCTTCACGACTATCTTTTTAGCGCCCGCCAGAATGCTCCCGCCGTAGTTTTGATAATCCAAAAACCGCTTCTCCTCCATGAGCATCTTCTTCAACAGCAGAGCGCCGAGCTTGGTGCGGAGATTGCGGCCAAAACCGCGCTTGAGCCTTCCGAGCGTCTCAAGACAGGCGCCCTCGGTTGCCTTCAACAGCACGTTTCCGCTGAACCCGTCGCAAACGACGAGGTCGTATTTGCCCGAAAGCAGGTCGCGGCTTTCCATATTGCCGACGAAGTTCACGCTATCGCAAGCCTTCAACAGCTCATATGCCTCCTGATGCAGGACGCCGCCCTTTTCGGACTCGACCCCAACGTTCAAAAGCGCTACCTTGGGATTCTCAACGCCATAGACGCTCCGAAGATAGACGCTCCCCATTATCGCAAACTGTTTGAGATAGGCGGGCTTGCAGTCCACATTCGCGCCGCTGTCGCATACGCCCACGATTCCATCGTGCATCGTCGGCAGAATGGGGCAGAATGCCGGCCTCAGCACGCCCTTGATCCTTCCCAGTCGAAGCACCGTCCCCGCAAGAACCGCGCCCGTCGCCCCGATGCTGACTATTCCCGCAATATCATCGTTTTCGCGCAACAGCTCCAGCCCTTTCACGAGCGAGCTTTCCTTGCGCCGCTTTATAGCTTCGGTCGGCTTATCCTCGCCCGTAATAACGTCGGGCGCATGGACGATTTCAATTCTGTCGCTAAGGCTCTCGGCCCAGAGACAGCCCCGAATAGTGGCCTCGTCGCCCGTGAGAATCAGGTGCAGGTCGTGGTTCTTCATCAGAGCATGTATGGCTCCATCCACGTTGGCTTTGGGACTGTTGTCGCCGCCGAAGCAGTCTAAAACGATTTTAATCATCCTTGTTCTCTCCGTTTAGATATTTCACATAGGCGCGCCGCCGCTTATGCACAACGGTCTTAAAACGCTTCCATTGGTTTTGAATGTTGTAGTTGTCCTCCAGGTTGAGGTTGGTCTCGGCGTACTCCACGCTCTCCTGATTTAATATGTCCACAACTCCGGAAATGATTGCGGAGCTTACCCCCGTTTGGGCATATTCGGGCAGAACTCCAACGAGTCCGAGGTCAATTATTCTCGGCCGCTTCACGGCGCGAAGAATCCTGATAAGCGCAAGCGGGGTGAGCCTGCCGCCCGAGGGCTGAACCGCCCTGGCAATCGAGGGGAAGCATACGCCGAAGCAGACAGCCCGCTCGTTCTCATCGAGAATCACCGCAACCTGCTTGAGATTTATCATCAGCTTGAAGTTGCCGATCAGCATCCGCTTCATTCCGTCGGTGAACGGAACCGTGCCGTAGATATCCTTATAGCTTATATCGAGAAGCTCGAAGATCTTGTCGCCGTAAAGCTCGATAAACTCACGGGTATTCTTCGCCTCGCCGAAATGCAACTTGTGCCGCTTTAGAAGATAGTTGGACAGCTCCTTGAACCTGGGGTCGGGTTTATCGGGCTTAAAGACCTTCCGCTCAACCCAGTCGACCTCCTTGCAGTAGCCCCTGCCCTCAATCAGCGCAGGATAGTAGTCGTAGCTGTACTGCTCCTCAAAGGTGGACAATTCCGAAAAGCCCTCTATCAGAAGTCCCTCGCGCTCCAAATCGGAGAATCCAAGCGGGCCGTGAACGGCGTTCATGCCCTTGCTCTTAGCCCAGTTTTCAACCGCGGAAAAGAGCGCCTCAGCCGTCTCAGCGTCGTTTATGCTGTCAAAGCGCGTAAAACGCGCTCGCTTTTCACCGTTTTTTTCGTTTGCGGCGCGTTGAATTATCCCCTGAATGCGGCCGGTTTGCCTGCCGTCGCGATAAGCGTTGAAAAATACCGTATCGCAGGTATCATAGTACACATAGTCCGGGCGAAACATCTTCTTTTCGTCGCCATAAAGCGGCGGGACGAAATAAGGGCAGTCCTTATAGAGCTTGAGCGGGAAGTTTAGAAACGCTCTCTGCTCAGCCCTGGTCTTTACTTCACGAATCTCCAGCATGGCTCTACCTATGAATCGCGTGGAAGCAGACTCCGATGCTCGAAGGGCCGCAATGACAGCCTGCCGTGGGATTGAGCGGGGTGATATACAGGTCGATATCCTCACCGAAACGCTCGATGAGCCTCGCCTTGAACATGGCGGCGGATTCGGGCGCGTCGCAATGCGCTATATATATCCTGTGAGCCGCCACATCGTCGCCAAGCTCGTCGACATACTTCATAACCCTGTCGACCGCCTTAACCCTGCCCCGTTCCTTGCCGATGGTTTTCATCTTGCCGTCGGCGTCCATAAAGATGATCGGGCGAACCCCGATAAGCGTGCCCATCGAAGCCGCGAGGCCGCTGACCCTGCCGCTTCTCTTAAAGAAATTCAAGTCCTCGGCAAAATAATAGGTCGCCCAATGATAGATGCCCTCCTTCGCCCAGTCCAGAATCTCCTCAACGCTCTTGCCTTCCTTCAGCATTTCTCCGACATGCTCAAATACCGCCAGGCTCGCTATGGAGATTCCGCGGGTGTCCAACGCATAGAAGCGCCGCTCGGGATATTTTTGGAGCAGCTCGTCCACCACCGTCGTCATAAAATCGAACGTGGAGGACATTGCGGCGGAAAAATGCACATAGAGAATATCGTTTCCTGCCGAGAACTCCGCCTCGAAGATCTCGCGATACTTCTCGGGGTTAACGGCGCAGGTAGTCGGCATAAGCCCCCCGCGCAGTTGGTCATAAAACTCCTTTGATTCAAATACCTCAAAATCCTCATAGGGATAGATGGTGTCCTCTCCAATGGAATAGGGCATGCTGATTAACCCCGCATTGTATCTTTTCGCAATTTCGGGGGTAACGTCCATATCGGTGTCGCCAAAGAGCTTTAGCATATACCTTACCTTCTTTCTCTCGGTTTCACGGCAGTACGCCATGATAGTATATTATAGCGAAAACAGCGACAAAATGCAACAAAATATTGGATTATGTGAACTTTTGGCAAAGCGCCTCAAGCAAGGATATAGCTCTTATCGCAGAAGATATCGGTCTCGCTTTCCAAAAGGCGTACAAACTCCGCCGCAGGGACGAGCTTGAAGCTATGCCCCTTGCAGGCGTAGTGCATCGGGATCACGCGCTTGGGGCGGAGCTGTTTTGCGACCTCCACCGCCGCCTTGGGGTCTAAGGTGAACGTGCCGCCGACCGGAATCAAAAGAACGTCGAGCGCGCCTATCGCCGCAACCTGCTCGTCACTCAGAAGCTGGCCGAGATCGCCCAGATGCGCCAGCCGCTCGCCGTCGGCTTCAAACACGAATATCGTATTCTCGCCGCGCTTTTTGCCGCCCACCTCGTCATGAAAGCTCTTTACTCCGTACAGGTGCAGGCCGCGAACGTCGAGCGGCTCGAGTTCCTTGATAACCTTCGGCGTTCCCTCTATCAGCGAAAGATCGCAGTGGTCGAAATGGTCGTGGCTCATCGTAACAAGGTCGCATTCAACCGGCTCGTGCGGATAGATGTCTGCCGGATAGGGGTCGGTTACTATCCGAAGCCCGTCGTTGCAGGTGATTAAAAACGAGGCGTGTCCGAGATAGCTAAGCTTCATAAGCTGGGCCCTCCTTTTTCTTTTTATTATAAACCGGTGAAGCCGAAAGTGCAATTAAAAAAGCGGAGGAACGCCGGTTTTAAAACGTCCTCCGCCTCGTCGATCGTTAATAGGTCTTTTTCAGACTGGGATTGTTGCCGTTGCAGTAGACAAGCACCGTTGCCAGCGCAACGCCTATCGCTCCGACTATCGGAGGCATGCTAACGCCGCCGGTTATCAGGGCGGAAACCACCGCCTCGTAGACGGCGGAAACCATGCCTATCCAGAACAGTATGCTCTTTGCTCTGCATTGTGTTTCCATTGTAATCTCCTTTCATGCAACTTCTCTTTCGATCAACTCTACACGTTGCTCCACCACAGCCATTCGCTCAACGAGGTGGTTGTGCGCATCGACCTTCTCCTCCAGCCGCTTCAGGCGAAACGCCGTCAGCCGCGCCGACGCCATAACTCCGCCGAGGGCGCCCACCATGGTTCCTAAGAAGGACAGCAACGCGATGAGTACGTTTGGGTTCATGTTTACTCCTCTCCGAACGCGCCTCCGAGGGTCTCGATGGTGAGGGCGTTTGCAACGCCGCTTTGCAAAATCGCGTTCTTTTGAAATGTGCTTACAGCCTTTTCGGTTCTGCTTCCGAAGTCTCCGTCCGCTCCGTATGTGCCGAGGTCGAGTTCCTTTGCGAGCAACAGGAGCTGTAACTGCCTCACGTCCTCGCCCTTATCCCCCTTTTTGAGGGGGCGCGTAAATACGAAGTCGACGTCCGCCTCCGCTTCCTGCAACGCCATTATGCGTCCGAAAGCGTTCCATCTGCTTGAGAGCTTGCTTTCCACAACTCCGACGTCCCTGCCCTGGCATTCGATTATCGTGTCGCTTCCCGTCATCGCTCCAACATGGAAGATCTCGCTCACATCGAAGCCGTCGTCGTCCTTATCCGACCAGCGGAACGCCAGATCGCCCGCCTTCAGCTCAGCCTTGGTTATCGGAGCGCAGATGCGATACAGCCCGCGGCTGTTGATATCGCTTCCGACTATCCCCAGCTGTTTGAGGCACCAGTACATCAGCCCCGAGCAATCAAACGCCCGGATTTGCTCCACTCCCTCGTCGAGCCTCTTGTTGTACAGCTTGATAGCGCGGTTTGCATTGTTCGAGCTGGTTTCGTGTTTTCTTATCCAGGCCACCGGATCGCTCATGTCGGACAGGATTTCGCCGTCTCCGCCCCACGCATAGATCCCGCGCCCCACCTGCGAAGTAAGCAGGTTGATGAATTTGGTTATCTTAGTCATTTTTTCCTCCAAGGGGAAATCTCCCCTTCTATATACTATGCAGAAGCCGCAATCCCCGCACTTCCCGCACCTCCATCATAGCATCTTAGCCGTCCCGCGATTCTTACAATTTTGAACGTTCGGGGCTTGACAAGCCGCGCCTGCGGAGGCTATAATTAGGAAGTTCGGATGATTCGGGAAGCAGTAGCGACCCGCAACCCCTTGATAAGAGAGCCGCGCCTTTGGCTGAGATCGCGGCAAGGGGGAAGCCGCGAAGACCGCCCGAGGACGAAACCGGTCGCGCCCGTTACAGCGCAAAAGAGAACCAATTAGGGTGGAACCGCGTTTTTGACGCCCCTTGCCGCGCAGGGAGCGTTTTATTTAATTTAAAAGGAGAACTTCTATGAACATTACCTTTCCGGACGGAAACAGCAGGTACTTTGAGAACGGTACTACTGCCCATGAAATCGCCGCCTCAATCTCCCCCAGACTTGCAAAAGCGACCCTCTGCTGTGAGATAGACGGCGAGCGCCACGACGCTTTTCTGCCGATCGAGCGCGACTGCACGCTTCGCTTTTTAACCTTCGACGACCCCGACGGCCGCTGGGCATACCGCCACACCGCCGCGCACATTCTGGCGCAGGCCGTTAAGCGCCTCTTCCCGGAGGCGAAGCTTGCGATAGGCCCCGCCATCGAAAACGGCTTCTACTACGATTTCGACGTTGAAGAACCCTTTACCCTCGACGACCTTGCCCGCATTGAAAAGGAGATGGAGCGCATTTCCTCCGAAAATCACAAGCTGGAACGGTTTGAACTGCCGCGCGCGGAAGCTATCGACTTCTGCAAACAGCAGAATGAGCCTTATAAGGTTGAGCTGATCGAGGATTTGCCCGAAGATTCGGTGATAAGCTTCTATCGCCAGGGCGAATTTACCGACCTCTGCGCCGGGCCGCACGTTCAGTCCACCTCGAAGGTTAAAAACCTCCGGCTTCTGAGCGTTGCGGGCGCTTACTGGCGCGGCTCCGAGAAGAACAAGATGCTCTCGCGCATCTATGGAACGGCTTTTGAAAAGAAGGCGGAGCTGGATGAGTATATTACCCGGATTGAGGAGGCTAAGCGGAGGGATCACCGCAAGCTCGGACGCGAGTTAGGGCTGTTTACGATTATGGACGAGGGCCCGGGCTTCCCCTTCTTCCTCCCCAAGGGCATGGTTTTGAAAAACTCGCTTATTGAATACTGGCGCGAGGCGCACAAGCGCTACGGCTATGTTGAGATAGCGACCCCTATCATTTTGAGCCGCGAGCTTTGGGAGCGGAGCGGGCATTGGGAGCATTACAAGAACAATATGTATACGACCGTGATCGACGAGGGCGACTTTGCCATCAAGCCGATGAACTGCCCCGGCGGTATGCTCGCCTATAAGCTCGAACCGCATTCCTACCGCGAGCTTCCGATGCGGGTGGGCGAGCTGGGGCTGGTGCATCGTCACGAGCTTTCGGGCGCGCTCCACGGGCTGTTCCGCGTCCGCTGTTTTACACAGGATGACGCGCACATCTTCATGACCCGCGAACAGATGAAGGACGAGATTAAGAATGTCGTTCAGCTTTTCGATGAGGTCTATTCGACCTTCGGGCTGTCCTATCGGATTGAGCTGTCCACTATGCCCGAAAATCACATTGGAACCGTTGAGGAATGGGAGGAGAATCAGGAGATTCTGCGCCTCGCCATAACCGAGATGGGCAAGGACTTCAAAATCAACGAGGGCGACGGCGCCTTCTATGGGCCAAAGCTGGACTTCCACCTCGAGGATTGCCTCGGCAGGGCGTGGCAATGCGGCACAATTCAGCTCGACAGCCAGCTCCCCGAAAGATTCGAGCTGGAATATACCGGAGCCGACGGTCAAAAGCACCGTCCGGTGATGATACACCGCGCTTTGTTCGGCTCGCTCGAACGCTTTATCGGGATAATCACCGAGCATTTTGCCGGAGCTTTTCCGACCTGGCTCGCTCCCGTGCAGGTTACGGTTCTGCCGATTACCGACCGCGCCGCCGAAGCCTCCGCCGCCGTTAAGGCGCGCCTCGAAGCCTTGGGAGTACGCGCTGAATGCGACCTGCGCAACGAGAAGATAGGCTTTAAAATTCGGGAGGCGCAGATGCAGAAGATCCCCTATATGCTGGTAATGGGCGACAAGGAAGTGGAGCAAAATTTGGTTTCCGTTCGCTCGCGCAAGGAGGGCGACCTCGGCGCGCAAACCCTGGACGCTTTCATCGAGAAGCTCCTGGACGAGATAAAAACGCGGGCGCGGTAACGCGCCTTCTAAGTTCGGGCTTGAAGCGCGGGCTTTCCGCCGCTTTAGCGTGCATGGCCGGCGCTTGCGCCCACTCAAGAATAACGGCATAAAAAAAAGATGCTCTGAGGCATCTTTTTTTGATTCGCTTGGGTTTAGCCGCGACGCTTTGCAAAGCAGTCGGAGCAATAGATGGGCTTATCGTTTCTTGGCTGGAACGGAACCTTCGTTGCCGCACCGCAGGCCGCGCAAACCGCGTCATGCATCTCGCGATCATGGCTGCGCTGATTCTTGTGGTTTGTCCTGCACTCCTTGCAGCGAACAGGCTCATTCTGGAACCCTTTCTCCGCATAAAACTCCTGCTCGCCTGTCGTGAAGATGAACTCCCTGCCACAGTCCCTGCATACCAATACCTTTTCTTCGAACATTTCCTTTTTTCTTTCCCTTCTGGATAAATAGATTGTCGGTTCCCACTGTCGGCTGACCTGGTCTTTGCCCCCACACCCGCCAACTGGAAGGTTCGCTCCGCTTTCGCTTCACTACTACCCCTCTCGGCGATCATGCCGCCGGTTGGTCTTACTTCTAGGCCGCACCATGCTCACGGTTTCCCGCTTATGTGGATTGTTTCGCCTGCGACTGGCATCAATTTTCAACCACAGACCCGCCAATGGACACCACAAGCATTATATCCGTCCAAACTGAAAAAAGCAATCATTATTTTTGAAAAAAACGGCTTTTCGACGAAAAACCCACTAAATATGCGGATTATTGACGTCCTCATACTCGGCTCTCGGCCCGCCAACGTATTTTGGACGCGAATATGCCAAAACCAAATTCGCCTCGCCTATCCTTCTGAGCGGGCTGTGAACCGGCACCGCCACCACATGAAGGTGCATTCCTATCAGCGTATCGCCTATATCTATGCCGACGGTCGCCCTTCCGCGCAAGTCCTCCACCATCACCGCGTCCAGCATATTGTTGTAAGCCTCGGTAACCAATGCGCCCCCGGCCCTAAGATGCGGCTTAACCCACACCTGTTGCAAGCCGAAAGCCTCCATCGCTCCCTTGCTCACGCAGAGCGCACGGTTTATATGCTCGCACCCCTGCACCGCCAGATACAGCCCCCTTGCGGACGCCGCAGGCGCAATCGCGCTGTAAACCGCCTGAGCCGCCTCTTTGGTCGAGCAGGAACCGATGCGCTTGCCCATTATCTCGCTCGTTGAGCCGCCGACAACCAAAAGCTCCCCCGCCTTCGGCTTCGCCGTCTCCATCAGAATCCTAAACGCTTCCTTTGCCTGCCCGTGTATCAGATTGAAATCCATGTTCCTCTCCTTTTTAAAACCTTCATCGTTCTCAATTTTAGCTATTCGCCCGCCAGCCCTTCAGCCAAGCCCAGCAGGGCTATGCCTGCCATTACCAGCGCCACAGTTACATATTGCCACCCGGTCAGCTTCTCCTTTAAAAACAGTCTGCCGAGTATCACCGAAACTATGCTGTAAGAGGCTATCATCGGAGCCGCCACGACCGCCTTTCCGCTCATCGCATAGACGTATAAAAACTGGCCGGCGGTTTCAAAGACAGCCGCGGCCGCCCGGTTTCCCTGCCCGGTAACTTTAAGCGGCTGTTTCTTTATCAACACCACATATACGAACAGAACTACCGCAACCAGCAGGAAGGTAAGCTCATAGGAAAGGTTAGCCACGGTCTCAAGCGATTCCTCCGTCACCCCGACAAGCGGCGTTGTTGCGAAGTCGTCGAGATAGTAGGCGTCGAAGAACGTCCCGCCCGCGTCAAGTATGCAGTAGATTACCGGCATCAAAAAGGCTATCATGCTGATCCGATACTTCCTGTCCGACGGCGAAACAAGCTCCTTGCGCTTTTTGTGGTCGAGCATTCCCAAAAGAAACACCCCGCCGCACATTAAAGCGACCGCGACAATGGATATCGTATCAAGCCTCTGCTTCAGAACCAGGACGCAGAGGATGCAGACGAGCGCGCCCGAAGTATTTTGAACCGGCGAACTCACCGACAGCTCCAGATACCTGAGTCCAAAATAGCCCACTATCATCGAGAGGATATACAGCATCGACACCGGGGCGTACCGGATTATGTTGATGGGATTATACTCAACCCCGGAGAAGATGAGCGTGACAACGGCGTGGATGCCCATTGCGAGCCCCACGACTATCGTTGTTTTTAGATGGCTGTACCTCTCCTCGGTCGCGCTTTTTTTATAAAAGAGATCCGCCGCTCCCCAGGCAAGCGTCGCCGCTAAGGCATATAGAAACCACATATCGCTACTTGGGCAACACGGCTACCGCCTCTATCTCCACACGCGCTCCCTTGGGCAGACCGGCTACCTCAAACGCCGCGCGCGCAGGCAACGACCCGCTGAAAAACTCCGCATACGCCGCATTCATCTCGGCAAAATCGTTCATATCCTTCAGGTATACGGTCGTCTTTACCACATCGTTGAGCGTACAGCCCGCTTCATTTAAAATCGCCTCGATGTTCAAGATGCAACGCCGCGTCAGGCTCGTCATATCCTCGCCGTCGAAGGCGCCCGTCTTGGGATCTATCGGAAGCTGGCCCGAAACGAACACGAGACTTCCCGTGGCGGTAACCCCCTGCGAATACGGGCCGATCGCCGCAGGAGCATCTTTTGTCGATATCAGTTTTTTCATTGCTCAGTCCTCCGCGATGGCGAGCGCAACCTTCATCATATCGTGGAAGGCGTTTTGCCGCTGTTCCGCCGTCGTCTCGGCGCCGCCCTCGATGAGATCCGAAATCGTGCAGATGCACAGCGCCTTCTTGCCTGCCCTCGCCGCATTCATATAGAGCGCCGCCGCCTCCATCTCCACCGCGAGCACGCCCATCTTCCGCCATTGCAGGGTGGATTTTGCATCGTCATAGAAGCAGTCGGACGACAGGACGTTGCCAACCTTATACGCCAGCTTCCGCTCCTCGCACTCGTCCACCGCTTTCTTTAAAAGCGAATAATCCGCTATCGGCGCATATGTCCCCGGAAGCCGGAACTGGTCGGCAAAGGACGAATTGGTGCAGGCGCCCGAAGCGATAACCAAATCGAAGAGCTTCAGCTCGGGATGTATCGCACCCGCCGAACCGATGCGGATGATGCTCTCGACGTTAAAAATGTTGAACAGCTCGTAGGAGTATATTCCGATGGACGGTATGCCCATACCGCTCGCCATCACCGATACTCGCTTACCCTCAAAAGTACCTGTATAACCATGTATGCCGCGCACGTTGTTTACCAGCTCGGCGTTCTCCAAATAGGTCTCGGCTATCATCTTTGCCCTGAGCGGGTCGCCGGGCATCAAAACCGTCTTGGCAAAGTCCTCGGGACTGCACCCGATATGCGGGGTTAAATTGGCGGGTCTCATACTCTTTCCTCCTGTACCTTACTATTGTCCTCGCATATTTTAGCACGAAAACACAGGCGGCGCAAGCTCTAAGACTGCTTTATTCTAATCGCTATCGCCAGCGCGAGGCAGAACAAAAGGGCGGCGCACCAAAATATCAGCTCCCCCACCCGAAGCGTTGCGCCCTCCGAAGTCCGTCCCGACTGCGAAAATGCGGGTTCAACGCTCGGCTCAGCCGTTGAGCCGCTCTCGGCAATGCTCGCCGGCGCAAGCCCCGCAACTGCCAGCAATAATATGAGGATAAATAAAAACGGTCGCTTCATCCAATGCTCTCCTTTTTCATTAGCTTTGCCCATTCTCCACCCAAATAAACCGCCCCTTCCCCTGCTGTGCAAGATGTTTCCGCCATAAGCTATGGCGGACAAGGCATAAAAAGCGCCGCCCCGAAAATATCGGAGCGGCAAAAGTTACCGGCTACCCGAAGCTTCTAAAAAGCGCAGCTTCGGACAGCAAAAATGGGTTCAGCCCAAGCCGATTAGCCCCTCAGTCCTGCAAAACCACCAGTCGAACAATCGCGCGCAGGATTGTTGCGGCATCCGAAGCCGTAAGCTCCCCGTTCTTGTCCGCGTCCGCGTTGTACCGCTGGTTCTCCCCGAAGTTGATCTCCAGCCTCACGATAAAACGCAACAGCATTGCCGCGTCCGCCGCGTCCACCGTCCCGTTGCCGTTGACGTCCCCGATTCGCCTTGCCACCGCATAGTAAACCTTACTGCCCGCGGCGCTCAGCGCCAAATACGCCATATCTATCTCGTTTTGAACCGTCGCCGCATTTAAAGCGTTCTTCGCGGCTTCCAGCGCGGCCTCAAACTCAGCTTTATCCGCTTCGGTGCGGCAGTAATAGGTTCCGCTCGGAAGCGCGTTTTCATCCGTTCCGACAGCTATGTTTTCAAACCTGCCCGCCCACGAGATGCAGGATTGCAACGCCGTAATGTTCAACGGGGGCACGATTTTGAAGGTTCCGTATACCCTGTGCAAAAGCTCCGTTGCCGCATCTATCTCCTCCTGGGTGTAACCCTCCGCATATTGGGCTAAATACCGCGCTGAGTCATAAACGCTCTCAGCATATTCCACGGTATAACCGCCCTCCGAATAGAAGGTTCCCGGAGGATATGCTCCCGGATCGGTAGTTTCGACAGCATTGCTTATATCTCCGAATATCGCCGGCTGATAGAGGAACAGCGCCAAATACAGCTCCTTATATTCGGGCAAAACTCCGGTTACCGTAAGCGTTGCCGAGTCGCTGTAATTCGTCCCGTCCTGCGTTTTGGCGGTGAGCGTAACCCGTCCGGCCTTGTATACGGTTACATATCCATCCGAATCTATTGTTGCAATTTCGGGATCGCTGGAAATCAGTTCCGCTCCATAAACCGTAACGTTCGAAGGCGTTAGGACATATTCGAACCGGAAAGTATTGTCGCCCTTCGACAAATCCACCGAATAGCTCTTTTCCGCCACTTGAACCCCGGTTGCAGGCACCGGCAGTTCCACCGTAAGCCTGTAGCTTGCGCGGCGGTTACTGCCGTCGAGCGCAGTCGCCGTTATTGTCGTCGTGCCCGCTCCCGCCAGATAGGCGGCGCCGGTTTCTTCATCGGTGTAAACAACGTTCTTGTTTGAGCTTGACAACACAACATAGGGGAAGGTTGCATTTGCAGGCTCGCCGTAGAGGTTGGGCATCGGTATGCCAATCCGATCCAAGCCGTAACGGCGGCTTGTCACGGTGTAATTCAGGTAGTTCGGCTCGAAGCTGAGCCCGCTCATCTTGACAAATTCCCTTGCCACCGACGGAGGCGCCGGAGTAAAGCTCGATTTTTTCTCGTAGTACAGCGCGCCGCCGGTTATATTGTGCCCGTTTAAATTCACCTTTCTGCCGGAAGGGATAAGGTAGCTTCCTTCGATGAGGCAGTCGCTCTGCAAAACGACGTCGTGATCGAGAATGTACAGCGCCACTCTGTTATCCTTTAAGCGGAAAGCCATAACGCTCGGATCGGACGCGTCCAGATTCTGCGGGAACTCCACGTCCGTTACGCTGATCATGCCTCCCTTTATATCGGAGGAAACACCGATGTAGTAATAGGGCGAGGAAATGACGCTGTTAGTTGAAATCAACTCGCTTCCGGCATAGAGGAATTGGAGATAGGAAGAATCCTGCGATAACAGGAGCAACGAATCGCTGACTATTATATCCCCCTCCAGCGCGCCCAGCGGACTGACGCCCCGTGCCGTCACCGAACCGTACTGACGGATCTCGCTCCCACCGGAAACGATAATATCGCCCGTAGCCGCGATTATTCCATGATTCATTGCTATCTTTGAGCCATGAACGCCGATATTTCCGTATAGGGATTCAAAATACGGCACCGAGGTCGCCCAGGTTTCGTTTAAGGTGATATCGCCCTCGGAATACAGGCCGTCGCAACTCAGCGTGGTTGCCGTGGCTTCAAGCTCCTCGCATACGAGGTCGGTTTCTACCGAGAAAAACATTCCGTCAACCTCCAGCTTGCCGAAGACGATCACCGAGCTGGTATAGTAGAGAAATTCGGGCGAATATAATATGAGATCCTTGTAATAATTAAGGTATCTCCATCGGAATCCAATCTCCACAACGATATAGCTGTTCTCTCCACGCAAGAAGCTCAAATCCCGCTCGCTGACAAGCTGGTAATACACGTTCAAGTGGGCTTCCAGCAGGAACTCGAGCGTACCAGCCCCCGCCTCGACGTACAGATAGTCGAACTGGAGGCTGTTTTCGACCTTAATCTGGGACACGCTTGATTCAACTATAACCGTGTAGCCGGAATTTAATCCCCCATCGGTCGTGGTTATCACTATATCCTTCCCGTGAAGGTACAGGACGTCCCCCTGCATAGTGAAGCTCGGATCGGTTTCGGTGAGGATATCCTTTCCGTTTACAAGCCAGCGCGAAAGCTCGGTCATCGTTTCATCTGAAGGAATCCCGGCTTTCAGGGCGCTGTCCTCCGCGTCCGGCTCGGCGGGCTGTGCCGCCCTTAATCGCAAAAGCTCCTGCGCCTTCTCTTTGTTTGTCTCGCGGCTGATTAGCGCGTCCGCACCGATTTTTGAAGCCGCTTTGGGGCCTAAAAACCCGTTACCGGAAATGAATCCCGCCTCCGCCCCGTCTTCCACGCCTTGAGCAAGCATGGGAACGCCGGATAGAATCATTATACAACACAGCAAGATGGATATAAGGCGTTTCATAATCGTTCTCCCAATAGTTATTCAGACTTGTTTAAGCCCAATTTAAGGATAACATAAGCGGCTGTGCTTGTCAAACCTGCCGCTCAACTCTGCCAAAACATACCAAAGCGGCGTCCGTCCTTGGACAAACGCCGCCA
>JAUNBM010000027.1 GCA_030527115.1 Clostridia bacterium
AGCAAGGGACTGAAAATCCCTGTGTCGGTGGTTCAAGTCCACTCTGAGGCACCAGAAAAAAGCACTTTGCGAAAGCCAAGTGCTTTTTTCAACTAAGTGTTCCGCTGCGCGGAACGTGAAGCTGCCTTCGGCAGAGAAGTGCGCTTCGCGCGTGAAGTGTCCTTCGGACGATAGGATGCGGAACACTTTATTGCGGTAGCAAAAGTTTTTACTGTATATTCAGTTTGACAAATCCCGAGTTGTTGAGCCGATATATATTGTTTTGTCTAAAATGAACCCCCTAAAAGACAATTTGAACCCCCTAAAATACAAAGGGGTTCATTGTATCAAAATAAGTGTTATTTGCCATTATCGGACGTCGCTTCGGATATAATCCGCTTCGGCGTCCGATTGTTTTATCAAATCCCGCCTTCAACCAAAGCGGCTCCGACGCATCTTTCACTTCCCTCCAAAAGAAGAGTTCCGTCCGCTTGCCTGCAAATACTCCTTCTTCCGGAATTTGCCGCTCAATATTGCTTTTCCCGATGATTTAGAGTATGATGAGCCTGAAAAAACACCAAACGGAGGTTGACATGGCAGAGATAAAACGCGTATACAGCCAATCGCTCCCCGCGATGAAGTTTGTAGGCAGATGCTATACCGAGGTCGACAAGGAGAACGGAACCTTTGCAAACAAGTGGGGCGAATGGTTCTCAAAGGGGCTGTTCGAGCCGCTCGCCTACCCGGGCGACAGCGAACCGTTTGAGGACTGCAACGCCTTTTACGGGCTGTGCCGCATCAAGGAGGGCGAGGAGTTCAACTATTGGATCGGCGCATTTTTACCGCCCGACGCGCCCGTTCCCGAAGGCTATGACAGTCTGGATTTCGACGCCGGAGAGATCGCTGTGTGCTGGGTATACGGCAAGGAGCCGGACATATACTTCCATTGCTGTTTCGACCGGCTCAAGGAAGAGGGCTACGAATGGACGGCGGATAAAAACGGCGTCCGCTGGATGATGGAGCGGTATACCTGCCCTCGTTATACACAGCCCGACGACGAAGGCAACGTCATCCTGGATATGTGCTTCTATACCGGCTTTGCCATTTCGGACTGAGCCGCCCCGCAAAAGCTAAAATAAACGGGGCTCAACGCCTCCAAAATACAGGTGCGCTTAAGGAAAAGCCCCTAAACCCTCTCCTCCGCTTTGGATTGCTATCCAAGAGAGCTTTGGCTTTCCGATAAGGGGCAATCCTGTATTGACATTTTTGCGCTAAAATAGTACAATTCACTGAATAACGTAATTAAGGGAGCTATTACCAATGAAAAAGCAAACTAAAAAAACCATTCTGATCGTCACGATTGTCGTACTCGTTGTAGTTGCGGCGATTCTGCTGATCGCAGCCTTGCAACAGGATCAGTTTGGTTTCAACTGGTTTGACCGTCAAAAAACCATCGTTGACGTCAACGGAACGAAGATCACCTTCGGCCAATACGAGCGCGAAGTCGCCGCCTACGTCAACAATCTTACCATGTACAACTATTACGCTCAGCTCGGCCTGGGCTACACCTATTACGATACCACCAGCGCAACGGCGATGGAACAGCTCTGCCTCGATGTGCTTAACCTGACCATCTCCGGCGAGCTCTACATACAGAAGGCCGAGGAGCTCAATCTGGAGCTGACCGAGGATCAGCAGGCGGCGCTGGATACCGCCGCTCAGGACGCCATTGATTCCCTGGAGGAGTCGATTCGCAGTTCGGTCGATTATGAGCTTACCGATTCGCAGGTGCAAAGCGAGCTTGCCGCTTATTTCAAGAGCATCGGTTGCAGCAAGACCACCTATATGAAAGAGGTGGAAAGATCGCAATATGCAGGCTACTGCGGCAACAATCTTATGACCTACTACGCGGAGCAGAACGACGATATAACCGAGGACGAGCTGCTCAGCGCTTACGAGGAGATAGTAACCACGAATTTCCAGGAGGGCTATCTTGCCGGCGATTGCGCCATCTATGAACAGCAGTATCAGGACGGAACGCTCGGATACCGCTATCTGTACATTCCCGATGGCTTTGTGTTTGTCCGCGTTATCAAGGTCTCCTCCGAGGAAACGCTGAACGAGCTTACCGCCCGTTTGGACGCGGGAGAGAACTTTGAAACCATCCTTATGGAGGATGTGAACGAGGATGCGTTCATCAAAACCATGGACGCAAGCGAAGGCTATGCCATAGGCCCCGCCGATTGCTTTATGGATAACAACGAAGATACGATATTCGACGCGGCAGTCCTGCTTCCCATTGGCGGCGAGGAATATACGACCGTCGATATCGCCTCTACGACCACCGACGATGACGGCAACGAGGTTGAGGCTCACACCTACTATATCGTCACCCGCGTCGACGGCGAAACCGGTATGGTTCCTTTTGAAACCTACCGCGACGCCCTCGAGGATTCGATAGTGAGCTACATCAACACCAACGAATTCGCCGCTCTGGAGACGGAGTGGATGTCTTCCATCGAGCGGTTGAACGACGGCTTGATAGTGGAGGTCACCTCTATCGTAAAAGAGTTGGTGCTTGGAGCCTAAGCCATGAAGAAAAGCGTTCGTCTTATATGCCTGATACTTGCGGGGCTGATGCTCTTGGGCGTTGCCTTCGCGGTTATAATGGCGCTGGTTTAAAAATCGCGATACCGGGGCGGAGATAATTTCCGCCCCGTTTTTTTGTCCCATTTTTCCTGCATCTTTTTTTAAATCCAACCCTTAGCTCCCCCGCTCCGCCAGGGCTGGAAGCTTCCGCGTAATGGGTATTGTTTTTTTGGTCAAAATCATATATAATGTGACGACTTTTGTTTTTTGGAGACTATTATGGAGTGCGATTTAAAAAAGAGAATTGAAAAGGACGATTTTGGGGCGGATGTTTTCACCCTGGACAGGATGGAAAAGCGGCTGGGCAGGGATGAATTTGAAGCCCTGTGCGCCACGCTTAATGAGGGAAAGCCCCTTGAGTTTTCAGTAGCCGAAGCGGTCGCCCGCGCCATGATGGACTGGGCGCTCGAACGCGGGGCAACGCAGTATACCCACTGGTTTCTTCCGCTCACCGGTTCCACCGCCGAAAAGCGAACCGGCTTTTTGGAGCTGGACGGGATATCGGGTCGCCCGCTTGCCTCATTTTCCGGCAAGTCGCTGATTAAGGGCGAAGCCGACGGTTCCTCCCTCCCCTCAGGCGGGCTCAGGGCGACCTTTGAAGCCCGCGGCTATACAACCTGGGACTGCACCAGCCCCGCCTTTATAAAGCGCGATTCGGCGGGCAGGGGCTGTTTGTGCATCCCCACCGCCTTTTGCAGTTTCGACGGAGCGGCGCTCGACGCCAAAACCCCGTTGCTTCGCTCCATGGAGGCTTTGAACCGCCAGGCGTTGCGGGTTTTGAGGCACTTGGGCGATAAAACGACCCGTAAAGTTTTGCCGACCGTGGGCGGCGAACAGGAATACTTTTTGATCGACAAGAAGCACTTTCTTATGCGGAAGGATCTGATCTACACGGGCAGAACGCTTTTCGGCTCCGCTCCCGCTAAGGGGCAGGAGCTGTCGGATCAATATTATGCCGCCACTCCCCAGCGCGTGTTGAAGTTCATGCACGAGTTGAACGAACGGCTCCGCCTGATGGGCGTGCCCTGCAAAACGGAGCATAACGAGGTCGCTCCCTCCCAATACGAGCTTGCTCCGCTCTTTGAATCGGCAAACCTTGCCGTGGATCATAACCAGCTCACCATGGAGATGATGCGCCGGGTTGCCGACGAGCAGGGGCTTACCTGTCTCTTGCACGAAAAGCCCTTTAAAAACGTGAACGGAAGCGGCAAGCACAACAACTGGTCGCTTTTGACGGACGGGGGGATAAATCTTCTCAAGCCCGGAAAGGACGAACAAAGCAGCCGGCGCTTTTTAACCTTCCTGATCGCAATAATTGCCGCAGTTGACGAGTATGCCTCCGCGCTCAGGATGAGCTGTGCCACGATAGGCAACGAACACCGGCTCGGCGGCAACGAAGCCCCTCCGCAGATCATCTCCGTGTTCCTTGGGGAAGCCCTTCAAAATGAGCTGGAGCAGTTTTGCTCCGGCAGTTCGCTCCCTATCCATCACAAGGAAAGGATGAGCATCGGAGTGTCCACCATGGCGGAGCTGTTTCGCGATGACGACGACAGAAACCGCACCTCCCCGTTCGCGTTTACGGGCAACAAGTTTGAATTCAGGATGGTTGGTTCATCCCAATCCCTCGGCCTCCCCAATACCGTGTTGAACACGATAGCCGCCGAGAGCCTCAAGCGGATAGCCGACGCCCTCGAAGGGGGCGAACAGCTTTCTTCCGTCCTCGCCTCCATGTACCGGGAGCATGAGCGCGTGATATTCAACGGAAACAACTATGCCGCCGAATGGCTCGAGGAAGCCAAGCGTCGTGGCCTGCCCCTCGTGGACAACACCGTGGACGCCATAAAGAGCCTCGGAGAGGAGCGGATTTTGGAGCTGTTTGCCTCCCACGGAGTTATGAGCCGGCAAGAAATTTTGGCTCAGGAAGAAATAGCCTTGCAAAATTACGTCACAGCGGGTAAAATTGAAGCGGGAACAATGCTCAGAATAGTTCGCAGAAGCATCCTTCCCGCCTGCGTCGGCTATTGCGAGCGGCTTGCAAACAGTCTTCGACTGTTGGAGCAGGTCGGGGTTGAAGACCGTTCACAGCGCATTATGCTGACCCGGTTGAGCGGAGAAATGAGCAAGTGCCTGTCCGCCGCCGACGAGCTGGAGGATGCGCTCCGCCGCTTTGATTGTTCAGCCGAGTCCATGCGCGACCACCTAAAGCCCCGCATGGAGGACTTGCGAGAGGCGGTAGACCGTCTCGAATGTATGATCGACAAAGGACTTTGGCCTCTTCCCTCATACGGGGAAATACTCTTTTCTGTTACTTAAAACTTTGTGAGCTTGGGAGGAATTCATGATTATCGTTGGAATCTGCGGAGCTTCGGGAAGCGGGAAAAGCACCCTCGCAAAACGAATCAAGGACAGTCTGGCATGTAGTTGCGCCATCATCGGACAGGACTGCTATTACAGGAGCTTTCCCGAATTGCCGCTTCGGGAGCGTATGCTTATCAACTATGACGAGCCCAACATCTTCAACTATGAGGAAATCATTGCGGACTTGAAAGCGTTTCAGGCCGGCAAGCCCATCACAAAGAAGGGCTATGATTATGCCAACCACCTGAGAGCCGATACCGATGAGCTTATCGACCCGCCCGAAGTGCTGATCATGGAGGGCATCCATATGTTTCACGACGAGCGGCTTTGCCGAATGATGAGCCTGAAGGTCTATATGCACGTCGATATTGATATTTGCCTTATCAGAAGAATCAAGCGCGATATCAAAATGCGCGGCCGCTCCATCGACAATATCTCGGTGCAGTATATCGAGACCGTAAAGCCCATGTATGAGAAGTACATAGCGAACTACATCAACGACGCGGACTTTGCCATCATGCGCGGTGGCAAAAACAAGATGGCAATCGACGCCATCTCCGCCTACCTCACGACGAAGGTGCTGGCGGAAAGATTTGAAAACGAGCGCAAGGCAATGGAAGCTATGGATTCTCCCGAAGAACCGGACAGCCTCATAGACGACGAGGATTAATTATTACGGGTTCGTCCTATACGGGTTTGAGCTTCAGCGAATAATCGTTGGAAAAATAG
The DNA here is from genome assembly GCA_030527115.1 of Clostridia bacterium. GTDB lineage: Bacteria > Bacillota > Clostridia > Christensenellales > CAG-138 > JAQUTY01. Next base: position 5,716 of record JAUNBM010000027.1, read on the forward strand.
GATATATCGACAAACAGGGGCGAAAAACCGCCTCCGTTTTCGATATGCTCCAAACACAGCACCGGCGATTTTGTCGGAACGTCGAGGAGCTTAGCTATTTCACGCGGCGCGGCCGCCGCCCGGCAGGTGATACTCCCGTCGGATAGCGTAAAGCGAAAACGCTCGCGAAACATTGCCAGCAACGACATCTTCAGATCCTCCGCCCGAATACCGGGCACGGCTTCTGCGCGTATATAGGCGCGGCAACAGGCGGTTCGGCGCTTATCGACCAGCCGGATGCGGAAAAGGGAGTAGACCAAAGTCCCCTCCTTAACCCCGAGCTTTTCAGCTATATTGCGCTCTGCGGGGACGAGCTTCAGCTCCACGCCCTCGATTCCCGGCTCCCTGCCGCTTTTCATTATCTGTTCGGTAAAGGTTTTCTCCAGCGTAAAAGCGTGCTGTTCCTTTCCCCTGCCCTTATATGTTCCGCTTCCTTGGATCTTGTAAATCCGTCCCTCCGAAGCCAGCTCCGCTATCGCCTGCCGAAGCGTGCCCCGACTCACTCCATACTCGTCGGACAGCTCAAATTCGGTTCCGAGCCTTGCTCCGTCGGGCATGGCCGCAATCCTCTTTAAAAGCTCCTGCTTGACCAGTTTATATGCGGGAATCCCCGCCGTGCGTTCTATCATATCCGCCTCATTAAAATTCTTCGCCTGCGCGGGCGCAAATCTCTACCGTTATAATAGCAAGAAATCGGAGTTTGTCAACAAGAATATCATCGCATAGCGCGACTCATCCATCTCTCCCGTCCTCAGCCTGCGCCGCCGCAACGCGCCCAAACCGCTCCGCATCCCGGCGAATCTGCTTATCGTAGCGCTCCTCCTCGGAAAAAATGCAACCGCAATAGCTTTGCATATACAGCCCCAGCTCCCTTGCGCGGGCATTTCCTGCTCGGAAATTTGGCCTGAAATCGCGATAAAGGAAGCTCACGCCATATCTGTCGGCGCTGCTTTGAGCAATGCTTGCAATCAGCTCATGATTTTGATATACGCTCGCTAAAAGCGTAGTCGTAAAGGCTTCAAAACCGGCTTCGGCGGCATATTTGGCAACGAAGTCCAGCCGGCTTCGATAGCACATGGAGCAACGGCCGTCCGAAGCGTTGACCGCTTCCTTCACAAAGCTTTTGAGCCCGTAGTTCTCCGCTACGATAAGCTCCATGCGGATGCTCGAAGCGTAGTCCACGAGGCAGTCGCGCCGCGCCACATATTCCTTCCACGGGTGGATATTCGGGTTATACCAAAGGGCAACGGGCTCCAAGCCCTCCCCCTTTAGCGGTTCAATGCAGGACAGCGAACACGGCGCGCAACAGCAATGCAATAGTACCTTTGTCAAAAATCCGCTCCTCCTTTTCCCTGCGATTCTTTGAAAGCGCCAACCGTCTAAAATGCCTTAAAGGACAGCCTTTCAATCTCGTCGGCAAAGTCCGGATACTGCTCCTTTAAGGTATCCGCTCCGTTTGGCAAATCCTCGATGTCGATATAGTCCTCATCGTCGTATTCGGGCGCCATCATCGTCCCCATAAAGGCAAAACTGCCGCCCGGCGCAAGCCTGGAGCCCTGCCAACTGCCGCCCGGCACGACGAGCTGGGAAACCTCGCCGTTGGCATAATCCGTCCCGAGGCGCACGGTTTCCGCCCTCCCGTCGGGATGGAGCATCGTAAAGAGCAGGGTGTCCCCGAGGTAAAAGTTATAAATCTCGTCGCTCTTATTGCGATGCAGGCGGTTGTTGGAGCTTGCCTCCATCAGAAAGTATATCGCCCCGCAGGCGGTACGCTCGGTCGTCTCCCCGTCCACAACTCCGCGAGGCAGAATCTTTGCGCTCTTATAGGTCTTTTGATAAAAGCCGCCCTCCTTCTCCAGCGGTATCAGGTTGAATATCCGCTTTATCTCCTGTGCAGTCATAAGTCCTCCTTCCTTTGCTTCTGGCCGTAGCGCTCAAAGCGCCGCGCCACATCCTCCATCTGCTCCTCGTCGAGCAGTGTGCCGCCGCCGAGCAACAGGGTGCGATAATACAGCTCGCAGACGAACTCCGTCTCCTCCGCCGTGCTGAACGCATAATCTATATCCCTGCCCGCCGCGAGCAACCCGTGGTTGCCCAGCAGAACGGCGTTGCCTTTTTTCATCGCATCCCCCGCCGCTTCGGCAAGCTCCATCGAGCCGAAGGGATAGTAGTCGATGCAGGGAACGGTCTTGCCGGCATATCCGATCAGATAGTGGATGGGCTTTAGTTCAAGGCGCATACAGGCCAGCACGGTGGCAAAGGTCGAATGGGTATGAACCACCGCGCCTATATCGGGCCGCTTGCGATAGCAACCGAGGTGCATCTGCGTCTCGCTCGACGGAAGCAGGTTGCCGTCCACCGTTGCGCCGTCAAAATCCACTATTACCACGTCCGCCGCGCTCATAGCCGCATAATCCACTCCGCTGGGCGAAATGGCTATCCGCCCGCCGTCGCAACGGATGCTGATATTCCCGCCCGTGCCCTTGGTGAGGCTTCGGGAAACCATCAGGTTGCAAAACTTAACTATCAGTTCCCGTTCCTTTTGATAAAGCATACCTCTCTCCCTTTCAAAACCCGTCTAAAGCTTTTTTAAACGCTGTACACCAAACCCATATCCTTCCGTCCGCTTAGCTCCAATCGAACGCCGGCGCAAGCAAAACTCCGCCGTCAACCGTCAGCGTTTGCCCGGTTATAAAGCCCGCCAGCGGCGAACACAGGAAGATGCAGGCGTTGCCAATCTCCTCCGGCGGGACTACCGCCCTTAGCGGAGCGCGCTTTTCATAGCTCTGCCGCCAGCCCGGCACCGCCATATCCAGCGTTGCGCGATCTATCAGCCCCGGAGCCACGCAGTTGACCCGGATTCCATGCCCGCCCCACGCGGCGGCAAGGTTGCGCGTCAGCTGTTCCACCGCCGCCTTGGACGCCCCGTAATGCGTCAGCGCTTCGCTGGGATTTGTTGCATTTATCGACGAGATATTGACCATAGCGCCGCCTTTGCCCTGCTCAATCATGAGCTTGGCAACGCTCCGGCTCAGGAAGAAGGTTCCGCGGGTATTGCAGGCGAACATCTCGTCCCACTCCTTTACCGTCATGCCGCTTATCGACGAATGCGGGTAGATTCCGGCGTTGTTAATCAAGCAGTCGATCCCCAAAAAGCGGCGCTTTATCGCTTCAACCACCCCGTCAAACATATCAAGCTCGCACAGATCGAGGCGAAACGCCTCAGCCTCAGCTCCCATCTCCGACAGCTCGCGAACCCTCTTTGCCGCCGCCTGCCCGTTGGAGTTGTAGGTAATCGCAACCTTCGCGCCCGCCTGTGCAAAGCGTCTCGCGATTTCCGCGCCCGCGCCCTGAGCGGCGCCCGTAACAACCACGGTTTTGCCCGCAAAGTCAACCGCCTTTTTGACCGGATTTTCCATTGGTTCAGCTTCCTCCTTGTCGCCCCTGCCCGTATGCTCTTTGCCATCCGGCGCTTAACCGCCGTTTTTTCTATTATAGCACGCTTAGCCGCAAATTGAAACCGCAAAGCTACGGCGCGGGAATATTTGAAAGCGCACGGACGTTTAAACCGCTTTAAATCGGGCATACTGACATTGATTGGAAATTAAGGAGGAAAATATGAACAGAAGATTCATGGAACGAATGCAACAGAAGCTGGATCAGCTCAAGGAGGCTAAACAGCCCGAGCCGATTCGGAGCGACGGAGCGGGCGCTTTGGATTTGGGGCCGCGAAACCTGAGGCGCGACGAGCAAAACCCCGATATGCTGGTTCCCCCTGCCACGGACGTTGGGCTGATCCCCAATCTAAAGTTTTCATTCTCCGACGTCCACATGAAACTGCGACCGGGCGGCTGGTCGCGTGAGATAACCAAGCGAGAGCTTGCAATTTCCGACACCTTCGCCGTAGTCGATATGAATCTGTCGCCCGGCGTTCGCGAGATGCATTCCCACCAGCAATCGGAATTCGGCTTTGTGCTGGTTGGCGGCGCGCGCGTCACCGCCGTAGACGAGATGGGCCGCAACTTCATTGCCGACTGCGCTCCGGGGGAAGGCTGGATTTTCCCGAAAAACGTCCCCCATTCGATACAGGGGCTTCATGAGGGCTGTGAGTTTTTGATGTTCTTTGATAAGGGCGAATACTCCGAGGACAATACCTTTTCCATCAGCGAGCTGTTCTCCCATATTCCCAAGGACGTGCTGTCCGCAAACTTCGGCTGTGAGGAGGCCGCCTTCGATCACATTCCGCTTGAGGAGGTCTATATCACCGACGGCGGCGACCCCGGCACCCTTGAATCCCAGTCTATCCGCTCCCCGTTCGGCAAAGTTCCCGAAACCTATAAGCATGAGCTGATTAAGGTCAAGCCCATCGTTGGCGACGGAGGAACTGTGCGCATCCTGGACAAGCGGAATTTTCCCGCCTGCGATACCGTCGCCATGGCCATGGTTGAGATTGAGCCCGGAGCGATGCGCGAGATACATTGGCACACGAATAACGACGAGTTTCAGTATTATATTGCGGGCGAAGCTCGCATGACCGTATTCATGCCCGGCCCGAAAGCCCGAACCTTCAACTATCAGGCGGGCGACGTGGGCTATGTTCCCGTGGGCGGCTTCCACTATGTGCAGAACATCGGAAAGGAGAAGCTGATCTATCTGGAGGTCTTTAATTCGAGCCACTACTCCGATATCTCCCTGGCGCAATGGATGGCAAACACCCCGAAGGAAGTCATACAAAGCGTGTTGAATCTTTCCGACGAATTCATCCGCAACCTCAATATGAAAAGCAACCCTGTGGTGAAATACCCCGGCTTTGAGTTCCCGCCCGCCAAAGGAACGCCGCAGAATGTACGCTATTACAGGGATTTTGACTATAAGAAAAAGCCCGTGAATATCGGCTCGGGAAACGTTATATCCGACGAGTCCTAAGTATCATCCGAAATTTTAGCAGGCGCCCCCGGCTTCCGACGTTTTCGCCCGGGCGGCGCCTCGTCCGTTCGCCCCGCTCCCCATATATCTTATCTATTACGGAGACCTCGACATTCATGTTTTTTGACAGTTTTGCTTCTCCGTCAGAGGGACGCACGCGCCGAAAAAGGGACAACCTCGGAGAGCGCACAGCCGCCGTTAGGCAGTACCTCCGCCGGCTTTATCGCTGGTGAGTAAATCCCTTATGGGATAAAAGACCATACAGGCATTGCAATTAGGATGACACTTCGATATAATCATTATAGACCGCCAAATTAGAATTTCTCAAAGGAGGGTGTGCTATATGCAATTTCTGGATACTGATTTTTTAAAAGACGAAGAAATTAAATTAGTCGTCAAGCAATTAGCCGATGCAGACCCAAGTAGGAATTGGGTGCCTGCGTATCATTTTCTGATATGTAATTTGCAGGGAGATATATTGGGCGAATGTGATTTGCGAGCTGGATATACGGGCGGACTTTACTATGGTGGGCATATCGGATATGCCATTAAAGAGGAGTACAGAGGGCATCATTATGCCGCAAAAGCTTGTAAGCTTCTGTTTTCCTTAGCACAAAAGCACGATATGCGATATTTGTATATCACCTGTAACCCCGATAATTTGGCATCTCGGAAAACTTGTGAGTATCTGCAAGGAAGTTTTCTTGGTATAGCGGAATTGCCCGAAGATAGTGATATGCGTATAAATGATGGTGAAACACATAAGTGTATTTTTAAGTTCACCCTATAAATCCCATTTTGTCAAACTCATAATAACCCTTTCCCCCGATTCCATAAAAACTTCCCGAAGCGACTTTTCAAACGTGTCCGGTCTGTTACCTGCTCAATATGAAATACCTGGCTTCGCTCGGTGTGAAATAAAATTTGCCCCTATGTGCCACCACATTTCACTTGTCCAAAGGGCAAATTTCATTGAAAAATGCAAGCCTTTCGACTTGCATTTTTCTGGCGGAGAAGGAGGGATTCGAACCCTCGAAACCGTTTTGCGGTTTACACGATTTCCAGTCGTGCGCCCTCGACCAAGCTAGGCGACTTCTCCACGACTATTCGGTTGTCATCCCGCCGCCCAAAGCCCCGCCTCAGGTTGCAACACGACCCCGTTTTGCTCACGCAAGCAGTATCTTACAACATTTCCCGGCCAAATGCAAGTATTTTTTGCCCCTCAATGAAGTTTTATTCCTCCTGATTCCCGTTTTTGCCGCCGCGTTTTGCAAAATAGCGGTAAAGGGTGCAAACCATGCCGCCATTGCTGAGCTTTCTGCGCCTATCCGCCCGCTTTCCATACGCCTTTTCAAAGTCGCGCATCGCTGAGATGATATTAACCTGCCAGTCGGGCAGGCTGTCGAAAACGCGCCTCATCGTACCGTAGAGCTTCACCGCCTCGCTCGGACGCATCATCCTTTCGCCGTATGGCGGATTGCAAACTATAACCCCGTTTCTCCACTCCGTTGTCAGCTCCTCAACGGGCCGCACCGCCCAATTGAGCATCACCCCCGCTTTTTTCGCATGTTTCTTGCAAAGCTCGATATTGTGCGCGTCTATATCGCTTCCAAGGATTTGAACCGGACGGTTGATAATCCCGTCCTGTGCCTCCTCCCGCGCAAGCTTAAATGCGTCTTTGGGCAAAAAAGCCCAGCTTTCCGCCGCGAAACTGCGGTTCAGCCCCGGCGCGCGGTTTTGAGCAATCATCGCCGCCTCGATCGGCATGGTTCCCGAACCGCACATCGGGTCTATCAGCGGCGTGTCGGGGAAGAAGCTCGACAGCAGGATTATCCCCGCTCCGAGCGTTTCCGAAAGCGGCGCGGGCACGTTGAAGGTTCGATATCCGCGCCTCGACAAGCCCGCCCCGCAACAGTCGAGCGCCAAAGTTGCCTCGTCGCGCAACATTCCAACCTCCACTATGACCTCCCCGCCGCTTTCCGAAAGATTCTTCAATCCATAGGACGCCTTAACCTTGTCGGCAATCGCCTTTTTAACTATGCGCTGGCAGTCGGATACCGAGAACAGCCCGCTTTTTGCGGACTTGCCGTTCACATGGATGGCGCTGTCGGGACGAATGTAGTCCCGCCAATTCAGCGCCTTCGTTCCCTCGAAAAGCTCGTCGAAGCTGTTTGCCCTAAACGAGCCAACCTCCAGCAAAACCCGCTCCGCGCTCCGGAGCCAAAGCAAAGCCCGCGCCATCGTATGATAGTCGCCCTTAAAGAACACTCTCGCATCGAGCGTTTTTTCCACCTCAATATTGAGCTTTTTCAGCTGAAAGCTGACCGTTGATTCCAGCCCCAGCTTGCAAGTGGCTATAAACCTCATTCGTTCTCCCCGTCCGGCTCCCCGAGCCGCTGAAATATCTTTTGAAGCGCGTTGTTAAGCCGCCGCATCGTTATTTGATACATCTCGCACACCTCCTCCGGAGTCGTCTCATTCTGGAGACTGTGGAGCGACATGAGCATTATCGCGGCGGCGAGCGCGGTCTCCTGATCCACGGAGATCTTAGGATAACTGCCGTTCAGCGACTTGATATAGAAGTGGAATATCCGAAGCGCCACCTCGGAGGCATTGTCGGGCAGTTTCACCTCGGTGGGCGGTTCCAAAAGTTGCTCCATAATCATCTGATAGGCGACCGGAAGGCTCTCCGAAAACTCCAGTTGCTTGATCATTCCGGGCTGAAAGCCGTCGTTTAGGTGAACCGCATAGGGTTCCTTTGCCCCAATCTTGCGAAGCAACGCGAACACGAGGTGCTTCGACTCGTCGCTCTTGTTCGGGAGCATCAGGTAAGTCCTGAGAAGCTGTTCCGCCTCCTCGTTTCCAACCTCGCCGAGAAACTCCACTACGCTGTCCCATATCAGCATCACCCCGGAATGGACTGACCAGCGAATTAGCTCGCGAAGCCGCTCGTCCGCCCGCCAAATCTCGATGCTGTCCAGCTCCTCGTTGGCGATTGCGCTCATGATATATCGCATCCGCTTGATGCACTCGCGGGCAGAAACCTCATAGTTCAGCATCCAGTCCTGTTTGTCCGCAGGCTTGTTTGCAAGGACGATATCGAGATAGTATTTGGCTACGCTGTCCCCCTCGTCAATAGTCAGCAAAAGCCTGTACAGCTCCTCCGCCTTGTCGCGCTTATTCAGCATATATTTGCAATAGCCCATAAGATGAAGGCTCTGCGGATCGTAGGGCAGCCGCCCCGTAAGCCGGTCCAAAAGCGGCTCGGCCTTCTCCAGCTCATCCAGCTGGAGGTAGGCGGTCGCCAGACTGCTTATCTCGTCGGTGTCGGCATCCGGCCGGAGCGAAACCCGGGACAGAACCTCCCTCGCCTCGTCGTCCCGGTTTTGGATATGATAGAGCATCGCCAGCAGGCAGTTCGCCCTAATATGCTTTAAATCCCGCTTGAATATGCCGAAGATTCTGCGCTCGGCTTCCTCATACCGCCTGAGCGAGAACAGGGCTACCGCTATTTCCATCTGAAGGTACAGCGATTTTGAATATTCCTTCTCCAGCTCCATCAGCGAATCCAGCGATTGCTGTCTCAGACCCGCCGCCTGCATCAGCTTCGCCTTATGCACCGCCTCGACCAAGAAGCAGTCCTCCTCCGCAGTCAGCCCGAGCTGGCTACATATTTCATCGTCGTCCCACAGCAAATCAAGGTATTCTTCGGCGTCCGCAGAGAATACCCCGTCGGGATTGTTTTTGAGATACAGCTCCAGCACTCCCTTTGCCGCATAAAACTCCTCCAGCGCAATATAGTTGCTCGCTATTCCGAACAAAGCATCGCGCGGAAAGTTGTCAGGGTCTATCAAGAGTAAAACCCGATTGCTCTCCTCAAACCGCATCATACGATTTAAAATCTCGGCGAGGTTGACGGCGATTTCAGCGTTTTTCGGCTTCTGCGCATAGGCCTTGCGCGCCGCCTGCACCGCGTGGGGATAATCGTTCTTCTCAAGAAACCGCTTTGAGCGGCGCAGATGAAATTCGGCGTCCTGCGCAAACGAAACGATATTGCCCTCTCCGCCCTTAGTCATTTCTCATCGCCTCCTCCAAAAGCCGGGACAGCTCCTCCCGCGTGAAATGATACCTCCTCGTGCAGAACTGACAGGTAACCTCCGCCTGCCCATCCTGCTCGATCAGGTCGGTCAGCTCCTGCCCGCCTAAGGAGATCAGCGCCTGTTCGAGCCGCTCCCGACTGCAATCGCACCTAAACTCCGTTGGCTGAACCTCGGTTATTGCAAAGTCCAGCCCCTCGAAGATATCCATAAGCGCGGTTTCAGCGTCCTCCTCGATCAGCCGCCTTGCAAAGCCCCTTATCCCCTCCAGACGAGCGAGAACCGCGTCAACCGCGTCGTCGGGGCAATTCGGCAATGCGGAAATCCAAAGTCCGCCTCCCGCCTGCACGCTTTTATCGCCGGCTTTTAAATTCACGCCGAGAAAAACTATGCAGTTCTGCTGTTCCGAAGTCATAAAGTATTGCGCGAAATCCTCCGCTATCTCGCCCGAGACGAGACTGCAGGTTCCGACATACGGCTCCTTGAGCGACAGGTCGGAAACCACGGTGAGCCTGCCGGAGCTTCCAACATAGCCCGCAACGTCGAGCTTGCCGTCGTCCCTCAACGGGAGTTCCGCTCCGGGGCTGGGCGTATAGCCCTTTACCGCGCCGCCGCAACTGCCGGTGCAAACCATATTTTTGGCGACTCCGTCTCCGGCAATTATCGTTGTAATCTTATCGCCCTTGCTTTTCAGCTTCGCCGCCATCATGGCGGTCATCATCAACTGCCTGCCGAGCGCGGCAGTCGCAACCCGCGAAAGCCCGTGAGTACGTTGCGCTTCGGCAATCAGCTCCCTCGCGCTTATCGCTACTATCCTGATACTATCGTTGCAGCAAAGTCCGCTGATAATCTTATCCATCTGTCCTCTTTCTGGCGGCGAACTGTATCCGCGCCGCCTTTTCATCCGGTTCTGCGTTGGTAAACGCATCGTATACGGCAAGCGCCTCAAACCCGCAGTCCTCAAGCGCCGCCGTTATCTCCCCCTGCCTGTGCGCCCGCTGAAGGTGAGTCTCGTCGAATCTTCTGTAAAGCTCGCCCTCAAGCACGAAGAAGATAAGCTCCATCTCCAAGAGCCTCGCTTTCGGCCGGTAACGGTTCTGCCATAGATAGGTATAGCCCTCTCCATCCTCAGCCATAAAATTGTTCCCTAAGATGTTCTTCAGCTTATACTCCGTCGAACAATCGAAAAGCAACAGCCCCTCGGTCTTTAGGCAGGAGTTCGCGGCTCGAAAGAAGTCCCTCAGCTCCTCGAAGCCCAAGAGGTAGTTCACCCCGTCGCAGGAGCAGTTTACCACATCGACCGGCCGGTGTATAGCAAGCGCCTTCATATCTTGCCGGACGAACGGGATTCTGCATCCGGCGGCTCTTGCCTTCGTTTGCGCCTCCCTAAGCATCTCCTCCGACCTGTCGGCGCCTATCATCTCGTAGCCCTTTAAATTGAGCCGCAAAGTGATGCTTCCGGTTCCGCAGGCGCAGTCCAGAATCGTCGCTCCGTCCCCCGTTTTAAATGCCCTAATCAGCCCGTCGAGATACTCCGCCCAGCGGTCATAGTCAACGTCGTGCATCATCCGGTCATAATATTGGGCAAATTCTCCGTACTGCATCAATCCAGCTCCCTTGCAATCTTCATTAGCCGCTCCAACCGGTGATTCATCCCCGACTTTTGAATCCCCGCAAGCTTGGCAAGCTCGTTCAGCGTCGCTTCGGGGTGATTTATCCTAAGTTGCGCCGCCTGTATCAAGGGCCGGGGAAGCTTTGAAATATCGGCTTTGCTCATTATGCTCGAAATTGCGGCAAGCTGACGCGCTGAAGCCGTTGCGCTCTTGTCCATATTAGCGTTTTCGCAGTTTGAGCGGCGGTTGATCAGGTTTCTTACCTCCTTCTCAACCCGCACGTTTTCAAATTGGAGGGCGGCGGAGTTGGCTCCAATCAGAGCAAAGAAGCCCGTGATGCTGTCGCCGTCCTTTAGATATACTATAAACCTGCCCTTCCTCTCGGTCAGCCCGGCGGACAGGGTATGCTTCTTTAAGATGCCGCAAAGCCCCTGCGCAAACTCCTCGTTCTTGCACACGAACTCCAGATGATAGCTCCTTTTGGGATTTACACAGCTCCCGCACCCCAAAAAACAGCCCCGAAGAAACGCACGGCGGCACTCGTCGCCCCTTATCCTTGCGGCGGGTATCCCCGTCTCGATTCGAAACAGCTCCTCCCCCTCCTTCACCGCCCCCGTGGAAAGCAGAAGCTTTTTTACATCCGCGCCGCCAAAGTTCACCGCCACAAGCGGCGTCCGCCGATTCTCCCGTTCCCGTAGCTCCATCGTTACGTCCAGGTCAAAGAGGTCGCCGGCGAGAAAATCAATGTGCTTTGCAACCGCGAGGCTCTCCGTTTGATATACGACCGCATAGGTTGAGCCGCTTCGGAGCGTCCCGCAGGTCAGCGTCAGCCCCGAAAGCTGTGCCAAGCGGGTCTTTTGATCCCTCAGTTTGATGCGAACGATCTCGTCCTTAATCTGCGTAGAAAAGCTCAAACTATATCTCCCTGTGCAGTAACCTTGCCTCGATGTCCTCAGCCTCCAGCCGGAGGTCGCGATGATAAATCCGCACCGGCTGTTTATTCTGCCGCATCCTCCTTGCCAGCTCCTCCACCGCCGCCACCGAACGGTGCCTCCCGCCCGTGCAACCGAAGCAGACGCGCAGAATATGCTTGTCCTGCTCCTCATACTTTGGCAACAGATCCAGAATCGTGGTTTCAACCGCGTCCATCAGCCTCCGCGCCTCCTCGGAGGAGAAAACGAAGTCCCGAACCGGCTCGTCCAAGCCGGAGAGACGCCGCAACCCCTCTATATAGAAGGGATTTTCAACGAAGCGCATATCGAGAACTATGTCCGCATCGACCGGAACCCCGCGCTTATACCCGAAGCTCGATATCAGCAGGGTTATGCGCCGTTCCTCCATCTCCGGGAGCAATTTGGAGATCAAATCGGGGAATTTTCGCGGAAGCACGTCGCTCGTGTCCAAAGTATAGGTCGCACGGTTGCGCATCTCCTGCAGATAAATCCTTTCGCGCCGGACTCCCGACTCCGCCTCGCCCGCTTCTCCGAGCGGATGGCGGCGGCGCGTCTCGTTATAGCGCTTTCTCAGCACATCGTCCCGCGCATCCAAAAACAGGATTTCATAGGGAACATCCAGCTCGTCGATAGCCTGGAGCATCGAGTTGGAGTTCCTTGAGAGCAGGCTCTCGCGGCTGTCAACCGTAACCGCCGCCCGCTTTATTGTCGGTTGCGCCCCCTTGCAAAGCTTTACAAACTCGCTGAGCATCAAGGAGGGGAGGTTGTCCACGCAGAAGAACCCCAGCTCCTCCAGGGAATTCAGCGCCAGCGACTTGCCCGCGCCGCTCATACCGGTTACTATCAAAAGATACATCTCGGTCTTATTAAATCCTCCTCACTTCACATTCGAGCAAAACTCCGGTCTTATCTAAGACCGTCGATCGCACCAGCTCAATAAGCCGCTCCACATCCTCCGCCGTTGCATTCCGGTCGTTGATTATAAAGCCGGCATGCTTATTTGAAACCGAGGCGCCGCCTATCCGCCTGCCCTTTAACCCGCATTGCTCTATCAATGCGCCCGCAAAATGCCCCTCCGGCCGCTTAAAGGTGCTTCCCGCCGAGGGAAACTCCAGCGGTTGCTTGTCTCTGCGCCGCTTTGCGCAGTCCTGCAACAGCGCTTCCGCGCTCCCATCATCCGGCTCCAGCTCAAATTCCGCCTCCAATACTATCCGGTTTGGAAAGGAAAACGGGCTTTTGCGATATCCCATATCCTCCCTTTGAACCGCAAGCTCCAAAGGCTCGCCCCTCTCCAGCGCCCGCACGGAACGGAGGCAGTCGGCAATCTCCCCGCCATAGGCTCCCGCATTCATGGCGCAGGCTCCTCCAACGCTACCCGGAATGCCATACAGCCGCTCCAAACCGCGCAAGCCATGCGCGAGATTGTCTAAAATAAAGGCTGAAAGCGGCATTCCCGCGCTTACCCGCACCCGCCTGCCCCTGTAAATCGGCGCAAACCAGGGCTTATTCAGGCAAATTATCAGCCCCTCATACCCCTTATCGGAAGCGATGACGTTGGTTCCGTTTCCAAGAACCATCAGCGGCAGTCCCGCCTCCCCGCACAGTCTCAACGCCTCTATCAAGGTTTGCTCGTCCTTCGGGCACAGCGCCAAGGCCGCCTCGCCTCCGACCCTCATGCTTGTAAGCGTGGCAAGCGAAACACCTTGTTCGGCTCCGAGCCGCATCAGCTCCTTTACATAACTCTCCATGTTATCAGTATAGCAAATAATTCACGAAAGTACAACCGAAAGTCGCTCATTAAATCGGCCCTGCGCCGCCGCATCCCCCGCAACGGCAAGCCCTGCGTCCTCCAGCATCGCCGCCTTATGCGAGTAGTATAAAAAGGGATCGACGGTTTCCACGCTCGCATACGCCGCGCGTATCTCGCTCAGCGTCCCGTCCGAAAATACCTGCTCCAGCCCCTCCCTCACCGAAAATGCGCCCAGCCCGGTAAGCTGTTGTTGCGCTTTCTCCTCCAACAGCCAGAGAAAGAACTGCTCCATCCAGTACGCCTTATCGTCGCTCGTCTCCTTCGCTATGCCGAGATAGCAGACCTGCTCCGTAAAGCCGCCCGCCGCGCCAACCTTCATCTGCATCGGCTTCTCGTTCCGCTTGCAGTCGCCAAGCTCGCGCAGATTCAAAATCGCGCGACCGTAGCGTCCGTCCATGAAACCCGGCGCATCGTCAACCGATTGAAGCTCAAGCAACGCGCCCATAAAGCAGGAGGCGCTCACCGCGCCGCCGTCCGCCCCCTGCTCGTTGATGCAATCGGCGTACCCCGAAAAGAAATACGGGGCGGCAAGAGCATAGGCTTTCAACCCGGGGATGAAACCCTCATAGCTTTGGCTCAGCTCGCGCAACTGTTCGGCATAAACCGTCCCCGCGAAGAACGAATAGGCGTCGGGGCGCCGTCCATACTCCAACCGCTCCAGATAATCCTGCTCGCTCATCCCAACGACCTCTATAAAGACCCCGCGGTTCGCCTTCTCAAACTCCTCCGCCTGCGTCTGCAAATAATAGGTGACGCTCCCCTGGTAGGTTTTGTGCGTCACTATATGATACAGGGTTATGCTCCCCCTCCACTCCGGTTTTTTTATCTGTATCACGCCGGAATAGAAGTCCTCGTCAAGCGCCTCGATCAAAACCGGAGGAGAGAACAGCATGAACAGCAGTATCGCCATGCACAGTCCAAGCCTTAATATCATCGTTCCTTTCCGCATATAAAAGCCTATGCGACAAAGCATCTCACCATTCGCCAAAGCTTGTCCTTCTTCTTTGGAGGGTTGCAAAAAACGCCGCAGAAAATGATATGGTGACTAATTTGGGAGGTCGGAAATGGAGATAAAGGCAACCAAGCGCGGCCCGCGTTTGACCGTGTCGCTGATCGGCGAGCTGGATCACCACAGCGCGGAACGCACCCGCATTATGATGGATACCATGCTGCACGATGTTTCGGTGAGAGAGCTGTTGCTCGATTTTAGCGGAGTGAGCTTTATGGACAGCGCCGGTCTGGGCGTTATCCTCGGCAGATACCGCACCTTGAATCTGCGCGGCGGAAAGCTCATAGTCTCCGGCGTGTCGGCTTCCATCGACCGGATATTCAAGATGTCCGGTCTGTATGCGCTCATCGAACGAGTATAGGGGGTAACATGAATCACAACGAAATGCAACTTCAGTTTTTAAGCCTCTCGCAGAACGAGAGCTTTGCACGCGCCGTTGCGGCGGCTTTCGCCTCACAGCTCAACCCCACGGTCGAGGAGCTTTCGGACATACGCACCGCCATATCCGAAGCGGTAACCAACGCTATCATCCACGGGTACGAAAACCGTATCGACGGGATTATCGAACTGCGTTGCCTTGTAGAGAACCGCCTCTTTACCGCCTCGATCTCCGACAGGGGCTGTGGCATCGAGGATATCGCCCTCGCCCGCAAACCCTTCTATACCACCAAGCCGGAGCTGGAACGTTCGGGCATGGGCTTTGCCGTCATGGAGGCCTTTATGGAGGAGGTGAGCGTCACTTCGACCCCGGGGGAGGGAACAACCGTCGTCCTGAGAAAAACCATCGGGCAGAACGATGCTTGATACCTTCGCCGCAATAGAGCAGGCGCAACGCGGCGATAAGGACTCCGAACAAAGGCTCGTTGAGCAAAACGCCCCGCTGGTACACTCGATCTGCCGCCGCTTTTTAAATCGCGGAGCCGACTATGACGACCTGTTCCAGCTGGGTTCCATCGGGCTTCTCAAAGCCATCCGGCGCTTCAATCCGGCCTTCGGGGTCTGCTTCTCAACCTACGCCGTCCCCCTCATCATCGGGGAGATAAAGCGCTTCTTGCGGGACGACGGTCTTATCAAATTTTCGCGGAGCGCAAAATCTCTGGCGACGCAGATACAAAAGCTGGGCGAGGAGGATGACGGCTTGACCGTCGACGAGCTGGCAAAGCGGCTTAACGTCTCGCGGGAGGACGTCGCCCTTGCTCTTGCCAGCCGAACCGCCGCAATGTCGCTGGACGCGCCCGCAACCGAGGACGGCGCTTCGCTCATGGAATTTTGCGGCTCAGCCGAATTTGAAAGCGAGGCGCAAAACCGCCTGCTTACCGAACAGCTCTTAAATACGCTCGAGCCGCGTGAGCGCCTGCTGATTATGCTCCGCTTCTTTCAAAACCAGACGCAAACTCAGGTCGCGGCGCGGCTGAATATCTCCCAGGTTCAGGTGTCGAGGCTGGAACGCAAAATTTTGTCCGCCCTCAAACAGCGAACCGAAGCTTAGTTCTTCTTTTTTGGCTCGGCTATGTTTTTTTCTTCGCCGCTGATAAGCCGCCGTATGTTCGGGATGTGCCTTAGCAGAACCAAAGCGCTCCCCGCAACGGTAAAATAGATGAGGTAGGGATGTTGCGCCGCATATGCCGGTGAGAGCAGTAATATGCCGGTAAACATCGGAAACAGCACCGCGCCCATGATGGAGACGAGCGATATCTTTCGGGTCAGCACCAGGACGATAAGGCAGCACACCGTTGTAAACAACGCCGCAAGCGGGCAAAGTAGCCAAATATAGGCGAGTGCGCTTGCCGCGCCCTTCCCCCCTTTGAACCCGAAAAATACCGGAAAACAATGCCCAATCAGCACCGCAAGCCCCGCGATATAGCCGCCGAGCTGGCGCGCTGTATAGGGATCTATATGGAGACCTAAGAGCTGTCCCAGCCACCTCCCCGCAAGCACGGCAAGGACGCACTTGAGCGCATCGCCCAACAGCGTTGCAAGCCCGAAGAGCTTACCGTATACTCTGAGCATATTCGTACTGCCGGCATTTCCGCTTCCATACCTCCGTATGTCGTCGTGAAAGTACAGCTTGGAAATGAGCATCGCCGTCTGGAGGTTACCAAACAGGTAGCCCAAGACTGCGATAAGCGCAATCGCCCAGGCGTTCCAATCTTCCAGCATCGTCTACTCCTCGTCCCGCTTTTTGCTCCTAAACATAATTCTTATCGGCGTGCCCGAAAACCCGAAGGTCTTTCTCAGGTAATTCTCCAAATACCGCTTGTATGAAAAATGCACAAGCGTCTCGTTGTTCACAAATATCACAAAGCTCGGCGGCTGGACGCTAACCTGAGTCGCATAGTACAGCTTTAGCCTCCGCCCATTGTGCGCGGGCGGCTCCGTCATCATCGCCGCCTCGTTCAATACATCGTTCAGCGTGCCGGTTGAAATCCGGCGTATCGACTGCTCATACACCTCGTTTACCGTCTCCAACACTTTATGCACACGTTGTCCGCTTTTTGCAGAAATAAACAAATAGGGAACATAGTCCATGAACGCCAGGTCGGCCCTCATCTTCTGCTTGAACTTGTCCATGGTATAGGTGTCCTTCTCGATGAGATCCCACTTGTTAACGACGACGACCGAGGCCTTTCCCTCCTCGTGCGCATAGCCGGCGATTTTCACATCCTGCTCGCTCATACCCTGTTCGGCGTCGCACACGATTAAAACAACGTCCGCCCTCCTTACCGCCGCCAGCGATCGGATTACGCTGTACCGCTCTATGCTCGCGTCCTCAATCGCGCGCTTGCGGCGTATTCCCGCCGTGTCCACCAGGGTATAATCCCTCCCGTTATGGGAAAACGGCGTGTCGATAGCGTCCCGCGTCGTGCCCGCAATCTCGCTGACGATGGTTCGCTGTTCGCCTAAAATCGCGTTTACGAGGCTGGATTTGCCAACGTTCGGCTTGCCCGCCACCGCAATGTTGATCCGCGGATTTGCGTCCTCATTCTCAATCTTGTCAAAATGCGCGCAAACCTCGTCGAGCATATCGCCCAGCCCCAGCCCCTGTTCGGACGAGACTATAATCGGCTCTCCAAGCCCCAGCTCATAAAACTCGTATATCGCATCGTTGTATTTCGGAGCGTCCAGCTTATTCACCGCCAGCACAACCGGCTTACGGCTCTGGCGAAGCAGGGCGGCAACCTCCTCATCCGCGCTCGTCAGCCCCTCCCTGCCATCGGTCATGAATATGATTACATCGGCGGTCTCTATCGCAAGCTCCGCCTGTCTGCGCATCTGAACCGCTATCAAATCGTCATTCTTCGGCTCGATGCCGCCCGTATCTATGAGCGTAAAATGATAGTCAAGCCAATCCGCGTCCCCATACAAGCGATCCCGGGTCACGCCGGGCGTATCCTCGACTATCGCAAGCCGCCGCCCAATCAGGCGGTTGAACATGGTTGACTTCCCAACATTTGGTCTGCCGACAATGGCTACTAAGGGTTTCATATAGGACTCCTTCTTTGATAAACGTATCGCGCATCCCCAAATTTCGAGCCGCGAATAAAAATCCTGTTTACTGCCGGCTCATGCCCTGCCAATATTGTAGCACAAGTCCGGCATTTTGTAAAATTACCATTTTCTTGCCGCTTGTCCCCAACCGCGCACCGTTGAATCCTTTTTAAAAATCGCCCGTGCGACTTTGGCACGGGCGAAAGCGTCGAAAACTCGGCAGTTAAGCTCAATTTGACAACCAGCCCGAAGACCAGTTGTTAATGATCGTCAGCGTAGCCCTCATATCCGCAATCCGATTGTAGTTCAAATAATCGCCGGAGAACTTGGCGGCAACCAAATAGTCCCCCTTTTCGCTCTGCGGTTCAAACGGCGTATCGTCCGCCTCGGTATCGGGATCGTTTACAAACCAGTAGCTGACGCTCACCCCCGCAGGAAGCGTTCCCGAAATCTCAATCGAAAAATACTTCAGCTGGGTATCATCGTCCTGTTCACAGCGCTTGTCCTCAAAGGTAACGCCCGACATATCATAGTCGGCTTTGTTGATCGTCAGCGTCCCCGTTATATTGTTGCCGCTTGCATAGCAGCCTCCCTGCGTAACCTCGATGGAATACTGATAGCTTCCCGCGTTAATCGGCACGGTCTGCACCGAATTCTGCGTATATATCACCCTGTAGCTCGCTCCGGCAAGCGAAGGAACCGCAACTATCTCCGCCGGCTCGCCATCGTAGGTATGCACCGTTTCGGAAACTTCAAAGGTGACCGCAATACCACCCTCGCCGTAAGCAAGCAGGTTATAGCCCTCCAGCCCCAGAGCAAGCCACTCGTCCTCATAGTAGAGTGGATATAGTATCGTGGTTCCAATCGGTATCCCCGCGTCCTCCACGCCCTCCGGCGGCGCGCCTAAAAAGCGGATGGTTTGCGCGCGTATCCCACTCATCGAATTCGGGGCAAAGGCAAAAACGGGATGCCCGGTCAGCACGAGCGGAACAACTATATCCGCCGCATTGCCAATATATCCGGTGATTGTCGACTTGTTCTCCTCCGGAATAAAGCGAAAATCGTCGGCCTCCTGCTCAAAAACCAGCTCCACCTTCGGCTCAATGCGAACGATATACCGCAAAAGCTGAGCCGCATCGGCAGCGCTAAGTTCGGAGTTGTGATCGAGGTCGCCCAGAACCGTTTGAGCCTCCGTCGCCGTCTGAATCCTCACAACAATTCGAAGTATGCTCGCCGCATCCGACGCCGTCACCTGCCCATCGCCGTTCAAATCGCCCATAACGCCCTCAACCGCCACGCCAAAGCTTAAAGGCATAACGGCAAGTGCAACAGCCAAAACAAGCGCGAACGCTCTTTTAAATCTCATCTCTGCGCCTCCGATCATAGTTTTACGAATATATTATAGCATACGCCCTATTTGTTTGCAAGCTTAAACGGGGATCCGTACTTTTTTCTTTATAAAAAGAAAAAAGTACCAAAAAAGAAACATACAAGAGGGATTCATTAACGTTGCATATAGATAATACTACCGCATTGCTCCGGACAGGGAGCAATGCGGGCAGATTTTTGGATAAAACTTGTTTGCTATTAGAAAATAATCCTCTAAAAACACTCCGCCATGCCCCATGTCCGGGGCATGGCGG
>JAUNBM010000066.1 GCA_030527115.1 Clostridia bacterium
CACACCGTCTACATTTTCTCGCTTTTGCTCCCGCTATCAACTGTAAAACTTCCGAGACAAATAACATCTGGTATGCGCAGGATATATAACCTATGAATCATGAAATGTGCTGTGGCACATAAGGGCAAATCTTATTTCATATCGAACGAAGTGAGCAATTTTACAATCCGCAAAAGCGGGAGTTGAAGCAATTCCGCTTGCCGAGGACGGCTTGCTATGCTATACTGGAACACAAGATAATAAAAATGAGGAGAACGTGATGAAGAGAAGCGATATCGGCGGCCAGGCGGTTATGGAGGGAGTTATGATGAAATCCCCCAAGGGCATGGCGCTCGCCGTGAGAAGAAGCGATGGCAGTATTGCCCTCGAATATCACAGACAGACCAAAACTCGAAAGAAGGGGTCGTTTTTCACCTGGCCGATAATAAGAGGGATAGTCGCGTTTGTAGAATCCCTGGTAGGCGGAATGAAGATAACCACCCGTTCCGTGGAGCTTTTGGGCGAGGAGTTCAGCGAGGAGCCGAGCCGCTTTGAAAAGTGGCTTGCCAAGGTGTTCGGCAAGTCCGTTATGGACATTGCCATGGCGGTGGCGATTGTGCTGGCGGTAGTGCTGGCGCTGGGCTTGTTCGTATTCCTGCCGCAGTTGCTCGTTCATTTCATCCCCGGCTTGCCCGAGGGCTGGCGCAGTCTGCTCGAGGGAGTGGTTCGACTGCTGATCTTCTTTGCCTATATCGTGGGCATCTCGAAGATCAAGGACATAAAGCGGGTATTCCAATATCACGGGGCGGAGCATAAGACGATAGCCTGCTATGAAAGCGATATGGAGCTTACGGCCGAGAATGCGAAAGCCTGTACGCGGTTGCATCCGCGCTGTGGAACGAATTATCTGTTTTTGGTAATGGCAATATCCATCCTCGTGCTGTCGGTGGCTTCGGTATTGCTGAGCATGGCGGGCCTGCCAATGGACAACTTTATCGTCAGGTTGCTCAGCCGCCTCATTCTGATACCGTTGATAGCCGGACTGTCCTATGAGGTTTTGAAGGGCGCGGCAAAGAGCGACAACCTCGTGTGCCGGATCGTTCGCGCACCCGGGCTTGCCTTGCAGAGGCTCACGACGAAGGAGCCCGACGAGGATATGCTCGAAGTTGCAATCGCCTCCTTCAAGCTGGCGATGGAAGCGCCAGACCACGACATAGTGTTCGACGAGAAAAAGCCTGTGAATAAGGGCGAAGCTGAGCGGGAAGGGGAGGATGAAAAGTCCCCTGCCGAGGAAAAGCGGGAAGATGAAGGCGCGGGCGGAGATTGAAGCGCGGCTAAGAGCGGTTGTTGGAGAGGACAGCGCGATTGAGGCCAGGGAACTGCTTGCATCAACGGACGATGAACGGGAGCTTGAACGCCGAATAAACCGGAGGATTTCAGGCGAACCTTTACAGTATATACTGGGCGAATGGGATTTTTACGGCATGAATTTTAAGCTCAGCCCCGCCGTGTTGATTCCCCGGCCGGACACCGAGATACTCGTTGAGACCGCGATAGGGCTGATCCGTGAGCGCGGCTATAAGTCCGTATTGGATCTCTGCACCGGAAGCGGTTGCATAGGCATAGCGATAGGCGGGCATACAAGGGCAACGATAGCGCTGTCGGATATAAGCGGCTCAGCTTTGGAGGTTGCGAAGCTCAACGCGCAACGGCATGGCTTGACTGCGGAGCTGATTAGGAGCGACCTGTTCGAGAATATAGAAGCGAGCTTTGACTGCATCGTGTGCAACCCGCCCTATCTCAGCGAGGCTGACATGGGGAGCTTGCAACGGGAGCTTTTGCACGAGCCGAGGGAGGCGCTGTTCGGCGGTGCGGACGGGCTGGATTTTTACCGTAGGATTGCGAGATGCTATCTTAGCCATCTAAACAGAGGAGGAAGCCTTCTGCTGGAGATAGGAAGTATGCAGGGGGAAAGTGTAAAAAGGATTTTTAACGGAGGCGTTCTTGTCCGCGACTATGGCGGGAGAGACCGCGTTCTCATTGTGGAGGATAACCGATGCTGAATAAATTAAAGGCCTTGAAGGAAAGGTATGAATATCTGGGGGACTTGCTTGCCGCGCCGGATGCGATGGAGGACAAGGAGCTTTGGCGCGAGCGCATGAAGGAGCAGTCGAACCTGCAGGAGATCGTGGAGGTTTACGACGAATATGCCCGCAAGCAGGACGCCGTTTCGGAGTGCAAAGCCATGCTGTTTGAACATCTCGACGCCGAGATGAAGGAGATGGTGCAGGAGGAGATTGGCTCGCTTGAGGCCGATTTGACGAGGCTTGAGGAGGAGCTGAAGATTCTGCTTCTTCCCAAGGATCCCAACGATGAAAAAAACGTAATGCTGGAGATTCGGGCGGGAACGGGTGGCGATGAAGCCTCCCTGTTCGGGGCTGATCTGCTTCGTATGTATCTGCGCTATGCCGAGCGCCATGGCTATAAGGTGGAGTATATCACCGAGAATATGACCGAGCTGGGCGGCGTCAAGGAAGTTGTTTTGAGCCTGACCAAGAGGGGCGCTTACAGCCGGCTCAAATTCGAGAGCGGGGTTCACAGGGTACAGCGCGTGCCCGAAACCGAGTCGCAGGGGCGGGTGCATACGAGCGCGGCGACGGTGGCTGTTTTGCCGGATGCGGATGATATCCAAATAGATATCAAGGAGAGCGATTTGAGGATCGACACTTATCGTTCGAGCGGGGCGGGCGGCCAGCATGTCAACAAGACTTCGAGCGCGATCCGGATTACCCATCTGCCGACGGGGGTGGTGGTTGCCTGCCAGAACGAGCGGAGCCAGCTTCAAAACAAGGAGCAGGCGATGCGTCTGCTTAGGAGCCGCTTGTATGAGCGACAGATGAGCGCACAGCATGAGCAGATGGCGAGCATGAAAAAGAGCCTCGTTGGAAGCGGGGACAGAAGCGAGCGGATAAGAACCTATAACTTTCCGCAGGGCAGGGTAACCGACCATAGGATAGGAATGACGCTGTATAAGCTCGAGCAGTTTATGGACGGCGATATGGATGAATTGATAGACGCGCTCATAGTCGCGGAGCGGGCGGCGCAGCTATCGAAAGAGGCATAAGAATGGAGACGCGGGTCATCGAGACAAGGATACACGAGGAGGCGGGAACGAACCTGGGCGCGGAGCTGATAAGGCGCGGCGAACTGGTTGCCTTTCCTACTGAAACGGTGTACGGGCTCGGGGCAAACGGGCTGGACGCCGCCGCCGTAGAAAAGATATTTGAGGCGAAGGGACGGCCGAACGATAATCCGCTGATTATGCACGTCTCCAACAAGAATGAGGCGAAGAAGCTCTGGGGGCATATCCCCAAGACGCTCAACGCGCTGATGGACGCCTTCTGGCCGGGGCCGCTCACGCTGATATTCAACAAGAGCGACCGCGTTCCGGATGCGGTGACGGCGGGACTGCCGACGGTTGCGGTGAGGATGCCGCAGGGGAAGACCGCCAACCTGCTGATTAGAAAAGCGGGCGTGCCGATAGCGGCTCCGAGCGCAAATCTTTCGGGGCGGCCGAGCCCAACCAGCGCAAGCCATGTTTTCCGCGATTTAAACGGGAGGATTCCGCTCATCCTGGACGGCGGGGAGTGCGGCTTTGGAATCGAGTCCACCGTTTTGTCGCTCGTGGGCAAGCCGACCATACTGCGGCCGGGGGCGGTAACCAAGGAGATGATAGAGGCGGTGATAGGGCCGGTGGAGCTTTCGGACTGCCTGCTAAAGCCGCTTGCGGAGGGCAAGGCGGCGCTGTCGCCGGGGATGAAATATAAGCATTATGCGCCAAACGCCAGGGTTTTGGTGGTTTTGGGCGAGCCAAAGGAGGCGGCAAAAAGGATTTCGGAGCTATATGTGCAGTATTCGCTTGAGGATTTGAGCTGCGAGATAGCGGCTACGGAGCAGACGGCGCGGTTCTATCGCGGGAAGAACTATACGGTTTTAGGCGACAGAAACGAGCCGCTCACGCTTTGCCGAAACCTGTTTTCCGCGCTTCGGGAGATGGACGAGCGCGCCGAGGTGATCCTCGCTGAGGGCGTGAATGCGGAGGGCACCGGACTGGCTTTCATGAACCGCTTGCTCAGGGCGGCGGGCTTTGAAATTGAGAATGGTTAGTGTAAAATAATTCTGCGCAAATGGAAAAGCGAGATAGAGGGAAAGATG
>JAUNBM010000028.1 GCA_030527115.1 Clostridia bacterium
CTCGGCTGACGACAGGCTCGCTGGGAATAGTGTCAGCAACAGAAGCGCCGACAACAGGATTAAAAATGCTCTCTTCATTCTTGGTATTCCTCCTTGTTTCTCTCTTTTTAAGGTTTTATCCCAAATTGGGATAATTGGATTATACCGAATTGGTATAATAATGTCAAGAGGTTTTTTTTGAAATTATGAGGTATTTTTGAGATTACGAGAATTGCGCATACAAAAGGGGCTCACTCAGCAGAGAATTGCGCTGGAGCTGAATATGAGCCAGAATAGCGTTAGCAGGTATGAGAACGGCGAAAGGCAGGCGGACTATGCTACCCTGATTCAGATAGCCGACTATTTTAACGTCTCCGTCGACTATCTGCTGGAGCGAACCGAAAACCCGACCTTTTTGCCCTGACCGCCCTGCCCCGCCTTTCCTTTACGCTTACCAATGCAAATTTAACTTGGCGCGAAAGCCGATTCTATGTGTGCAAAAGTTTTTCCCGATTTGTTTCTTTAACCTTGACCAAAACGAATTTTGGGGGCAGTCCATTTTTTCGACCGCCCCCATTTTTTCTATCAACTCAATCCATCTTTGCTTTGGGCTTTGCCCCTTTTAAAAACCGTACTCCGTTTTTACCGTGGTCTTTGCCACCACCCTGCCCTCGCGAATCACAAAGAGCCTTTCCGGCTCGAGCCTTATCGCATCGCGAGCGTCGCGGGCGTTGACTATCACCAGATTCGCCTTGCATCCTATCTCCATGCCGTAATCCTTTAAGCGGAGAAGCTTTGCGGCGTCGCAGGTTATCATATCGTAGACCTTCTCAATCTCGTGCGGCAGGCTCATCTGCGCGGCATGGGCGGTGATATTCGCAACCTGGAGCATATCCCCGCTCCCATAGGGATAGAAGGTGTCCTTTACACAGTCCTGCCCGAAGCTCACGTTCACCCCCGCCGCCAAAAGCTCCTTCACCCGCGTAATCCCGCGCCTTATCGGTTGCTTGTCCAGCCTGCCCTGGAGCATCAGGTTCGTAACGGGATTGGTTATTATATTCATCTCCGCCTTCGCAACCTTCTCTATGACATAGGCGGCATAATGGTCGTCGTAAGCGGCGAGCGCACAGGTATGCCCCGCCGCGACCCTGCCCTGCCAGCCGCGCCTTACCGTCTCGTCCGCTATCATCTCAAGCGTGCGGTAGAAGGGGTCGTCGGTCTCGTCGACGTGCATATCAATATCCGCATCGTATTTTTCCGCGATGTCAAAGCAGAGCCGGATATGCTCTAAACTGTCCTCCGGGCTGTTTTCATTCGCGGGCATCCCGCCGACTATCGTACAGCCGCGCTCCATAGCCTCCCACATGAGCCTGTCGCAACCGGGGTCTTTAACTATGCCCTCCTGCGGGAAGGCGATTAAATCTATATCCACAACGCCGCGGAACTTCTCCTTGAGCGCCGCCACGCCCTCCAGCGGCTTCAAGCCGCCGACGGTGTCCACATCGACGTGGGAACGGATATTGAGCGTGCCGTTTCTCACCTCGCGAAGCACGACCTCCGAAGCCCTGTTAACCACATCCTCAACGGTGTAGAGCGGCTTCTTCTCCCAGATTATCTCTATCGCTTCCCTCAGCGTGCCGGACTCGTTCTTGCGAACCGAATCGAAAATATTTACCTTGTCCAAGTGAATGTGCGGGTCGATGAACGAGGGCGTGACAAGCGCGCCGCCCGCATCAATTACCGTTTCGGCAGGGACTTCGAGCCCTTGTCCCACCGCCTCAATCAAGCCCCGATCTATCGCGATATTTACCGTCTCATTGCGATTTCTTAGCTTCGCATTCCTAATCAGCATCTGCATGGCATAATCCTCCAATATTTATGCTAATAATTATAAGTAACGCCCCTTTAAAAGTCAACCGGTTCCGAGCCGGATGGTCGCCGCCGGCTCAAAGAGCCGGATATCGTCCTCGTCGTGCGTCACCATAACCGCCAGCTCAGCCGTCTTTATAAGCCGGGCCGCACGCCCCTTGTTCTCCACGTCCAACCCCGAAAAAGGCTCGTCCAGCAGTAGCACATCGCGTGAAAACGCCAGCGCCCGCGCCAACGCCACCCTCTGCTTCTCCCCTCCCGACAGCTTTTCCGCACGAACGCTCAAAAAATCGCCCAGGTTCAGCTCCGTAAGCAGTTCCCTCGCCCGTTCCCTGTCCGAAACCAGCGCAACGTTGTGCAAAGCCGACCGGTTCAACAGCAGTCGCGGCTCTTGAAACACCATCGCCGTCTTGCGGTTCTCCAGCCCAAAAATCCCGCCCTTTTGCGGGCGGATCAGCCCCGCCATCAGGCGGAGCAGGCTCGTCTTCCCCGCCCCCGACTCCCCCCTTATCACCACGATTCCCACGTCGGGAAGCTCCGCGCTAAAGTTGTCAAAGACCCGCTTATTCTCAAAATCCAGCGTTATGCCCTTAATCTCTATCATCTTTTCCTCCCGACGAGCAAAAGCGCCTGTTCCGTGATTATCGAAAGCAACACTATTATCATCGTCCAGGCGAAAAGATCGACAGACTCCAGATACAGCTTTGCAAAATACATTTGACTTCCGACAGCGTTCATCGGGATTGCGAGAATCTCCGCCGCTATCGCCGCCTTCCAAGCCAGCCCCCAGCCCGTCGCCCCCGCCGCGAACAGCCCCTCCGAAAGCTGGGGAACCGTTATGTGCAACAGTCCCCCCGCCGGGCTGAAATATATCCGCGCAACCTCCTTTAAGCCCGGGTCGAGCTGTTTTATCCCGGTTTCCGTGCCTGCCCAGAGTATTGGCGTTACCATCAGCGCGGAAATGATTACCGGTATCGCGTCGGACGCGGTCATAACCAGCAGAATCAGGATGAACGAGGACACCGGCGCGGACTTTATTATCGTTCGCACCGGAGTTAACAGCCATGCGGCGATACGGCTGTTCGCCGTCACCGTCCCAAGCAAAATTCCAATCGCCGCCCCGATAAAAAAGCCCGCGACTATCCGAAGCAGGGTGCTGAAGATGGTTCCCCATACCGCCCCCTGCGAGAGCAATTCCAGCATCCTCCCAACGGTTTGCACCGGCGAAGGCAGGAGGAGACTGCTCCCCACCGCCATCGAAATCAACTGCCATGCTCCAAAATACAGGAGCATGACAGCGAAAAACCGAGCCGTTCCCTTAGCCGCCGAGATAATAAAAGTCTTCATTCGGCAGACTTCCTCCTATGGACTGGGCATTGAACTCATAGAGGATGTTCAGCATCGTCGACATCATAGTCTTCATCTGCTCGCCCGTTATGCAAACGACGTTGCAGTTGGGTATCGCCCGCTCCGCTATCGCCTCGCTTCCGACTATTCCCTGCGCGACAACCACCTGAGCCGCCCCGTCCTCGCTCAAGAGCTTTGCGGCCGATTCACTCGCATCCGCAAGAAAATCCTCGACCGCGCCCGGATACTGCTCTAAGAACTCGCGGCGGACTATGAAGCAACCCTGAACCAGATCCGTGCCCGTGAGCTTATTCCACTCCTGATTGATATCTATGGCTATCCTCGTTTCCGAATTTCTAACCAGCGTTGAGGACACGTGCGGCTCCGGGAGCATCCCAACGGAAACCGTCCCCTCGGCAAGCTGGGTCGCCAGCGCGGAATGCTCCGCCTCGAAGCTCAGCTCAACCTGCTCCGCAAGCCCGTTCTCCTCCAGGATATACCTTATCGTGTATTCCGGCGTGCTACCCTGCCCCGTGCAATAGAGCGTGCTCCCCGCCAGATCGGAGAGGCCCGTAACCCCGTCCCCGTTTTCCAGCACATAAAGCACGCCGAGGGTATTGACCGCTATCACCACGGCCTCGCCTTCGGTTCGCTGATACAAAACCGCGGCAAGGTTTATCGGCACAGCCGCTATATCCACCTCGCCGGAGATGAATTTTCCGTTTATCTGATCGGGAGCGGTGAGAATTTGAAACTCATAATCCTCCGCCCTCTCCTCCATCATATAGGCAAGCCCCATGCCCGTAGGCCCGGCAAGCGCCGCAACGTTGACCTTTCGCTCAATCTCCGCCTCCTGCCCCGCGCACCCGACGAGGGAGGCTGTAAGCATCAAAAGCGCCATCGCAAACATAAGCGTTCTTTTCATATTACTTTCTCCTTTATTATTTCTATCGTTCCGCCTTCGCGCCGGAGCTTTCCTTGCCCCTCCAGCGTGTCCAGCGCTCTATATAAAGACGCCCTGCCGATGCAGAGCATCATCGCAAGCTCCGTGAAACTGCCAACCGCATACGCCCCGTTTACGGAGGCGCTCGCCAAAAAGGTTAGCACCCTGTTCTCTATCGTGTTTTGCGACAGCGCGTTGAGCCGCATATTCAAAAAGCGGAGCCGCCCGTTAAGGTAGCGCAGATAGTTGCGCATCAGCGCCTCGTCCCCGTGCAACCAGTCGAGCCAGCTTTGCTCCGGAATGAACAGCACGCGGCACCGGCTTTTGCAAATTATCTCCGGCGCAAAGTCGCCCTCCTCCGCCAGGATGGTTGCGGCGCCGAACAGGTCGCCCTTTTTCAGTCTGCTCATGAACATCGCGCCCTGAAAGCTCCTCCGCATCACATCCGCCGTCCCAAGGAGCAACACGCCTAATCCCCGGTATTCAACTCCGCCTCCGTGAAGCCGCTCCCCCGCATTAAACTCCAGCACAGCCGCTTTGCGCTCCTGTAGCTCCGCCGTCGAAACCATTGCCCCGTCGAAGATCGAAAGGCCCTTGATTTGATTGATAATTCCGCGTTTCTGTCTCATATGATACAAATATACCCGTTTTTCAGTCCCTTGTCAATAGCCCTTGTGAAGAGAATAAAAAAATGTTATAATGGGCGCATGAAGATGATTTCCTGGAACGTAAACGGGCTTCGCGCCTGTGTAAACAAGGGCTTTTATGGCTTTGCCGAGGCTGAGGCTCCCGATATTTTGGCGCTTCAGGAGACCAAGATGCACCCGAGCCAGGCCGACATCGCCTTGAGCGGCTATGGGTCTGTTTGGAACAGCGCGGAACGGAAGGGCTATTCGGGCACGGCGGTTTTTTATAAGACCGAGCCGCTAAGCGTCCGGCTCGGCATCGGCGTTGAGGAGCATGACCACGAGGGACGGGTAATAACCCTGGAATATCCCGGCTTCTTCTTTGTTAACGTCTATACCCCCAACGCGCAGGACGAGCTTCGGCGGCTCGCCTACCGCATGGACTGGGAGGACGCCTTCTTTTGCTACCTGAAGGCTTTGGAACAGCAAAAGCCCATCATCGTCTGCGGCGATATGAACGTGGCGCACAAGGAGATCGACCTGAAGAATCCTAAGTCCAACCGCCGCAACCCCGGCTTTACCGATGAGGAGCGCGGCAAGCTCTCGCGGCTCTTAGACAGCGGGCTGATTGACAGCTTCCGCCTGCTCTATCCCGATTTGCCGGGCGCTTACACCTGGTGGAGCTACCGCTTCTCCGCCCGCGAAAAGGATATCGGCTGGCGCATCGACTACTTTTTAACCTCGGCTTCCATAGGAAGCAGGATTAAGGACGCTCTGATCTACAAGGATATAATGGGGAGCGACCATTGTCCGGTCGGATTGATTTTGGAGGATATATGAAGATCATTCTCGCCTCGAAGTCGCCGCGCAGAATCGAACTCGTTTCCCTGATGGGGCTCGACTGCGCTTCCATACCATGCACCGCCGAGGAGCGGATAGATCGGTCGCTTCCCCCCGAGGAAGTCGTCAAGGCGCTCGCAAGGCAAAAGGCGGACTTCGTTTTTAAAGATCATCCGGACTGCTGTGTTATCGGGGCGGATACCGTGGTGTATCTCGACGGCGAAATAATCGGCAAGCCCAAATCCGAGCGGGACGCTTTTTCCATCCTGTCGCGGCTTTCGGGGCGCACGCATCTGGTGTATACCGGCTTGGCGGTGATGACCCATGAAGTAAGCGACGTTCGGCATTGCATCACCGAGGTTACCTTCCACGAACTCAGCGAAAACGAGCTGAACTGGTATATTTCCACCAAAGAGCCGATGGACAAGGCGGGCGCCTATGGAATGCAGGGCGTGGGCGGCGTATTTATTAAGAATGTTTCGGGGAGCTATTTTAACATAATCGGGCTTCCCATCGACCTGCTGTATCATATGTTGCTCGAAGCAAGGGTTATCAAGGAGGATCATACGATTGTTTAGCATTCTAATCATCTGCATAGGCGCGATTCTCTGCGCGGCGTCCCTGTTCGTTTATAAGTTCAAGCTTGCATCCTGGTTCTGGGGCAGGAAGAACTCTAAGAATGCGGATGAATATGGGCTTGACCCCATCAAGATGTCCAAATTCACCGCCGTCGTTTTGCTTGGCTCGGGGCTTTACTGGCTTATCCTCGGCATTGTGATGAGCTTTGTTACTATACCCGGCTCCTATTTCCTCTATATATTCCTCGGCCCCGTTGCGCTCTGGCTGGCGCTCTGCCTTTTCTATTTGAACAAGCATCCCGAAGCGGTATCGAAGGATGAATGACAAGCTCGTTGAAAAGCTCAAACTGCTTCCCTCTAAACCCGGAGTTTATAAGATGCTTGACGACCGCGGCACGGTTATCTATGTGGGCAAGGCCGTCTCTTTAAAAAACCGGGTACGGCAATATTTTCAAGCGTCGAAGAATCACGATCCTAAGGTGTCCGCAATGGTGGCGCATATCGACGATTTTGAGACTATCGTAGTCGCCAACGAGTCCGAAGCGCTGAGCCTCGAAAGCAACCTGATAAAGGAGTTCATGCCCAAATACAATATCCTTTTGAAGGATGACAAGCACTTTCCCTATGTTCGCTTCAACATGAAACAGGATTTTCCGCGCATGGAGATCGTTCGCAGGGTTAAGAATGATGGGGCTGTTTATCTTGGGCCCTATCTCTCCGCCAACCTGCTGAAAAACGACGTCAGCGTGGTTAAGGAGACCTTTCCGCTCCGGCATTGCAAAAAGAATATTGAGCGCGCCATCGCCCGCCGCGAGCGTCCCTGCCTGATGTATCAGCTGAAAAAATGTTGCGCACCCTGTAGCGGCAAGGTGAGCCCCGCCGTCTATAAGTCCTATGTTGCGGAGGTAATTAAATATCTTTCCGGCAAGACCGACGAGCTTATCGTCCAGCTTAGGGACAGAATGTATGCGGCGTCCGCGCGAATGGATTATGAGGAGGCCGCCATCCTGCGCGACAGGATAGCCTCCATGGAAGCCCTGTCCGAAAAGCAGGTGGCAATCACAGTCCACAGCTTTGACGCGGACGCTTTCGCCGCCGTAAAGGACGAATTAACCGCTCTCGTCTATGCCGTTTTTGTGCGCGGCGGGAAAATTATCGGAACCGACAAGTATGAGATGCAAGCCTCGGACGCCGACAGTCCGGCGTCCATTCTCTCCGCCTTCCTCGCCCAATACTACTTGAACGCCCAGCGGATACCGCCGAACGTGCTTTTGAGCGAAGAACCCGACGACCGGGAGGGGCTGGAGCTTTGGCTGTCCGAACTTGGCAAGAGGCGCGTGCGCCTGACAGTTCCAAAGCGCGGGGATAAGGCGAAGATAACCGCCCTCGCCCGCGAAAACGGCTCAAATGAGCTGGAAAAGACAAAAAAGCTCTTACAGCGCGAATGGCAGAAAACCGGCGGCGCGCTCTTGAGCCTCGGGGAGATTCTAAGTCTCAACGCCCCGCCGCACCGCATCGAATGCTTCGACAACTCGCATACCGGCGGCTCGTTCACCGTCTCCTCCATGGTAGTATTCATCGATGGGCAACCCTGCCGCACGAAATACCGGCGGTTTCGGATCACCTCGGACACGCACGGCGACGACCTGCTCGCGATGCACGAGGCGCTTATGCGCAGGTTCGCCCGCGACGAGGAGCTACCCGACCTCTTGATTGTGGACGGCGGCAAAGAACAGCTAAAGGTGGCATGTCAGGTGCTTGAATCGCTCGGTCTCGACAGCGTGTTCCCGATTGGGCTTGCGGAGCGGCATGAGACCATTTATCTAAGGGATCAAAACGAGCCCATCGCCCTCTCGCCGCGCAATCCCGCCCTGCATCTGTTGCAGCGCGTTCGCGACGAAGCCCACCGCTTTGCGATTTCATATCACCGCCAGCTCCAGCAAAAGAAGCTCTACATCTCGATGCTGGACGGTATCCCCGGCATCGGAGACGCGAGAAAACTGGCTCTTTTGGAGCATTTTATCTCCATAGATGAAATAAAAAAAGCTCCCGTTGACGAGCTTTCCAAGGTTAAGGGCATGACCCGCCCCGCCGCCGAAGCGGTCTACTCCTTCTTTCATGAGAACGGCTGAAAAAGCCGGTTAATAGATATCCTCGTCCTCCTGCGGCGGCGATAGCTCCCTGACGGCGGTCTTTATCTCCGCCTCCCCGATTCCGAAGCAATGATAACTGCCGCTCCTTGCATTTATCACCAGCGTTTGAAAGGAGGCGCGCTTGTTCATATCGGTCTCGTTTGCCGCCACGCTCAAAATTTCGCTCCGATTTATGCTGAAAGCGCGGTTGGCTTTGCTTTTTGGCGAGCTGTTCGTCGTCCCGTTCACAACGGTTTCGTCGTACTCCAGATATGCCGACTTCGCCGCAAGGTACATCCTCAAGGCTCTTATGCCCATGTAAACAAGCGCAATGAACGCGACTCCAAAACCTATCGTAACCGGAAGGTTGTTGTCGATCACTCCTCTAAGCACTATAAGCACCGCAACCACCACAATCGCTAAGAGGTAGAACATCAGCGAGGTTATCAGCATCCCCAGTATCCGTTTGTCAGGTTCGTATCTTTTCATAAGCCCCTTTATAGCTCGCCGGGGGACGTTTTCTCCCCCGGCTTGTCTGTAAATTGACGGAGGCGGCCGCTTTTTTTCTCAGCCGTCGCCTCCGTTGATTTTATCGTTATTCCTCTTCCTCGTCCTCGCGCTTCGCCTGCTCGATTATCTTCTGAGCCAGATTCGCCGGAACGTCCTCATAGCGCACAAACTCGCTCGTAAACGAGCCGCGTGCCTGCGTCATGGAGCGCAGATCGGTCGCATACTTGAACATCTCCGAAAGCGGAGCTTCCGCAACGACCTCGGTGCCTCCGTCGACCGGGTTCATGCCCAGCATCCTGCCGCGCCGTCTGTTCAAATCGCCGATTATATCTCCGACATACTCGCTCGGAACCAGGATATTGTAGCAGTAGATGGGCTCGATGAGCGCCGGGGAAGCCTTGGCGCAAGCCGCCTTATAGGACAGCCTTGCCGCGCTCTTGAACGCGACCTCCTTGGAATCTACCGGATGGTATTTGCCGTCATACAGCGTGGCCTTGATGCCCACCATGGGATAGCCTGCCAGCACGCCGTGCAACATCGCTTCTCTAAGTCCCTTTTCGACCGCGGGTATATACTCCTTCGGAACTACGCCGCCGACTATGGCATTGACAAACTCAAAGTCCGTTCCCTCCGGAGCGGGCTCAAAGCGCATTTGAACCACGCCGAACTGACCGCTGCCGCCCGATTGCTTCTTATGCTTGCCTTCCGCCTCAGCGGTGGAGCGGATCGTCTCGCGGTAGGGAATCCTCGGATCGGAGATCTGCGCCTCAACGTTGGACTTGTTCTTCAGCTTGGAGCAGACTACGTCAATGTGCATCTCGCCCAAACCACGGATCAAAACGTCTCCGGTCTCCGCATTCTTCTCGATGAAGATCGTCGGATCTTCTTCCATTATCTTGTTGAGTCCCGAAATAACCTTGTCATCCTCGCCCTGCTTCTTGGCGGTTACCGCAAGGCTGATGCTCGACGCCGGGAAAGCTATGTCTTCGATGCGAACCTGTTCGGAGGCGTCGCAGAGGGTATCGTTGGTGTTTGTATACTGCAGCTTCGCCAGCACGCCGATATCGCCGGCATTGAGCCTTTCGAGCGAAACGGTTTTCTTGCCGCGCATAAGGAAAGGAGCGCCGGGCTTCTCGGCCTTTTCAGCCGTAAAGTTATAGGGGGTTACCGAAGCGTCGATGAAGCCCCGATGGACTTTCACGACCGAATATTTGCCAAACTGGTCGTTGACCGTCTTGCAAACCTGAGCCGCCAGCTTACCCTCGCGGCTGAGTTGAACCTCGTTGCCCGCCCTGTCGTACGCCTTCGGAAGCTTGGCGTCGAGCGCGCTGGGCAGATAGTGAACCATATTGTCGAGCAGGGTGGCTACTCCGATGTTAAGCGCCGCCGAGCAACAGCAGACGGGGGTTACCACGCCCTCCAAAACGCCCTTGGACAGGCCCAAAAGGATCTCGTCCTTGGAAAGCTCCATCTCCTCAAAATACTTTTCCATCAGCTCCTCGTCGGATTCCGCCGCCGCTTCGGTGAGCTTCTCATAAAGCTCCTGAGCCTCCGCCTTGAGGCCGGCGGGGATCTCGGTCTCCTTTTCGCCCTTGCCGTCGAAAAGCTTTGCGGTCATGTTTACGATATCCACATAGCCCTTAAAAGCGCCGCCCTCGACTATCGGGAGCTGGATGGGAACCACGGACGGGCCGAACTTTTGATTGACGGCCTCCATAACCTTCTCAAAGTTGGCGTTCTCGCGATCCATCTGATTGATAACCATCATGCGCGCCTTACCCTGCTTTTGGCAGAGTTGCATCGCCTTTTCCGCGCCGACAACCGGGCCGGAAACCGCGCCCACGACTATGAGCGCGCTGTCGCAGAGCGCCATAGCGGAGGCGACTTCGCCATAGAAGTCGAAAAAGCCCGGAGCGTCAATCAAATTGACCTTGGTGTTCTTCCACTCCAAAGGCGCGAGCGCCATGTTGATGGATATGCTTCTTTTGATCTCCTCAGGATCGAAATCGGTCGTAGTCGTTCCGTTTTCAACCTTGCCGACGCGATCCAACAGTCCGGCGTTGAAGAGCATAGCCTCCGTCAACGTCGTCTTTCCCTCGCCGCCGTGTCCAAAAATGCCAATGTTTCGAATGTCTTTTGCCGTAAATACTTTCATCGTGCTTCCCCTTATCGGAATTTTCTATGTTAAACTTTGTTCCGCTGTCACGGAATTTCCCATTTTAACCAATGGTCATTGTATCAGGTTTTTTTTCAATTGTAAACACCTTTTGTTGCTTTTTTGCCCCCGTTTTGCTATGCTTGAGGCATGGATATCAGGTTTGAACGCAACATCGGCGCGTTGTCGCTTCAAGAACAGCGACGGCTCTTTGAAAAATCGGTCTGCATCATCGGGTGTGGCGGAATCGGCTCCCGCACGGCGGAGCTTTTGCTTCGCGCTGGGATAGGCTCCTTTACGCTTATCGACAACGGCCGCTTTAATCCCTCCGATTACAACCGCCATCCGCTCTACCGCCCCGCCCTCGACGGCAGGTTCAAAGTCACAGCCCTGAGGCGGGCTCTTCTCGGCATCGAGCCAACATGCCGCATTGAGACGGTAAGGAAGCCCTGCGAAATATCGCCCCTGCCGCCCTGCGACCTCTATATCGACGCCACCGACTCCAAGGCGGCTCACCGCCACCTTGCCCAAGCCGCGCCCATGCCGCTGTTGCACGCCCAAGCCTTCGGCTATATCGCAAAAATCGTCGTTTCAACCCCCGCCTCAAAGCTGTTGTCAGACCTGTATCCGGATCTGCGCCCCGTTTTATACCCTGCCGGCAGGCTGGGCGCGATGGACGCTTTTTGCGCCGCCATGCTGTGCATAAAGGCGACGCAGATTCTAAGCTCCGAAAGCGGTAAGCCGGTTGAAGCCGGAATTTCGGAGTATCGCTTGATCTAATTCAACTCCATAAGATATTGAAGCGCCGCCTGAAGCTGAGCATCCTCCTCGTGCGGGATAAGGCCTATCGACGTGGTCGCGTACTTTTCGTCAAGCTCCACAACGACGTCGGGCTCGATGCCCGTGCCCTGGATGCAAACCCCGTTGGGCGTATAGTAGGCGTCGGTCGTGAACTTCAAATACCCGTTGTCGCCCACCAGCTCGAAATAGGACTGCACTATGCCCTTGCCATAGGTGGTTATCCCAAACAGCCGCGCAACCCCGTGGTCGTGCAACGCGCCCGCCAGAAGCTCGCTCGCTGACGCCGAATAATCGTTTACCAGCAACGCTATCGGTATCGACATCCCCTCCGTATCGGTCTTATAAACCTCCTCGCTGTCGGTTCGCGTTCTCACCGTCGTAATCACGCTTCCCTTATCCAAAAACATACCCGCAATATCGACTACGGAGCTGAGCGATCCGCCCAGATTGTCCCGAAGATCCAAAACGAGCTTTTCCATTCCCAAAGCGGTAAGCTCCTCCAGCGCCGCCTCCATCTCGGCAACGCACCTGCCCTGAAAACCCGTCAGCAGGATGTAGCCGACGTTGCCCTCCAGCATCTCATAATGAACGTAGGGCGAATACACCTCCCGCATCTCGACCTCGAACGTCAGTTCCACGCCGTCGCGGAGTATAAGCAGAGAATAGACTGCGCCGTCCACATTCGGCATCAGATTCAAAAAGTCGGTCAGGGTCGAGTCCTCGTCGGCATACACCCCGTCGATCGCCATCAGCCTGTCCCCGGCGAGTATCCCCGCCTCCGAAGCGGGCGTATCGGAAAACACATCGGTTATGCGGAAAACTCCCGCGTCCTCATACATAACCATGATCCCTATGCCGATATAGTTTCCTGAGTTGGACTGGGTATGCTGGGCATACTCCTCCTCGGTGAAATACTGGGCGTAATCGTCCCCGATGTTTGCGGCAATCCCGCGCAAAGCCGCCGTCAAAACATCGTTTTCTTCCTCGTCATAGAAATAGTAGTTGGATTCCACCAGCTTCATCGCCTGCGCCAGCGGCAAAAGCGGCTCATACTTCGAGCGGTAATACAGGCTGGTCGCAAGAAAGGTTATAAGCACAGCCGCAATCAACGCCACGGCTATCACCCGGTTTCTCTTTTTGGATTTCCGCCCGTCTCGCTCTATCAATACGATTTTCCCGTCATATTCCATTTTGTTCCTCCAAAAAAAGCCTCGAAAAGAGGCTTGGATTACTGGCAAAGCCTGCAGGTTTGTAAGAAATTTAGCCCTGCGTCGAGTTCCTGCGATGCGCGCAAATAAGGACAGCCATTTCCCCGCCCCGCAATACCTCCGCTTCGTTCGCGGCGAAGGGATACTTCACCGCCAACAAGGCAGATCTTTGTCGAATGAAGCGCGGTTTGGCAGGGTTCGCCGGGTCTACATGGCGTATTGCCTTAAAAACTCCGGAAGCTCCTCCTTCTTTCCGCTCGCGGTGAGGATAATGTTGATTCCATGCGCCGCAGAGAAGGCGAGGAGCTTATCGAAGAACTCCTCAAGCGTATCCAGCTCATGACTGATCAGCTTTAAGAAGCCGTCGATGAAGATATACTCCAGATCGTAATCGGAGGCTGCCAATCCACAAAGAAAACCGAAAAACATCTTCGGGCCCAAAATCCCATACTCTGTTGCGTTAATAAATCGAATGCTGTAGTTCAAATCATACATATAGCTTGTGTCATCATCTATGAACACCATGCTGCCTTTGGCTTCGTTTGCGGTGCGGTTTGCAAGCTCCAACATTCGTTTGGTCTTGCCTGTTCCCTTTTCTCCGAAAATAATCTGAATCAAGTCGACACCTCCAAGCTCTGTTTTGTATATTCTACTATAAAAACGCGTCGGGAGCAAGGGGAAGAATGGGTATTATTTGCAAAAAAGCTCCAACCCGGCTTAAGGTTGGAGCGATTGCTAAAGAAATTCCGTTTTTTTGCCTGCATTCCGGCGCTAAATCCTCCTGTCGCTTATAATCCGGCTCAGAACCGGCCGCGACAGGCAGATTACCGCATAAACCGCCGCCGCCGCAATCAATATCAGGATAAAGCCCCTCATCGCAAAGAACGAAACCGTATCGGTTCCCATTATCAGCATATGCCCGGCGATATAGGATACCGGAACGAAAAACAGCCTGCTAAGCCACTTTCCCGCCCTTTTCCCTCTAAAGCACAGCCAGAGCAATCCTAACGCTAACGCCGCGCCCGCCGCCATAATGAGGTAGTAGCCTAAGACGAGCCTTTCAAGCATAAACCCGCCTGCCGCCGTGTCCCCCTTATCGCGAAGCGGTACCAGCTCTCCCCCGTCCGCATAGTTGCAATAGTATACCTCCCCCGCCGACGAAGCATCCTCCGTTATCAGCACGGTATTAACGCTCCTATCCAGCCAGCGGTCGAGCAGAGAATACCACGCCTCAATCGTTATTATCTCGTTTTCCTCGTCCCCGTCCGGTTCCGCCACGGTCGTTATTCTGTATGCGGTCGCCCGACCGGAAAACTCGGCGTACAGCTTCCCGTCCTCCTCGCGAACCGTCACGGGCAGGGCTTCGCTCGAAAGGTAAACGGGCTTGGAGATATGAGCAAATACAACAAACAAAATCAAAAACGCGAGGCAAACTCCTAGCCCGACGGCGTCAACCCGCCTTTTTCTCATGGCGCGCTTAACCGTATTGAGCGGCGCGGCCGCAGTCACCGGCTTCTTTTCACCCCGCATCCCGTCCAGCGCCGATTTGCAGGCTTCGCAGTCCTTCAAATGCTCCTCCACCAGCTCCCTGGTCGACGGGCTTGCCAGTTCGTCGGCATAAAGCGGCAGTAGATCCTGAATTATTTCGCAGTTATGCTTCATCGTTCCTATCCTCCATAGCTTCTCTAATCTTGATTCTTGCGCGGTGATAGACGACGCACGCCCAGTTTTCGGTTCTGCCAAACAGCTCCGCGATGCTCCTGTAGCTCAGTTCTCCAAAGGTGCGAAGCCGGAACACCTCCCGGTACGGTTCGTTCAAAGCGTTCAACGCCGCCATAGCTTCCGCCACCGCTTCCTTGTCCAGATAGCTCTCCTCAAGGTTCTTTGCCCCGTCCTCCACAATCTCCTCGTCGTGAAGCCGCATGAGCCGTCCGTTTTTGCGCAAGTATGAAAGATAGGCGTTCCTGGCGATTGCGCAGAGCCACGACAGTATTTCACAGTCGCCGCGAAAGCGGTTAACGCTCCCGAGCGCCTTAAAAAACGTGTCGGAGGTCAGCTCCTCAGCGAGCGAAGGATCGTTGCACAGCCGCATCAGGTAGCCGAACACCGATGAGAAATAGGTTTGATATAGCCTTTCAAACTCCGCGTCCGTCATTCCCTCGCCTCCTTTCCCCAGTTAGACTCCATAAAAGCAAAAATCTTACAAAATTGAATAAATCCGTCGGTTTCGCTTTGCAAAAAAAGCATACGGTTAAGTATAGCACAAAATAAAAAAACGCGGCTAACCCATGGCAAAACGGCGGACGAGCCGTCAACCCTGAATAACCGCGTTTTTTCGGGGAATTAAAAGGCGAGCGCGGCACTATTTTTGCGCCGCGCTCCTATGAGGGGGAAAGGGAAGGCTAAGATTTCATTCTATACCGTAATTGTCCTGCACGGGATTTTTGATTCCCTTTGCAAAAGTCCCGTGTATTTTTGGGGTTGCGGAAGCTGCCTTCGAAAAACCAACCGCTAATGGCACTTGCCCGACATTGGGCAGTCCTTGCAATTACAGCCACAGGAGCTTTTTCCCCTTCGCTTGTTCTTAACCATCCGAACAACTATCAGCGTTACGACGCCCGCAAGGACGAGGCTGATTATTAGGGTTGACCAAAACTCCATTTTACAATTCTCCTTTACACCTTCAGCTTGGTAGCTTCCTTATAGGGCTTCGCAAGCATATAGATTATGAACGCCAGCACCGCCACAGCCGCTATAAGCCCGAGCCACTGGATTCCGCCGGTGAACACCAGTCCGATCTGATAGATAATCAGCGACGCGGCATAGGCGAACGCGCATTGATATCCTATTGCAAACCACGTCCACTTGGCGCTGTTCATCTCCCTGCGAATCGCTCCGATTGCGGCAAAGCAGGGCGCGCACAGCAGGTTGAATACGAGGAACGAATATGCCGCAAGCTGAGACATCGCCACGAAGTCCAGCACTCCGAACACGCCGACGACCTCCTCCTTGGCAACGAGTCCCATTACGGTCGCCACCGTAGCTTCAATATTGCCAAAGCCCAGCGGCACGAAGATCCATCTCACGACATTTCCAATCATGCCCAAAACGCTGTCGCCCAATTCCATATCGACCGAGAATTTGAATGCGCCGTCCATCATGCCAAACTTGGAGCCAGCCCAGATAACGATGGACGCGAGCAGGATGATGGTTCCCGCCTTCTTGATGAAGGAGCTTGCGCGTTCCCACATACTCCTGAGCATATTTCCGACCGTTGGCCAATGATATGCGGGCAGCTCCATGACGAACGGAGCGGGGTCGCCCGCGAACATCTTCGTCTTTTTGAGGATTATTCCCGAAAGCACTATCGCCGCTATGCCAACGAAGTAGGCGCTCGGCGCGACCCACCACGCGCCGCCGAACAGCGCGGACGCTATCATCGCCACTATCGGAAGCTTTGCGCCGCAGGGGATGAAGGTCGTTGTTATTATCGTCATGCGCCGGTCGCGCTCATTCTCTATGGTTCGGGACGCCATAATTCCCGGCACGCCACAGCCCGTGCCTATCAGCATCGGGATGAAGCTCTTGCCCGAAAGCCCGAATTTCCTAAACACCCGGTCGAGCACAAACGCGATGCGCGCCATATAGCCGCACGCCTCTAAAAACGCCAGCAACAAAAACAGCACCAGCATCTGCGGAACGAAGCCCAAAACCGCGCCGACGCCGCCGATTATGCCATCGAGAATCAGGCTTTTGAGCCAGTCCGAAGCGTTTACTGCGTCCAGCCCGCTCTCGGCCAGCACCGGTATTCCCGGCACCCATACGCCGTACTCGCTCGCATCCGGAACGCCCTCCGCTTCGAGCGCGACGTCCACGACCTCTCCTATTCCAAAACCCGCCTCGTCGAGCGAAGCCGCATAAAAGCCGTAGGCCTCGTCAAAGTCGCCAAAGCTCCCGTCCTCAGCCGCGCCCAATACGTCCTCCGCTCCGATTACTCCGGCTTCAACCGCCTGCTCCAAGGTGGATTTCACCTCGTCGGTAAAGATAAACTCCGAAGCATAGGCGTCCATTTCCTCCTCGTATTCGGAACTGCCT
Source organism: Clostridia bacterium (assembly GCA_030527115.1). Lineage (GTDB taxonomy): Bacteria > Bacillota > Clostridia > Christensenellales > CAG-138 > JAQUTY01. The sequence goes on from JAUNBM010000028.1 coordinate 17,084, forward strand.
ATGCCGAAAAGATGCCAGCCATCCCCGAACAAGCCGTCGTTCGCCCAGTCCGTTGCCCAGGTTCCCACGGTGGAGACCGAGATATAGTAGACTAAGAACATTATCACCGCGAATATGGGCAGGGCCAGCCAGCGGTTGGTAACCACCTTGTCAATCTTATCCGAAGCGGTCAGCTTGCCCGCCTGCTTCTTCCTGTAACAATTCTTTAAAATAGAGGCTATGTATACATAGCGTTCGTTCGTTATGATGCTCTCCGCATCGTCGTCCAGCTCCCTCTCCGCCGCCTGGATATCGGCCTCGATGTGCTTCATAACCTCCGGGTCTATCTTCAGCTTCTCCAAAGCCTTATCGTCGCGCTCGAAGATCTTTATGGCATACCAGCGCTGCTGTTCCTCGGGCAGTCCGTGAACCGCCGCCTCCTCGATATGCGCAAGCGCGTGCTCGACCGGCCCGGAGAAGGTGTGCATCGGAACGGTCTTGCCGCTGTTCGCCGCCTCGATGGCAACCTCGGCGGCCTCCGTTATCCCCGTCCCTTTCAGCGCCGAAACCTCGACGACGGGACAGCCCAGCACCCTCGACAGCTCTTGAGTATCAATCTTATCCCCGTTTTTCCTCACCACGTCCATCATGTTGACGGCGACGACCACCGGTATGCCCAGCTCCGTGAGCTGAGTTGTTAAATACAGGTTGCGCTCCAGGTTGGTTCCGTCCACGATGTTTAAAACCGCATCGGGCCGCTCCTCGATAAGGTAGTTTCGCGCTACGACCTCCTCAAGCGTGTAGGGCGAGAGCGAGTAGATGCCCGGCAGGTCGGTTATCACAACCTCGTCATGCTTTTTGAGCTTGCCCTCCTTCTTCTCGACCGTTACGCCCGGCCAGTTTCCCACGAACTGATTTGAGCCGGTCAAGGCGTTGAACAGCGTCGTCTTTCCGCTGTTCGGGTTGCCGGCAAGGGCTATTGTTATGGTTTCTTTTTTCATGTTTACCTCCGCTCCTATTCGACTTCAATCATATCGGCGTCGGCCTTGCGAATCGACAGCTCGTAGCCGCGGACTGTTACCTCGATGGGATCGCCCAGCGGCGCAACCTTGCGAATATGCACCTGCACGCCCTTGGTGATTCCCATGTCCATGATGCGGCGCTTTACCGCGCCCTCGCCATGCAGTTTGACAACACTAACCGTATCGCCGACCTTCACCTGTTTTAATGTCTTCATAGTTTACTACCTCCGAAATTAGACCATTATTCGCTGAGCCATCTCGCGGCTTATCGCCACCCTGGACTCCTTAACGTTCACAATCAGATTCCCGCCCATCGTGGCTACGATGGTTACAATGCCCCCTGCAACAAAGCCCATATCCTCCAGGTGCTTCTTGATATCGGGATTCCCGCCGACCCTGCGGATGATGTTCTCCTCCCCTATGCTTGCAAGCGTAAGCGGCATCATGCTTCCTCCTCAAATCAGTTAGCCTAAGCTAACATATGTTCCTAAAATATGGTTAGACTTGTCTAACCGCGTACAGTTTAATATCCTTTTTTGCATTTGTCAAGCATTTTTTTCAAAATTAGCATTTTTTTGCATAAAAACGTCTACTAACCGGACGGGGACGGCTTTCGCCGCCCCCCTCCAAGGTTTTTATCTTAGTTTTATTTGAGCTTATTTGCAAAATCAGCCAGCGCTTCGGATATCTTTATCCCCTGCGGGCAGACCGCCTCGCAACTGCGGCATCCTATACAGGCGTTTGGCCGCTTTTCTTCGGGCAGGGTCATTATCACCATCGGAGCTAAAAACCCGCCGCCGGTAAAGCAATGCTCGTTATACAGCTCCAGCAGGGCGGGAATATCCAGCCCCGTCGGACAATGGCTCACGCAATAGCGGCAAGCCGTGCAGGGGAGCGCAATCCGCTTTACCATCTTTTCCGCAACTTCGAGCAAGGCCTGCATCTCCGGCTCGTTTAGGGGGCGCTCGTCCTCAAAGGTGGCTATGTTCTCCTTTAACTGCTCCATATCGGACATTCCGGACAGCGTGACCGCAACCTCCGGTATGCTCTGCAAGAACCGAAACGCCCAAGCCGGCTCGCTCTCGCCGTCGCGAAGCTTTTTCAACGCCGCTGAATGTTCCTCCGCAAGCTTCGCCAGCTTGCCCCCGCGAAGCGGCTCCATAACCCAGACGGGAATACCATGCGCCGTCAAAAGCTCCACCTTCGCCTTTGCATTTTGGAAGGTCCAGTCGAGATAGTTGAGCTGAATCTGGCAAAACTCCATCCCTTCCCCATATACGTCCAAAAAGCGTTTCATCGTATCATAGCTTCCGTGCGCCGAAAAGCCCAAATGCCTGATGCGTCCGTTTCTTTTTTGCCGCATGAGGTATTCGTAGATCCCGTAGCTCTCGTTCAGATACGCATCTATATTCATCTCGCAAACGTTGTGAAACAGATAGAAGTCGAAATAATCAACCCCGCATTTCTCAAGCTGTTTTTCAAATATCTCCTCGACCTTTCCCATGTTTGAAAGATCATAGCCCGGAAACTTAGTCGCCAGGCAGAAGCTCTCACGCGGATATCTCGCAAGCGCCCGCCCCATAACCAGCTCGGAATTGCCCCCGTGATAGCCCCAGGCGGTATCAAAATAGTTGATTCCGTGCTTAATCGCATAATCCACCATCTCGAATACGGCGGTTTCGTCGATGTTGGCATCGTTGCCCTTCTCAGTCGGCAGTCTCATCGCGCCAAAGCCCAGCGCGGACAGCTTTTCGCCCGAAAAATCCTTGTAAATCATTTGCTCCTCCTCACTTTCATCCGAATCAGTCAGTATTATAATACTCCGCCGCCCTCTCCGCAAGCGCCAATGCCTTCGCTACCAAATAGTTCACACCTATTTTCATTTCTCGCGCTTATAGTATAAGTATGACGCAACGATGCAGATAACCGTCCAAACCGCAATCAGCCCAATCATCACATAAAGCATAGCTATGGAGGGGACGAAAACGGCAAGAAGCACCAGGAGCAACCCGCAAATTATCGCCGTCCCCCCGGCAAACCTCTGGCTCTTGAGCCATACGCGGTCGTTTGCCATGCTCCACTTTGTCCTGAGCCCAAAGAGCGCGTTGCGCGTTGCCTTGGGCATGATATTTCCGGTGATGAGAAGAAGGATTCCCACGCCTATCGAGCAAACCTTGCCAATCCCGGCAACGCCAATTCCCCCGTCCGCTCCGGATGGGAAGCGCGAGGCTTCATACAAAAAGTAAAGCGTGAGGATATTGATAACAATCAAAACCGAAATCCCGGTAATCGCCACAACATTGGCTTCCCTCGGCATGCTCCGCACGGAAAGCCGCCTGATAATCGCAAACATTATCAGCCCCATAACGGCAGAGCTTCCCGGAAAAATCAGATATTCATATTTGCTCCCGATTCGGTCGATCTGCCCCTCCGAATTGTAATGCACCGGAATCTCGTCGGGCAGGAACGACAGGAACACGGCGGCAATCGCCAGCGTTAAAACCGCCAGCGCGGCGATGGTAATCAGCTTTCCTCTCATGTCAGCTCTCCCGCCTTTAAGCTCTTGATCCACAGCAGGGCTTCGTCCAGTACCGAAGCGTTTATCTCATAACGGATGAACTTTCCGTCCCTCCTGTCCCTTATAAGGTCTGCGTCCTTCAAAATATTCAGATGCTTGGATATTGCCGGAGCGCTGATATCAAACCGGCAGGCTATCCTCCCCGCCGTCAGCGATTCTTCCCGCAACAGCCTCAATATCTCCCGCCGAGTTGGGTCGGCAAGCGCCCTCAGGGTACTTTGCAAGCTCATTTAAGCCTCGCTCATAACAATTAACCTTTTGGTTAAATTATAAAGTGGCTTTGCGCTCGTGTCAAGCCCCGATTTGAGTTAGTTTTAACTAACAAATTGTCCCCGCCGCCTTGTATTTTGCGTAAAATCCTGATATACTGCGAACAATAAAGGAAGCACGGAGGATTGAATAATGCCATACGCATTGATTACGGGCGCGTCGGGCGGCATCGGTTATGAGCTTGCCAAGCTGTTTGCGAAGGATGGAAACGACCTGATTCTTGTCGCTCGAAACGAACGGAAGCTGGAGGAAGTGAAGCAGGAGCTGATGGAAGCATACGGAATCGACGTCGTATGCCTGTCCTGCGACCTCTCCGCCGACGGCGCTTGCGATGAATTGTATGAAAAAACCCGCGCGCTCGGAATCGAAGTCGAGAGCCTCGTCAACAATGCCGGCTACGGCGACTGCGCCGCCTTTTTGGACGCCGACTACAAGAAGCTGGAAAACATGGTCAGGCTCAACGTGCTTGCGCTGATGCGGCTCACCTATCTGTACGGCCGCGATATGCGGGACAGAAGGAAGGGGCGGATTTTGAACCTTGCCTCTATTGCGGGGTTCTGCTCCGGGCCCTATATGGCGACGTATTTTTCGAGCAAGAACTTTGTCCTCTCGTTCTCGGATGCGCTCTTTGAGGAGCTGAAAGGCAGCGGCGTAAGCATAACCGTGGTTTGCCCCGGGCCGACAAGGACTAATTTTGAGTCCGCCGCCGATCTGAAAAGCTCGAAGATGTTTAAGGTTATGAAGGTAGCCGATGCGGATTCGCTGGCGCGTTACGCTTACCGTTGCATGAACAGGGGCAAGGCTTTGGGCTACTACGATTTTTCCAACCGCGCCCTCAACTTCCTGTGCCGGATTTTTCCGCGCAGCGTCGTCAGGCGTTTTACAGCCTCCGTGAATATTCCCCGCGATTAGCGTTTGTTTTGAGGTGAGATATGCAAAAAAGGTTTACCGTTGAAGGCATGAGCTGTGCCGCCTGCTCCTCCTCCGTGGAAAGGGTCGTGTCCCGAATCGAGGGTGTAACTGCGGCGCAGGTAAATCTGCTTGCAAAGAGCCTTCTTTGCGAGTTTGATCCCGAATTGGTCAGCGACGAGATGATTATTAAGGCGGTTGAAAGGGCGGGCTTTAAGGCCTTTGAAGCCGGTTCTGCCGCTCCTGAGCAAAAAAGCGCCGCGCCCAAGCCGGACACGGACGGGACGAAAGCCATGACGCTCCGGCTCGTCCTCTCGATTGGCTTTCTCCTCCTTTTGATGTATGTTTCCATGGGGCATATGGCGGGCTTGCCCCTGCCCCATTTTCTGCACGGAACAGCGCACGCCGTCTCCTTTGCCTTTATCCAGTTTTTGCTGGCTCTGCCCGTCGTTTTTTTGAACCGGAAGTTCTATTCATCCGGTTTTAAAGCTCTGTTCCGCCGCGCTCCGAACATGGATTCGCTCGTCGCCATCGGCTCCGCCGCCGCAATGCTCTATGGCATAATCGCCATCTTCTTTATCGGAAACGCGCTCGGTGAGGGCGATTTACAAACCGTCAGCGCCTACTCCTCCAACCTGTATTTCGAGTCGGCGGCGATGATTTTAACGCTCGTGACCGTTGGAAAGCTCTTTGAGGAGCGCGCCAAGGGCAAGACCGGCTCGGCGATATCCAAGCTCATGGATCTCTCGCCCAAAACCGCCACCGTGCTTCGCGACGGCAAAGAGCTGAAGGTTTCGATAGATTCCGTTGTCGTTGGGGACGTGCTTATCATCCGTCCGGGCGACAGGATTCCCGTTGACGGGGTCGTTGTTGAAGGAAGCGCGACTATCGACGCCTCCGCCATGACCGGCGAGAGCATGCCGCTTCAAAAGAGCGCGGGCGATTCCGTCCTCTCCGCCTCCATATCGGTCAACGGCTATATTCAGCTTCGCGCAGTCAAGGTTGGAAACGACACCACCCTTGCCCAGATGATAGCCCTCGTGGAAAACGCCGGCGCATCCAAAGCGCCGATAGCCCGCCTTGCCGACAAGGTGAGCGGCGTTTTCGTTCCGATAGTTATCTCCATCTCCCTCGTCACGGGCATTCTGTGGATGATTTTCGGCGCAAAATTCGATTTCGCGCTCTCCTTGGCTATCTCCGTTCTCGTAATCTCCTGCCCCTGCGCTCTGGGGCTTGCCACCCCCGTTGCCATCACCGTCGGCATCGGAAAGATGGCGTCCAACGGCGTTTTGATTAAATCCGCCGAAGCGCTTGAAACCCTCCACGCCATAGATACCGTGGTTATGGACAAGACCGGCACCTTAACCCGCGGCAAGCCCGTAGTCACCGATATCGTCCCCCTCGGCGTTTCCGATGACGAGCTTTTAAAGCTTGCCGCCTCCTTGGAGCATGGCAGTGCGCATCCCCTCGCCGCCGCCATCGTTGAGCAGGCAAAAGATTATGAGTTATTCGAAACCGCGGACTTTGAATCCGTCTCCGGCAAGGGCGTGTCCGCCACGGTTGACGGCGCCAAAATCTTTGCGGGCAACTCCCTCTATATGCAGGAAATAGGCGTGTCGATTCAAGCCGCACAGGAGGAGGCAAACGCCCTCTCCGCCTCCGGCAAGACCGTTATGTTCATCGCCCGTAATGGGACGCTCATCGGCTATATCGCCGTTGCCGACGTGGTTAAGCCGCACAGCGCCGACGCCGTCGCCGCTCTCCGCTCAGCCGGAAAGCGGGTTATCATGCTCACCGGCGACAGCCGCCTGACCGCTGAGGCGATTAAAAACGAACTTGGGCTGGACGAGGTTATCGCGGAGGTGCTTCCCGCCGACAAGGAGGGGCTGATAACCCGTCTGAAGAACGAGGGCAGGAAGGTGGCGATGGTTGGAGACGGCATCAACGACTCCCCCGCCCTTGCCGCCGCCGATGTGGGCATAGCTGTTGGCGGCGGAACCGATATCGCCATCGAAGCCGCCGATGTGGTTTTGATGAAGGACGATCTGCGCGCCGTGCCCTACTCGATAGATTTTTCTAAGAAGACTATGCGAAACATCAAACAAAACCTTTTCTGGGCTTTCTTCTACAACTCCATAGGCATTCCGGTTGCCGCAGGCGTTCTGTATCCATTTTGGCAGATTACCCTAAGCCCCATGATAGCCGCCGCCGCAATGAGCTTCAGCTCGGTCTTTGTCGTTACCAACGCATTGCGCCTGTATCGAAAATAATCCGACGTCCCCACAGCTTACCTCTTGCGCAAAGCTCCAAAAAACGAGCCGTATTAACAAAGGGTTTACGATTTCCGCCACAAGTCGCGAAA
>JAUNBM010000029.1 GCA_030527115.1 Clostridia bacterium
AATACAGCGTAAGAGCGCCTTTTAGACCGATTCCGCTGGAAGCGATCGCCAATACGCGCCTTGAAGAAGAAAAGGAGTAGACTTATGGACAGAAACAGCGTCAACTGGTACGGCAGTATAACCGCCGTGGTGACACCGTTTTATAAGGACGGCGAAATAGATATAAACAGCTACACACAAAACGTTGAGCTTTGTTTGGAGGCGGGCGTTCACGGAATAGTCGTGACCGGCTGCACAGGCGAGGCATGGGCGCTGACGGATAGAGAGAAACTTCTCCTCGCTAAACGGACTGTAGAGGTGGTACGCAAACGGGTGCCGGTTATTTCGGGTACTACCTCTATCAGTCCGAGCGATGTGATTGCCCTTTCAAAGGAGTGCATAAAGGCGGGGGTTGACGGCATTATGGTAAGTGCGCCTTACGACTGCCTCCCCTCACAGGACGAGATTTACGAGCATTTCAAGCTTATCTCCGATGAACTGAAGTTTCCCATGCTTGTGTACAACATTCCCTCTCGATTGGGTGTTAACTTAAGCGTTCAGCTAATGGACAGGCTGGCGGAGCTTGAATCCGTGGTTGCAATCAAACAGTCGTCAAAGGATTATATGGATGTGTTTAACACCATAAAAACGGTGTCGGACAGGCTCAGGGTGATAGTGGGCTATTCAAGCAATCGCGGACTTCCCTGTATGGCTCTGGGGGCGGACGGCTTTACAAGCACAAGCGATTTACAGGTGCTGGGCAAACCGGCCGTAGAGCTGTATAATGCATACGCGGAGGGCGATATGGTTCGCGCCCGCGTTTTACAAGAGCTGTGCTTCAAGACTGCAAGCGCTGTTTCGGCGGCGGGTACCTTCCCTGCTTCGCTGAAGTCTGCGATGAACCTTGTGGGCAGGCCGGGCGGATATCCAAGGCGGCCGCTCCTTCCGGTTGCTGGCGCTAAGCTTGAAAAGCTTGCAAGCGACCTTGCTGCCCTGAACCTAAAAGTCAGCCTGTAAGAGGTGGTTATGAAAGAATCAGTACAATACCTAATCATCGGCGGAGGCATCAACGGGGTCGTTACTGCCTATCATCTTGCGGAAGCGGGGAGTGAAGTCCTGCTTATCGAACGCAAGCGCATAGCCCATGAAGGCTCCTCCGCAAACGCGGGCACGCTTTCGGTTCAGAATAAGCCTGTGAAGATGACGGCTTCGAGCATAGAGGCAGTTAAGGGCTGGCTGGAGCTGGATGCGGCGCTGGGCGGCAAGCTCAACTATCATCGCACGGGCGGTTACAGGGTGGCGCAAAGCGAGCAACAGCTTGCCAAGATCCAAACCATTGCGGCTCAACAGCGTGAAAAGGGGCTGGAGGTGATTCCCTGCAGTGCGGAGGAGATTCTAAAGGCCGAGCCGAACATCACCCCGACGATAGTCGGCGGCAACTACTGCGCTTTGGACGGCTATGGCGACTCCAAGAACGCCGTCCGCTTCATCGCCGAGGCCGCCCGCGAAAAAGGCGCCGAGATTATGGAGTTCTGCCCCGCACAGCATATATCTTACGACGGTAAGCGCTATATCGTTGAGACCGGGCAGGGCAGGATAGAGGCGCAAAAAGTCCTATTTGCGGCGGGTATGTGGTCGAAGGAGCTTGTGGCAGAGTTAGGCTTTGAGGTTCCAATCGACCAGCGCCTGTTTCAGATGCAGGTCACCGAACCGGCTCCCCCGCTCATCAACCATGTTATCACCCATGCCAACGGAAACCTCACCATCAAGCAAAGCAGCGAAAACGGTTCCCTGCTTATCGGCGGAGGCTGGCGCGGCATAGGCGATTACACGAAGTTTCAAAAGGATGTAAACCTTGACAACATGGTTGGCAACGCCAAGATAGCCATCGAATGTTTCCCAAGGCTTGCGCAGCTTAACATACTGCGCTCATGGGCGGGCTTTGACGCAAGAACCCGAGATGAGTCCCCCCTGTTTGGAGAAATACCGGGCTGTCCAAACGCCTATATCGTGGGCGCGGGGCAAGGCGGCTTTACAACCGGCCCGGCTTACGGTAAATTTATGGCAGAGTTACTGATGACGGGCAGAACGCATCCCATTATGGAGGAATTCTCCGTGAGGAGATTCATATAGCACTCCCCCCAAATACAGTAAGAGAGGAAAGACTATGTTCAAGAAGAGAGCTAAAAAACTCGATGAAGCGATGGGGACACAGAACACCGAACCGAAGCTCATCAACGAGGATGGCGACATACCTGATGTCGAGCTGAAGCCTGGCGAGAAAAAGTCCACATTTGAGAAAGTAATACGCATCATCCTGCTTGTGGCGGCTTTCGGCATGGCCGGCTTCCACCTTTATACTGCGGCCTTCGGGCTTTTCCCTGCTATGATGCAGAGGGGAATCCACTTGGCGTTGGCGCTACTGATTAGTTACTTGATGTTTGTGGACGTCAAAAAAAGCAAGTGGACGCTTTTATGGGTTCTGCCCGCGATAATCGGCTGTACGGCCGCAGGGCTTTTCGGGCTTGAGAGTGAAAGCATGGCGTTTCACGTCTTCCGCCCCCTGTGGTACGAGCTTGCCGCGGGCGTTGGATTAATAGTGCTGATTCTTGTGGCCTGTTATAAGCAACACGGGCTTGTCATGCCCATCATCCTTGTGATATTTCTGTTTTACCCGCTTATCGGCCAGCATCTTACGGGTATGTTTGCAACGCCTGCCATCACCTGGCAAGAGCTTGTGATTAAGCAAACCTTCCATACCGAGGGCATATTCAGCACCCCGCTTTCCACCTGTGCAAACTACATCATCTTATTTACGATTTTCGGCTCTTTCCTTGAGTACACCGGCACGGGTCAGTTCATCATCGACATTTCCACCGCCGCTCTGGGAATGTTCCGCGGCGGCCCTGCGAAGATAGCTGTTGTATCAAGCGCTCTGTTTGGTACTGTTTCGGGCAGCGCGGCGGCAAACGTCGTCGGAACCGGCACATTTACCATTCCCCTTATGAAAAAGACGGGGTACAGACCGGAGTTTGCGGCAGCCGTAGAAGCTGCGGCATCAACGGGAGGACAGATAATGCCGCCTGTTATGGGCGCGGCAAGCTTCATTATGGCGGAGTTTCTGGGCGTTCCCTACTCGACAGTCATAAAGTCCGCCATAGTCCCCGCAGCTCTGTTCTTCATTGCCGTACTCTTTGCGGTTGACCTTGAAGCCTGCAAGAACGGATTGAAGGGTCTGCCCAAATCCGAGCTTCCCCGCGCCGTTAAGGTGCTTAGAGAAGGATGGTATTTGGCAATACCCATTATCCTTCTTCTCGTCCTCATGATGAGCGGCGTGACATTGCACCGTTCGGCCTTCATCTCCATCGTGGCGATGGTAATAATCAGCCTTATCACAAAGCGCATGAAGCTTTCGCAGATTCCAACAGCGCTGTTTAAGGGCGTGGCTTCGGGTGTGAAGATTGCCACCCTGTCCGCCGGTGCGGGCATAGTCGTAGGAACGCTTGCAATGACGGGTCTGGGCATCAAGCTTTCATCCATTCTTATTACGGTTGCAAATAACAACCTCATGTTGCTACTGCTTATGACAATGCTGGCCTCGCTGGTGTTTGGCATGGGCATGCCCACCTCTCCCGCATACATCATACTTGCTGTGGTTGTAGCGCCCGCTCTTGTGAATATGAACATAGAGCCAATGGCTGCGCATATGTTCTGCTTCTACTTTGGCATAATGTCGGTAATTACGCCGCCCGTAGCTATTGCCGCCTATAACGGCGCCGGAATTGCGGGGTGTTCGCCAAACAAGACGGGGTGGCAAGCCGTCAGAATTGCCGCGGCGGGATTCATAATCCCATATATGTTCGTATATTCCCCCACGCTGCTGTTGATAGGTGACACCCTGCCCATCATCCTCAACTGCTGCACGGCTCTTATAGGCGCGTATTTCCTTTCCGTCGCCATGATAGGCTTCTTCAAGAACAATCTCAACATCATCCTCAGAATACTGATGCTCGCTGCTGCCGTCCTGCTTATAGACGCCGGATATATAACGGACATCATCGGCATTACAATAGGTGCAGCTATTATGATATACGAGATTATAAAGACAAAGCGGCAAAAGAAAAATGTCGCGCCCACCGCTCCCACGGCTTAACCGGGCAGCAGTCAACAGCTCGGAACAATAAAGAAAAAAAGGAGAACGCACTAAATGAAAACCTTAAAAACTATCCTCAGCCTAATGATGGTAGCCCTGATGCTTGTAAGCATTGTTGCTTGCAACGCAAATCCGGCGGAGCAGTCCTCAGATGATCCCGCAGGCGACACGGAAAAAGAAACTCTGGTCATTATCACGGGTACTCAAGGTGGTGCTTACTATATCATGGCAAGCGCCGTCGCCAACCTGCTTGAGCAGTATTCCACCAAGTATACGGCCTCGGTCGTGTCCTCGTCCGCTGTTACCGTAGAGAGCATCCTAAAGCTTCAGTCTCACGAAGCAGCCATCGGCTTTGCCGTAAGCGGTCAGGTCTACGGCGCGTACACCGGCAATCCGGATGAAACCACCGCGCAGATGGTTACCGAACAATGCGATGATTTGCGCTTATTGGCAGGTTCCCACTCTGGTGAAATCCACCTCATCGTCAAAGCCAACTCCGGCATAGAAACTATAGCTGACCTTGAGGGCAAGTCCATTTCCATCTCCAACACCGGCACGGGTGCAAATATCGAAATGTGCCGGATGCTTAGGGTTGCGGGGCTTGAAGGCAAGTACAAGGGCGTCAACTCCTCCATGCAGGAATCCATCGACGCTCTTAAGGACTCTGCCGTTGACGTAGCCCAGGTCACCTCGGGCTGGCCTGCCCCCGTCGTACAGGACGCTTTTGCAAGTATAGACGTTGATTTCTTCCATATGCCTGAAGAAATCATCGACGCCACCATTGCGGAAGCCCCCTATCTGATGAAAACGGTCATTCCTGCCGGAACTTACCCGAACCAGGACGAGGATTACATTACCCTGTCCATACCCAACGCCATTTACATTCATGCCGGACTTAGTGACGAGGTTGTCACCGAACTCTGCGAGATAATCTTTGGTCATCATGATGAGCTTGTAACCACTTATGCTGTGTTCTCAAGCTATACTCCTGAGAATACCATTGCGGCCTCCGCAGCAATTCCGCTTCACCCCGCCGTAGAAGCTTACTTCAAGGCGCAGGGCTGGATGTAACACTTTGTGTAAGCCGCGTCGCCGTACTACCTCCTTGCGGCGGCGCGGTCAAACAACCATTCGGTGGAGTACGAACAAGGGATTGAGCAGGAACAAAGAGCATTGCATCAGCGTTACATATCAAGCAGGCGATTATTAACGCGATTTCCATGCCGTTTTTTCCATATTCAAATTCAAGGGAAAAGACTGCTCCTGCTCAAAAGCCTTGGGATAAAGCGCACTCTGTGTGCAGCTTGATTTTGAAAAACGATTAAAAAGGAGACTTTTATTAAATGAGCAATAAAGCGCCTTGGGAAGGCCCGATTTATGCGGTGGTAACGCCGTTTAACGAGCGTGGGGAGATTCAATTCGAAGACCTGCGCCAACTGCTTGAGATAGGCTTGAACGATCATGCCGGTGCGGTCGCTTTCTGCGGTCACAACGGTGAGAATTGGTCGATCAGCCGCAAGGAGCGCATTGAGATAGCCAAGACCGTCGTTGATCAGGTCAACGGCAGGGTGCCGGTTATCTGCGGAGTGGGCGGTTCAAGCCCCGTTGAGAAGATTGAAGTTTGCAAGGAGGTTACGGACTGCGGCGTGGACGGCGTTATGCTGGAGCCTCCCTATGTCGTTGCAACAGCGACGAGCGACGAGATTTACGAGCATTATGAGCAGATAGCTTCCGCTATCGACCTGCCCATACTCTTGTACAACAACCCCCGTAGAACGCAAATCAACATGACCCCAGCCATCGTCAACCGGCTCTGCCAGATAGATAAGGTTAAGGGTTTGAAGGAGAGTACCCGCGACTTCGGCCAGCTTTCGGAGACTTTACAGCTATGCGGCGATAAGATCAACGTCCTCGTCGGCCCTGCGTCGATGATCTATCCCGGAGTTTTGATGGGCGCTAAGGGCTTCGTCAGCAGCGGGCCTTTGGAATTCATGGGCAAGGGCGGCTATGAGCTTTATAAGGCGTCCTGCGAGCGCGATCACGAGACGGCGAAGGCTTTGCAGATCAAGGCCAACATCCTCTATAAAACCCTGTTTGGGCTGGGCACCTGGCCCGCCGCGCTCAAGGCGGGGCTCAACCTCCTGGGCAAGCCTGCGGGCGTGCCGCGCAAGCCCGTTAAACCTTTGAACGAGAAGGAAACCGCCATGCTCGCCGAGCGTATGCGTGAAGTCGGTTTACTGTAAGAATAAGGGAGGAGAGAGAACATGGAAAAACTCATTATAACCATAGCCCCCAACGGTTCGCTCCCGACAAAGGAGATGAACCCCAACGTTCCCATCACGCCGGACGAGATGATTGTGGATATCAAGCGCTGTTATGACGCGGGCGCTTCCATCTGCCACATTCATGCCCGCGACAAGAACCAAAAGACCTGCCACGACCCCGAGTATTTCAAGGCGGTCGTCTCCGGCGTAAAGGCCTGCTCCAACATGATTACCCAGATTTCCACCGGCGGCAGAGCGAGCTTCGACCCCACCAGCCGCCTGCAGGGCCTGCAAGCCGACCCCGAAATGGCGAGCTTGAGCGTGGGTTCCTGCAATTTTGCAGACCATGTTTACGAAAACTCGCCGGAGCATATCATGATGTACGCCAAAGCCATGAAGGAGAAGGGGATCAAGCCCGAATTCGAGATGTTCGACCTTTCCATGGCTTACTGGGGCAAGAAGATCCTCGAGGCGGGATACAGCTTCGGAACGCCGTGGTTTAACATAATACTGGGCGTTAAAGGAGCTTTGGAGTTCAGCCCTAGAAACCTGCTCGCAATGGTCGATTCCCTACCCCCCGGAGCCAAGTGGAACTCCATCGGCATCGGCGCGGCGCAGTTGAAGATGGCGACGCACGCTATCATGTGGGGCGGCCACGTCAGAGTTGGGCTGGAGGACAACATCTATTACACCAAGGGGGTGCATGCCAGCAATGTGCAACTGGTGGAGCGCGTCGTCCGCCTCGCCAAGGAGCTGGGCAGGGAAATCGCATCCCCGGACGAGGCGCGGCAAATTCTGGGCTTGCCGTTGCTTAACAAGTAGAAGCGCGAACAAATTCATTGTTCTAACTCCCGATAGGGCGGTCGGAGATCTCCCGCTTGCGGCCGCCCACAACTTTTCGGAGGTATAAATATGGAGAGAAACGGTATACTGTCGGGGCTCAAGGTTCTCGACCTGACGAGAATCCTTGCCGGGCCTTATTGTTGTATGATGCTCGCGGACATGGGCGCCGACGTTATTAAAATTGAAATGCCTCAAAGCGGCGACGACAGCCGCAGGTTCGGGCCTTTTGTAAATGGTGAAAGCGCTTACTTCATGAATTTGAATCGAAACAAGCGCGGTATGACCTTGAATTTAAAATCCGCCGAGGGCAAGGAGATATTCCTGAAGCTGGTTGAAAAATGCGATATGGTCGTGGAAAACTACCGGCCCGGCACGATGGAGAAGCTCGGTCTGGATTATGCGACCTTAAAGGCGCGCAACCCCGCGATCATCCTGGGCTCAATCTCCGGCTTCGGCCAGTATGGGCCCTACCACGAGCGCCCCGGCTATGATATAATCGCTCAGGCTATGAGCGGCCTCATGAGTACCACGGGCTGGCCGGACGGCGAACCGACGCGCACCAGCACCGCCATCGGCGACGTTTTGGGCGGGCTGGGCTGTGCCATCGGCCTGCTTGCGGCATATGTCCGGCGCTTGAAAACGGGCGAGGGCGAACGCATCGACGTGTCCCTCGTGGATTCCGTGGTGTCCGGTCTTGAGGTGATAAATCAGATTTACCTTTCCTCGGGAAGGAATCCCCAGCGCAGCGGCAACCGTTACGAGTCGGCATACCCCTACGACTCCTTTAAAACGGCGAACGGCTCGTTCGTCATGTCCTGCGCCAACGACAAGCTGTTCAGCAAGCTCTGCGAGATTATGAATATGCCGGAGCTTGAAGCGGACGAAAGGTTCTGCTCCAACAAAAACCGGGTTCAAAACCATGCGCCCATGAAGCGGATCATCGAAGACTGGCTTGCCGATAAAAGCGCTGACGAGATGGTGGAAAAGCTCACCGAAGTCGGCATTCCCGCCGCGCCCATCCTCGATATCGCCCAAGTAACCGCCGATCCGCATATCGCTGACGCGAGGGAGATGTTCGTTCCGGTGGATCATCCGGTTGCGGGGAACATGAAGATTACCGGCAACCAGATTAAGCTCAGCCAAAATCCCATCCAATTTGAGCGCGCCGCTCCCACGCTGGGCCAGCATACCGCCGAGATACTCCGGGAGTATCTGGACGTTAGCCGGGAGGAACTTGCGCGTCTCAGCGCCGAGGGCGTGCTGTAAGCGCGGAACCCGAGGCGCGGGGCGGTCATAATATGGAATGCAATAACGAAGGAAAAATCAGGCTTTAGGCGGGGGCGCGGCTCCCGCCCTTGCAATGCGGAGGCATTAGCGCAGAGCTTAGGGAGGAAAAGCGTGGACAGAACGGAACTGTTTGAAAAAATGCCGGTAAAGCGGGCGGTTCTGCGGCAAATTGTTCCGGCGGTTGCCAGTCAGATGGTGGCGGTGGTATATAACCTCACCGACACATATTTTGTCGGCAAGCTGAACGCGCCGGAGCATACCGCCGCCGTAACGGTGGTAGCGGCTTCGTTCATACTTTTAAACGCCGTGGCAAGCCTTTTTGGGGTTGGCGGCGCCAGCGTGATTGCAAGAAAGCTCGGCGCAAAGAAGCCCCACGAAGCCCGCGAGGTGGCGTCCATCGCCTTCTGGCTGGGGCTTGGCACGGCGTTGCTTGCGGCGGCTTTATATGCCGTGTTCATGCGTCCCCTGCTCTATGTCAGCGGCGCAAAGGATGATTTTTATGCCTTAGCGGCGGGCTATGCCAAGTGGGTGATGGTCATTGGCGGGCCGTTCGCCATTATGAATACCCTGCTCGCGAATCTGGTGCGGGCGGAGGGCAATGCGGCTCACGCCTCGATAGGGGTTTCGCTCGGCGGAATTATGAACATCGCGCTCGATCCCTTCTTCGTCCTGCCCCGCTTTTTGGGCCTGGGCGCGGTCGGAGCGGGCATGGCTACGGCGATATCCAACATGATTGCGACGGGCTATTTTGCGGTTCTTCTGCTGATTAAGCGCAAAGACCGCATCATGAATCTTCAGCTTCGCGCCCTGAAACGGATAAAATTTCATGTCGGCGCGATTCTTGCGGTCGGCTTTCCCTCGGCTCTGCAACACGCCTTGACTACGGTGGCGGTCGCGGCGCAAGCCCGGTTTGTAGCGGGCTACGCAACTCAAGCCGTGGCGGCGCTGGGCATCATCAAAAAGCTGGATTTTCTGCCGCTGTATTTTACCATCGGAGTCGCCACGGGCTTGCTCCCGCTTTTGGGCTATAATTACGCCGCAGGCAATGAGAAGCGCCGGAGGGAGGCGTTCCGCTTCGGCTGTTCCATCGCCGTTGGCTTTGCGCTTATCTGCCTGGTATGCTATGAGCTTTTCGCGCCTCAGCTCGCTTCGCTGTTTATAAAGGATGCGCTCACGATCGAGTATGCCGCAGCTTTTTTGCGCCGCATGGTCGTGGCAATGCCGCTTATGGCGCTGTGCTATCCGATGATAGTGCAATTTCAGGCCATGGGCAAGGTGCGCGAGTCGCTCATCGTCTCCATCCTCCGCAAAGGCGTTTTGGATATCCCCCTGCTGTTTATCATGAACGCCCTGTTGCCGCTGTACGGGTGTATGTGGGTTCAGCCCATTATCGACGGCGTTGCGCTCATCGTCGCGTCCCTGCTGTATAGGAGGGCGATAAAAAACCCGCCATTGGAGCAAAAGCTTCAATCCGCCTGCCCATGAAAAGCTGAGGACAAGATAAAAACCCTGTTTTAAAGAATGCGCGCTGACAAAAAAATCCGGCTCAAGCTCCGCTGTGGAACTTGAGCCGAAAAGTTCTTTAGCCGCCCGTGAGACCCTAAAGGCGTCTATACGAGCAGATTCTTCGTGCTTTCCGCATGGAAGAAGTGCATCGCCCGGCTTTCGATGGTGATATATATCGTCTTGCCAAAGCCCAGCGAGGCGCGTTGCTCCTCGTCGAGCGAGATGGTCTGCACCCTGATTACGGGTTTCTCGCCGCCACCGGTGATGACGTGCAGGTAGATTTCGCTGCCCATCATCTCGTTGACCTCGACCTTGCAGGCGATTGCCTGCGGGTCGCTGGCATGGGAGAGCGTGACGTGTTCGGGGCGAACACCGAGGATGATCTTTTGCGAGGGAAGCCCCTTTGCCGCGAGCGCCCTGCCCTTCTCGCCGTCCACCTCCATCTTGCTTCCGCACAGCTCGACATAGTACCTGCCGTTCTCGTTCAAAAGCTCCGCCTCAAAGGTGTTCATCTTCGGCGCGCCGATGAACTCCGCGACAAAGAGGTTGTCGGGCATATCGAACACCTCGGCAGGCGTTCCGACCTGCTGGATGAAGCCGTCCTTCATGATAACGATGCGATCTCCGAGCGTCATGGCCTCGGTCTGGTCGTGCGTAACATAGACGAAGGTCGTGTCGATCTTTTGACGGAGCAGGATTATCTCGGCGCGCATCTGATCTCTGAGCTTTGCGTCGAGATTTGACAGCGGCTCGTCCATCAAAAACACCTTGGAATCACGAACCATAGCCCTGCCTATCGCAACCCTCTGCCGCTGGCCGCCGCTCAACTCGCGCGGCTTGCGCATCAACAGCTCGGTGATGCCCAAAATCTCCGCCGCCTGCGTTACACGGGCGTAAACCTCCTCCTGCTTGACCTTCTTTAAGCGCAGGCTGAACGCCATGTTTTCAAAGACGGTCAGATGCGGATACAGCGCATAGTTTTGAAACACCATCGCGATGTCCCTATCCTTGGGCTGTAAATCGTTGACGATTCTTCCGTCTATCTCGATGGTGCCCTCGGTTATCTCCTCAAGCCCCGCTATCATGCGAAGCGTAGTGGACTTACCACAGCCCGAGGGGCCAACGAAAACCACAAATTCCTTGTCGGCTATTTCAAGGTTGAAGTCCGAAACGGCGACAACTTTTTTGCCGTATACTTTTTTAACGTTTGTAAGTTTTACTGTTGCCATATTTACCTATCCTTTCACCGCGCCGCCGGTCACGCCCGCAACATAGTACCTTTGCAGGAACATGAACAGGAGGGTAATCGGCAGGGCGACTAAAACGCCGCCGGCGCAGAATTGTGTGTAGTTTGCGGCAAGCGATGCCGGGGTCGAGATCATCCCCTGCATACCCACGGCGACGTTCATGCCGAGGCTCGTGTTATGGGAGATGTACTTTGCGAACATGAAGTCGCCCCATGGAGCCATAAAAGCGGTCAGCACGGTATAGATGACGATGGGCTTGGCAAGCGGAAGGATGATCTTTGCAAAGACCTGCGCCCGCGTTGCGCCGTCGACCCTTGCGGCCTCGTCGAGCGATTTGGGAATCGTGTCGAAAAAGCCCTTGGAGATATAGTAGCCCATGCCGCTGCTCGCGCTGTATACCAGAATCAGCCCGGGAACCGAATTGGCTCCGGTCATGCCAACCCCGCTCAAGACCTTATAGAGGACTATCATCGTGATGAAGCCGGGGAACATTCCCAGAACCAGCAGGAAGTTCATAAGCCCCCTTCTGCCCTTAAACCTCATTCTCGAAAGCGTATAACTTGTGCAGAGAACCATAATCGTCTGCACTACCGAAACGACCAGCCCGATGATGAAGGTATTGAGATACCAGGTGGGAAAGTCGGTTTTGGTAAGGAGATTGATATAGTTGTCGAAGCCCCATTGCTTAGGAACGACGTAGCCAACCTGCATAGTAGTTTCCACGCGGAAGGATTCCAAAAGAATGCAGACAAAGGGGATGAGCCAGATAACCATCATCAGCGCAAGGACGATATAGATAATCGTATTGGAGATGCGGCTCTTGGTTTTCATGCCCATATGCCGTTTTGCTCTGTTCGTATTCTTCATGAGTAATCGTCCTCGTTTCTGCTGGAAGGTATAAGGTTATACACTATCAGCGAAATTCCCGCGACAACGACGAATATCATTATGCCGATTACCGCCGCGAGCTTATAGTTGCTCGTCGCTCCCGTCGTAATCTTAAACAGCCAGGTAATCAGCAAATCCACACTCGTGGCGTTGCCGCCGCTCGTCGTGAGTAAGGGATTGTCCACCGCCTGTCCCCATGTCAAAAGATAGATGACATTGAAGTTGTTGATGTTGTTAACGAAACTCGTCAGAAGATATGGCCCCGTAACGAACAGCATATAGGGCAACGTGATTTTGGAATATTGCTGGAAAGCGTTTGCCCCGTCAATTCTCGAGGACTCATACATATCCTTCGGAATGTTCATCAATATTCCGGTTGCAATCAGCATCAGATAGGGGATGCCTATCCATATGTTGACGACGATAACCATAATCCTTGCGAGCGTTGGATCCTTCCAGAACTGTATCGGGGAGGAGATCCAGCCCCAGTCCATCAAAAGCCCGTTCACCAAACCGTTGTTGGCAAACAGCTTTGAGACATATAAGAGCGAAACGAACTGGGGAATTGCGATTGTAAGCACGAGAATGCCGCGCCAAAGCTTTTTGAGGTGGATGCCGCGCTTGTTTATCATGATGGCGACGAACATTCCCAGGAAGTAGTTTGTGAAGGTTGCGAATATCGCCCACATCAGCGTCCACGAGAGAATCTCGCCGAAGGTATAGGACAGATTGTTATTGTTGGACGCAAGCGCAAGCAATTCGTTGAAGTTGTCCAAGCCCACCCAGGTGAACAGGTTGCTGTATCCGTCGTGCGCTCCGTCATAGTTGGTGAACGCGACGAGGATCATAAAGATGATCGGTATGACCGTAAAGATGACTATGCCCGCCACGGGGAGCGCAAGCAACGTTTTGTGGAAGTAGTCGTCGGTCAGCGATTTTATGTCGTCCTTCCCGCTTTTGAGCTTCTTGCCCGAGGCGATTATCTCGTCAGCAATCCGGTTTTGCTTGACGTTCAACCTCCAGGTATAGACAAGGGCGATAATGAAGATTATCGTCAACAAGCCGTAAAGCAGTATTTTGAACGAATCGTCGCCCGCTTCGAGAACATAGGTGTCAAGAATCGGATCGTAAACCCTCCCCGAACCGACGTCGCCCAGCGTTCCGAATTTGCTGAGCCAATGCCCGCCGGAAACGACCATGTAGAAGATGAAGACCACCTGAAAGATAAAAAACAAAAGTCCGCGGAGAATTTGCCCGCGGGCGAGATTGCCAAAGCCCATGATGAAAAACGAAACCCTGGTTTTCCACGAGCCGTTTTTAAAGGTTAAGATGATATCTAAAACCTGATTTTTTATGGCTATGCCAAAGCCCTTCAGCTTGTTCCATATGGCGATGAACAGGCTGAGAAACCAACGAGGAATCGCCGCAAAGAAGCGACCGATCTTGTGCAGTGCTTTTTGAAAACGATTGAGCCGCAGATATTCCAAATCCGTAAGGTTAGGCATATTGAATATTCCTCCTTTCGTGGATTTTCGGATGTTGAATGACGTGATGTATTCCTTAGATGAAGAACCATCTCAAAGATTGCCTTCAAGATGGTTCTTCAATTTGATATCAAGTGTTAGTCTGCGGGAACAAGTTCAACCGTTCCGACTTCCCCTTCGATTGTCAGCTTGATGAAATAGGTTCCGGCGGTCTCAACCACATAGTTGTTTCCATCGGTGCCATAAGCGACATCCCAGGAGAGTCCCTGACGGACTTTGAATTCGTTGCCTGCCACGAGTTCATATGCCTCGGTGGTGATCCAAGAGCCGTCGTCCTGCTGTACCATCGGCAGATCCTGCGTCCAGCCGTCGCCGTTGATATCGCCGATTACCGTAAAGGCGTTCAGCACCTCTTCGGACATGGTGAACAGTCCCTGGATGGCGGATTCATACTGCGACAGCGCCGCCCAAAGCTCATCATCGGTGGTCGCGGTCTTTGCGGAGGTCGCATAGACTTTGGCGATATCCCACCAGCTGCCGTGAATCTGGCCCTGCGGGATTGCAAAGGCGCTCTGCTCGGCAAGCGCGGAGAGGGCGATATCGTTCTGAACCGTCTCGTTCTGCTGTGCGCTCAGGTTCGAGGGGCCCCAGCCGAAGCTCTCGAATCTCTGGAGCTGGCATTCTTCGTTCGTGAGGTAAAGGGCAAGCTGTTGCAAGACCGCCGCCTTGGTTGCATCGGTCTGCGGCTTTACGCCGAGAAGCTTGTTGCCGGAGAAGGAACCGATATGATAGGTCTGGCCGTCAACGGTGAACGAGGGCAGATCCGCCGCCGCAAAGTTCTCGCCGAGGGCTTCCTGAGCAATCGAGGTTCCCCAGGTGCCGGAGATTACAACCGCCGAGGGGATGGCGGCCGCAAAGTCCGCATGCGCGCTGGAATTGTTATAAGCTGAAGATTTAAGAATGATCTGCATTCCCTTGAGTGCGACCAAGCCCGCATCGGAATTAAAGGTGTCGGTAACATTGGTGAAGTTACCATCGAGGTCGGTAGTCCAGGTGGACTCACAGCCGGTAGCAAAGAAGAAGCCAGCGTTATACCACGCCGAACCCTCCAGCTCCATCGAGAACATTCTGCCCGCCGCTTCGCAGTCCGCGATTATGTCCTCAAGGCTGTCGATGTGATCCTCAGAGATAACGCTCTTGTCATAGAACATGAAGTAGCCGTTATCGGAGGTCAGGGGGAAACAATAGAGGCTGCCGCCGACGGAAGCCGCCGCAACTGCGCCTGCATCGTTCAGCTCGGTGACGGTTGCAGAGGTTGCTTCGCCGAGCATATTGAGCGCGCCGGCCATAACGAGACGGGCAAGCTGATCCTGCGCGAAGCAGAAGATGTCTGCGCCGTCCTCAACGCTGGTGATCATCTGGGTTGCGGATTCGCCTTCGCTAACGCCCTCAACCGTAGCGTTGATCACGATGCCGGGATTAGCGGCTTCAAAAGCGTCGATCTGCTGTTCGGTCAGCTCCTTTACGCCGTCGAGCTCGCTGACCCAAACGGTGATGTCATAGGTTCCTGCCAGAGAGGAGAGATCGGTTCCGCCCTGAGATTGCTGATCGCCCTCGTCCTGAGTGTCCCCCGATTCTGTTTTCTTACAGGCGGCCATAAACAGCACGCCGAAGACCAACAGAAGCGCCAACATGATGGATAGAGTCTTTTTCATTGCATTTTCTCCTTTGTTTTGTGATATTGTATATCATCGCTGATAATAATACAGCGTTTTTGCATATTTGTCAACAGGTTTTACTCCCTTCGGTACTCATAGAATGCCGGTAAAGCCCTTCCCAGGTAGTCAAACAGGCATTGGTTCGACCATTCGTTTAAGGTTGGCTTTCCGCTTTCCCCTATATAGGACTGTCCCTGTTCGGACGCCCAGCATATTCCATCGCCGGGCAACCACAGCGGCTCCCAATAAAAGACTCCGTCGACGCCCTTTTCTTTCGCCAAGCGCAAAAACTCCCTCAGAAACGCCGCCTGCCCCTCGGGGGACATCGGGTATTCGGGGGTATAATTGAACGAGCGCGAATTGTCCCGGCCTACAACCAGGCGGGGCTGTTCGCCGTTTTTAAGGCTGTAACCCTCCAGCGTAAAGGCGTAGCCAAGCTCCATAACCATGCGTTCCTTGCCAAACTTCCGGCAAAGCTCCATGTTCGCAAAGAACTGCTCAAAAGAGCCGTGCCAGTAGGGATAATAGGACGCGCCGATAACGTCATAATCCACCCCGAAGCGCTCCATATTCGTGAAGAATTCATCGTAGACCGCCATATCATGACTGCGCTCCAGATGCAGGATCAATTTGGATTCGGGACTGAGTTCCCTGCACGCCCTGACTCCGGCATTTAAAAGGGCGCAAAGCGACTCATAGTTGGTTCGACTGCCGTCGGCGTTCTCCACGAGCCTTCCGAGCGGCCAGAGCATTCCGTTGGTTATCTCGTTGCCCACCTGTATGTGGCTGAGCGCAATGCCCTTTTGCGCGCACAGCGTCAAAACGCTTTGGGTATATGCGTAGACCGCCTCGCAAAGCTCGTCGAGGGACTTGCCCGCCCACGCCTTTGGAGGCGTTTGCTTGCCGGGATCCGCCCAAAAATCGGAATAGTGGAAATCTAAGACTATCCTATAGCCCCTGTCCTGCATGAGCAGAGCCAGATTGATAAAGTTGTCCAAATCGCAGGTTCCGCCGAGATAGGGCTTTTTGTCCTCGCTGTAAGGCTCGTTCCAAAGCCTTATGCGCGCATGATCCACCCCGTTCTCGCGGAATCTTTGCACCGGATCGATCTGCACATCGCCCTCATAGTATTTAGCCCCGTGCGCCAGCTCCTCCGGGTAGGTGGAGATATCAATTCCGAATATCATCTTACTGCTCCCCCCTTATATGCTGTTTAAAGACTATGGGCCGGTTGTCCTCGTTGAAATCGACGACGCGGAGCTTCATCGCCTTGTAACGGTAACGCGCCTGCTCGTTGAGCCTCAGCACATCCTGTTCGCTTCCGCGAAAACAGCACCGGAGACAATAATACTCTCCTTTTTCATAGTCATAGAACATATCCACGTCTATATCCCGCATAAAGCAGGAGGGACAGCGGAAATTCAGTTTGCCTTTCTTAGCCTGAGCCATGTTATCACCTCTCCTTCGCTCAAAGTCCTGCGCAGATTCATATGATACACCGGCGAGAACGCTATCCCTTCGGCCGCCTCCGCCTCGTCAACGTCGCCGCCCATCTCAATCTCGGTTTCAACCTCGGGGATCGTTACTTTTGCAATCTTCGCGCCCGTGGCGACTATTTTGCGCCCTAAGTAAGCATACTTTTGCGTTTCGCCGCCCGCGCTCAGCGTGATATTCGACATATCCGCCTGGTATTCGGTCGTTCCGAAAGCTCCGGTAAAGTATTCTTCGATAACAACCTCCTTCCCGTGCAGGTCGTTAAGTATCCTTCTTGAGGTTATCAGCTCGCCGCTCGACTTGACGAAGGTAAAGACCGATTGCAGGACTATCTCCAAACCGTCGAGCTTCACCGTTACGGGATCGGCGGTCAGCCTCACCCCGTCCTCCAGCGTTTCAAACCGCGCCATCGTCCGGCAAAGGCAGAGGTCGGCCTCCTCCCCGTGATATTTAACCCTGCAGGATTTAACCGTGCCCGCGCCCGCGTAATGCGTGAAGAAGCCCGCCCGGTAGTTGGCTTGTATTAAATATGGGTAGGAAGCGTCGTAAACGTTGTCGGAGCCTATGCCCGTCCGCTGGGGCAACCTTGCCGCATAAGGGCGCAAATCTATCATCGCGCCGCCCTGGTTAAAATCGAGGCAGGTGCGCATGAACGGGCTGGCGTACCAGAAATACTGCTTGCCGCTCCCGTAGAGTATATCCTTCCAAAGCGCGCATTCCCCCTCCGAATAGTCGGGATGCCTTTCGCGATAGAAGTCCGCAAACTCGCTCATCGTCATATCCATTAGCTCGCCCCGCTCCTTGAGTGAGCCGTAGTAGCGCATCGCATCGTCATAGGATTTTGCCAAAAGCTCGTAGGGAGCCTCCCACCTGCCGCTTTTGTTGAGCCAGCCGGGGCCAACGAACATCATATTGTAGCTGTAACCGTTGTTGTACTTGCCGAGATGGCGGTACTGGTCGATGAGATTGTAGAGATAGGGATATTCATATCCGCCCCCGTCCTCATAGTATATCATGCCGCGAAGGACGTTCTGCGGGTGCGTGCCGAAGTTGGAACCGTTGCCGTCGAAGCAGGCGATAAGATCCCGCGACAGGTGCGGAATCGCCACTATCCCGCTGTCATCCTCCAAAGAGCTTGCCGGACAATGCGAATTAACCTTGGACGGAATCCACGGATTCCAGGGCCCGCCGTCCATGAAGGTGTACCACGAGTTGTTGCAGGTATGATAGGCCTTTGGCCCCTCCTCCCAGCAGGTAGCAATCGCGCATTTCACGGACGGATAGTTCTGTTTGATATAATTGATGGTATAGGCGTCCAAAAAATAACTGCCCGTGGATTCGGGATAGAAGCCGAATTTGTCAAAGAACATCGAGAACACATCGTCGATAATCTCGCGCTTGGTCTCATCGTCGAACATCCAGATGCAGAAGTCCTCGGTCTTGTACCTCTCTTTGAACTGCTCGCAGGGCAGTCCCAAAAGCGACAGGCCGATCTCGTCCCCGTATTCCTCGTGGTGGCGTTTGGCAAGCTCGATTATCTCATCGGAGAACAGGGAGGCATAGGTGAGCTGTATCGTCGTTTTCAGCCCATACCTGTGCGCGGCGTCTTGCTGAAAAATGAAGATGCCGAGCGATTCGTCCTCCACGCCTTTGCCCGCAACCTTCTTGGAATATTCGGGGGAGAGTTCGGGACGGTGAATAATGTTTACAACGAAGCTGTTTTTCAAGTTATACTCCTTTCCTTCGAAACGGCTTTATTTCAAAATTACGCTCGTCTGCGGGCCTATGGTGAGGGTTGTTCCCTCCAGCGTCGCTTCGCCCTGGCCGATATAATCGCAGATCTGCAAAAAGTCCGTTCCAATATCGACGCTTATCTCCCTGTCCGCAGTATTGTGGATAAGCCCAATAGTCGAGCCATCATAGGTTATTCTAAAGCCCCCGACTCGCGATTCGGAGAAGCTCAGCGCCTCATAGTCGCCCCGCGCAATCTCCGGATATTTGTTGCGGAGCCGGATGAGGCGGCAATAGTGGTTATAGAGGCTGTCGCTATCGTCAAGCTGTTCCAAAACCGTGCCGTTGGTTTGTTTGTCGGGATCATAAGTCGTGCCGACGGGGTCCTCTATGGTATCGCCGTCGCCCCAATTCATCGCGAGGCGGCGGTTGGCATCGGTGTTGGCGCCGCCGCGGGAGCCGCGCATCCCTATCTCCTCGCCGTAATAGATGAAGGGCGAACCACTGCACAGGATATACAGGTTAGCCGCCATATACATACGTTTCGTTGCGAGGGTGAGATAGCCCGACGCCCTGTCCATATCGTGATTCGAGATGAACGGGATAATCATTCCGTCCAGATTTTGTTCCAGCACGCTGTTTTGGTAGTTTTCGACATAGTTGGTAAAAACGCTCATCGGCGTGCCCTTGACGGCGTTTGCGATAAAGCCCTCAGCCTGCGCCATCTGGAAGTTGAAGCAGTTGAGCGCGCTTATATACTCAAGCGTTTCCGCATCGTTCGACCAGCATTCCCCCACGCAATAGATATCCGGCTTCAGGGCGGTAAGCTCCCCCATGTACCAGCTCCAAAAATCGGCGGAGGCGGCGGTGTCGCCATAGTAAACGTATTTTATCGCGTCGAACCGGAAGCCGTCCACGCCGAGGTCGAGATAGTATGCCGCAACATCCAAAACCGCCTGCCGCACCGCCTCATTGTCGAAATTCAGTTCGGGCATATCCGTGGAAAAGTTGCACTCGTAGTATATGCCCGAAGCGCCCGAAAGCGCGTTGTAGGTATGCCCGCCCTGCATCTGATCCACGGCGCAATGGGAATAGAAATCGTAGTATTCATCATCGGAGTCGCCGCTTTTTTGCGCGTTGGTAAACTGCAAAAACCACATATTGTTAGACGAGGTATGGTTGATGGGGAGGTCGAGAATCACCTTGACGTTGCGCTCGTGGCAAAGCTCGATAAGCTCCTTTAAATCCTCCTCGGTTCCGAATTCGGGGTCGATCTCATAGTAGTCGGTCACATCGTATTTGTGATACGAGGGCGACTTAAAGATCGGGGAGAGCCACAGCCCCTGCACACCCAAGCTTTCCCCCGACGAAACGTCCCCGTCGTTCAGATAATCGAGGCGGTTGATTATCCCCTGAATATCGCCCGTTCCGTCGCCGTTAGAATCGGAAAACGAGCCGACGAAGATCTGATAGAAAACGCGGTAGTTGTCGGCTATCGAATCGGGCTCGCTTGGTGCGGAACAGCCCGAAATCAGCATTGCAACCATCAACAGAAAGCACAGCGTCCTTTTCATCTTTGCGCTCCAATTAGGTCATCGAATTCAGCAGGGCGTCGTCTATCTTGCCCCACGCGCCGTTCCCACTGCCCGAGCATTTCACATAGATGCCGACCGCGATGCTGTCGCCCTCGGCATACTCAATGCCCTCAATGACGGCGGTATCCCAGCTGTTGTAAACGGTTAGCTCCATCGCCTGCGTGGCAACTATCTCGCCGTTAATCTTAACGTAGGCATAGATCTCCTGCTCGCCGGCGTCGCCGCCCATAATGGATATCGAATACTTGTACTTTCCGGCGGGCAACTCCAAAACCTCCTGTTCGAGCGAGAATTCAACCGAGTTGGCGGCGGCGCTCCAGAAGTGGTAGTGGTAGGTTCCCGTCAGCGAATCGGTGGGCTTATCCTCGACATAGAGTTCATCCATAAGCCCGTTCGAGCTTACCTGCCAGCCGGTTTCGTCTCCGGTTTCAAAGCTGTAATTCTGGAGGAAGTTGTATTCCACCATCGAAACGTAGCAATGCGCCTCCATGCCTCCGGCGTCGCCCACGATATCATACTGTTGCGCGCCTCCGCTTTTCATGGCCTCGTAATCGACGTTTTGCCAGACTACGTCTATCTCCTGCTTGGAGTCGTCGTTCATCACGGCATACACGGTTTCGGGAAGGGCTATCTCTCCGTTGAGGTCGATAATGAGAGTCGTGTCCTCAATGGCGTCGGCAGAAAGCTCAACTTCGTTGCCCCCGCGGACGAGATCAAAGACCTTCAGGGACTCCAGCGGCGTTCCGTCGGGCGCGAACATCGCCTGGTTATCGACCGCGCACCCGCCGTAGTATTGCCCCGCATCGTCGGGATCGTAGCCGGCGGCATAGGAGCTTGCCCAGCCCGAGCCGTATTGCTCCCAAAGCAGAGCGTTTTGCTCATAGCTGTCCGTGCCCACCGTTATCCAGGTTCCCTCCCAGTAGAACACTCCGATTCCGTTGGTGGTGTCGTTGGCTATCGCATCAATAACGTTTCTAACGCTGTTCGCCTGTCCCTGAACCGTGAACGGATAATCCTTAATAATCGCGCTTTCATTGGATATGGTGTTCGAGGAAAAATCGCTGTCGAGATCGGTATAGGCGTAGGCGGTTTCAGCGACCATAACCTTCTTGTCATA
The DNA here is from genome assembly GCA_030527115.1 of Clostridia bacterium. GTDB lineage: Bacteria > Bacillota > Clostridia > Christensenellales > CAG-138 > JAQUTY01. Next base: position 21,307 of record JAUNBM010000029.1, read on the forward strand.
GGTTTCGGCTATCTCCGAAAGCAGGGACGAGAGGTTTTCAAGGGTGCCGTGCCAGAACGGATAATAGGAGGAGGCGAACACGTCATAATCCAGCGAATAGTAGGCAAGCTTGCTCGCATAGCTCCGGTAGCTGTCGGCGGATTCGGGATTGGCAAAATGAACCGCCACGAGCGCGTCGGGGAAGACCTCCCGCGTGGCGCGGCTGCCCGCGTCCATCAGCTTGTAGATGTTCATCCAGATAGTCTCGCCGCACATCTTGCCGTTGGTTTCGTTGCCCACCTGTACCATGCCAACGTCCACGCCGGCCTTTTTGAGCTTCTGCAGGCTCTCCAGCGTATACTGATAGAGGGCTTCCACCTTCTCGTCGATGTTCATGCCCACCCACGCTTTCGGGGTCATCTGCTTCGATGGATCAGCCCAAAAATCGGAATAGTGGAAGTTCACAAGCAACTTCATTCCATATTTGGTTGCGCGCTTCCCTATCTCCACCGCGTTGTCTATATCGCAGTTGCCGCCGCCGTAGCCGTTCCCCTCGGAGTCGTAAGGATCGACCCACACGCGCACGCGGATATAGTTGATACCGCTGTCGGCAAGCGTCTTAAAAACGTCCGCCTCCTCCCCGTTAAAGTCGTAGAAGGTCACGCCGCTGGCTTCTAGCGCGGGCACGCAGGAGGCGTCCATGCCGAGAATAAAATCGTCGGCAAGGTTTTCAACCTCCGCCACATAGAGCGAATCCGAGCTTATCTCGGCGCGCTGATAGGTCGAACAGCCGCAGAGAAGGAGAAAGCAACAGAGAAAGAGGAATACCGCCTTGGACTTGAACATAGGTAAGCTCCTTTGTTTTATTTGCGCTAATTATATATATTTTAATTCGGCAGATAAACTATGTCAAGTGCCATTCGCTCCTTTCCGGCGCTCCAGAGCATAGAATGCCCGAAAAGTTGGAGCAGTAGCGCGTCTAAGCTTAAAAACGGCGCAAAGCAGAAGCTCTAAGAATTTTGGAAACGGGGGCAGGGGGCTTTTTTAGCGGGGGATTTTGTGGTACAACCCGACTTTTGCAAGCAAACGGCAAAAACGGCACAGTAGCAGGCTTTGCGCCG
>JAUNBM010000030.1 GCA_030527115.1 Clostridia bacterium
AATTAGATGCGTTTATCCCACCGCCATGCCCCGGACATGGGGCATGGCGGAGTGTTTTTTATGAAGATGATAAATTGGAGGCATGGTTGAATAATTCATAATTATAGGGTATAATGCTTTATGGTGAGAGTGAAAGTAATATTGTATTCTGACCAAATATAAATTAAGGAGATTGCTGTTTGAAACAAAACAACATCTTGGAGATTGTAGGCTAACCGGGAGGTTTGCGTAAATACAGTCTCACACAAACCTCCCAGTATTGCAGTCAACAATCATCAGGAGGCAAAATCAATGAATAAAAATGACTACATTATCCGTTTGGAGAGAAAAGAAGAACACCGTGAAGTGGAGCATATTGTAAGAGAGTCCTTTTGGAATGTTTACCGTCCCGGCTGTCTGGAGCATTATGTCCTTAACCAATTGAGAGTATATCCCGCCTTCGTCCCAGAATTGGACTTTGTTATGGAGAAGGACGGTCGATTGATTGGACAGAATATTTTTGTGAGGGCAAGCATCAAGGCTGATGATGGCAGAGATATTCCGATTATGACAATGGGGCCTATCTGCATCTGCTCCGAACTCAAGCGACAGGGCTTTGGTAAAATCCTGTTGGACTACTCCCTGGAAAAAGCAACTGAACTCGGTTGTGGAGCAGTGTGCTTTGAAGGCAACATCAATTTCTATGGAAAGAGTGGATTTACTTATGCCAGTGAGTACGGCATTCGTTATCACGGTTTGCCAAAAGGCGAAGATGCATCTTTCTTTTTGTGCAAGGAATTGATACCGGGGTATCTTGATGGCATCACCGGTGAGTATGCCACACCACAGGGTTATTTCGTGGACGAAGTCGCCGCAGAGGAATTCGACAAGAACTTCCCTTATAAGGAGAAACTTGTACTTCCCGGCCAGCTTTTCTAAGACAAACAAAAAAATGCAGAGCAGTGTGTCCAGAGGGATGCACTGTTCTTTGCTAAATTGCAGCGTTTCTGTGTTCATCTTGGGGTGAGCGTTTTTTATGCCCCGGGGAGGTGATACGATATGGATAAACTCAAAAGTATAAAACTAAAAGACACAAATAGGCGTTGTCGAGTGTGATTTTTCACTGATACAGAGCCTATTATCGTTAAAAGGTAATCAAAAACTCTTGCAAATAGGGCATTTTTGCAATATAAAAACTGAACACCATCTTAATACGCATTGTATCAAAACAGGTGTTCAGTTATGGTGCGGTAGATGGGACTTGAACCCATACGCCTGCGCACACGCCCCTCAAACGTGCCTGTCTGCCAATTCCAGCACTACCGCGCGAATATAAATATAGTCAATCTTTCAGAATTTGTCAACTATTTTTTTTGCTTTTTGAAAGAAACGCCGCAATGAGGACAGAATATATTTTATGAAACCGTATTATCCTACAATTACCTTTCTTTTTTTTGCGGCCCTCTCCGTTTTTTCCGGTTGCCGTTCCGACCGCGATGAGGCGGAGACGGAGATTTTTATCGACCTGCGGCCGCAGTTCGAGGCTCTGTCAAGCTATGATACTGAGGTGAGCTTTTCCATCGAGGAAAATGAGATTTCAATTCCTGCCGCAAGCATTGGCGCAGTCGCCACCGAAGATAACGCCTTGGCATATGACGCTGAGATTCTTTCGGACTTTTGCCTCGCGGTCTCGGCGCTTTATTCGCGAGAACCCGTAGACGCTTCGATTGAACACAGCGACGACTTTGAAAACCCCTTCGTTCTGTCCATGGCCGAAGCCGGCCTGTCCATAGACTCCGAAGAACTGCAAAGGCATATTGCCGGGAATGCCGGAGCCGGCGTCAGCTTTGAAGCCGAGACGATCAGTCCCGATATAGATACCGAAGCCCTGCAGGAGCAAAACTCCCTCCTCTCCTCATATACCACCTCGTTCGATTCGTCCACGCTCAGCAGGGAAAACCGGGTGTTCAACATTAAAAAAGCGGCGGAGCTGATCGACGGAACTATCGTTGAGCCCGGCGAGGTTTTCAGCGCGAATGAAACCATCGGCGACCGCAACAGGAAGAACGGCTGGAAGGAAGCGGGCGCAATCAGCGGAGGAACCTACGTTCAGGAGTATGGCGGCGGGGTTTGCCAGGTTTCAAGCACTCTGTTCAACGCCGTTATGATGGCGGATCTGGAGATTGTCGAGCGTCACCATCACAGCTGGCCCATGTCCTATGTCCCCATCGGCCGGGACGCTACGATAAGCACCGGCATTAAGGATTTTCGCTTTAAGAATACCTCTCCCGCCCCCATAACCATCAGGGCAAAGGTTGACGAGGACGCTAAAACCGTCATCGTCTGCATCTACGGTCAAAAGAGCGACGCTTATTCCTATATTGAAATTGAGTCCGAGAAAACAGGAAACATAGACAGCCTCCCCGACGAGATTCATCTGGACGAGTCGCTTCCGAGCGGCAGTCGCATCGTCGAGCGCGAAGGCCGGCGCGGACGCAAGTCGACTACCTACAAGCTGTATTATGCCGAGGACGGAACGCTGATAGAGAAGGTGGTCGCCCACAAGGACACCTATCCCTCGATTGCCGCCATAATCTATCTCTCGCCCGATCTGTATTATTAGCTCGTTTTTTAAAAAACTGTAATTTCTGAAAAAATATGCACCAAAACTGAAAAACTGTGATATAATGTCAAAAAATCACTAAAAGTTCGGCTTTCGGGCTGAACTTTGTTTTGGAGTTCGCATGCCGCAAAACGTTGCAGCGCCCTCATTGGGGCATACAAAGAACATGACGGAGGGCAAACCGTGGAAGCTTATCACTTCCTTTGCCATCCCCGTCTTTCTAAGTCAGCTGTTTCAACAGCTTTACAACACCATAGACTCCCTTGTCGTGGGGCACTACCTCGGAACCGATGCTTTGGCCGCCGTAAGCTCGTCCGGAACGCTGATATTCCTGCTGATCAGCTTTTTTGTCGGCACTTCCATGGGCGCCGGAATCGTAATCTCCCGCTACTTCGGGGCAAAGGACTACGACAAGGTTTCGCGTGCCATCCATACCAATATCGCCCTCGGCATTACAAGCGGTCTCATCCTTACCGTCGTTGGCATTCTTTTTACGCCAACCTTTCTCCGCTGGATGAATACCGACCCCGACGTTATGCCCGAAGCCGTCGCCTATTTCCGCTACTATTTTTCGGGCGTGCTCGCCATCATCCTGTATAACAACTGCAAGGGCATCATGAACGCCCTCGGAGACAGCAAGCGGCCGCTGTACTATCTCATCTTCTCCTCCCTGCTCAACGTGCTGTTGGACTTGCTGTTCATCGCCGTATTCCACTGGGGAGTTTGGTCTGCCGCCTTTGCCACCACCATATCCCAGGCGCTCAGCTTCGTCCTGTGCATGATTCACCTCTCCAAAAAGGGAACTATCTATCAGGTTCAGCTAAAGAAGCTCGGCTTTGACAAGGATATGCTCAAGGAGATTATTAAATACGGGCTTCCCTCCGGCATCCAAAATTCGGTTATCGCCTTTGCAAACGTCATCGTGCAGAGCAACATAAACTCCTTTACGAAGATAGCGACCGCCGCCTACGGTTCCTTTGCAAAGATTGAAGGCTTCGCCTTCCTCCCGATCACAAGCTTCACCATGGCGCTCACCACTTTCACGGGTCAGAATCTCGGCGCGCGTGAATATGACCGCGCGAAGAAGGGCTCCATATTTGGGATATGCACCTCCGTAATCCTTGCCGAAATCATCGGGGTGGTTATCTATATCTTTGCCCCGTTCTTGATCTCGCTGTTCTCCGACGAGGCGGCGGTAATCGCGCTGGGCACTCAACAGGCGCGCACCGAATCGCTGTTTTTCTGCCTGCTCGCATTTTCACATGCCGTCGCCGCGGTTTGTCGGGGCGCGGGCAAGGCTTTCGTGCCCATGGCGATCATGCTCGCCATCTGGTGCGTCGTCCGAATAGCCTACATCACGATAATGATGCACTTTATCCACGAGATTCAGTACATCTACTGGGCATACCCGCTCACCTGGGGCTTGAGCAGTATCATCTATCTGTTCTACTACCTCTTTTCCGACTGGCAACACGGCTTTGACGCTGTTAAGCGCAAGCATACCTGGTTCAGCCACGCTGGAAGCCACCGCCAGCACCTGAAATAAACGAAGCGATTGCCCTTTGTTCTTTTCGGGAAGCGGAAAGAATCAAAGAATAAGCGCTTAGGGTTAATGTGAAAAGTTTAGATGCGTTTTTCCTCCGTCATGCCCGTGTCCGGGGCATGGCGGGGTGTTTTTTGGGGGGAATGGGAATAACCTCTGATTGGATAACTAAAAGCGGAGGTTGGAGGTCAAACGGACGGTCGGGAGGATGGCAAGAGGGAGCCGGGCTCGAATGCGAGCGGCTCCCTCTTTTTTAGCTTGTCAACTCGATCTCAACTGCTGGGATTGAGGTTTTTTGAAACGCCGTTAAGGTTCGAGCGTATCAATCAGCCTGACTATCCAGCGCAGGATCTTTGCGGCGTCGGCGGCTTCAATTTCACCGTTTCCGGTTACGTCCGCCAACAGCATCTGCTCCTCGTTGAATGTGGTCAGTCTCACCAGATAACGCAGGATTTCGGAAGCATCAGCTGCCGTTACGTCCTTATTGAGGTCGGCGTCACCATAGCGGATGATATCCTCGGCTACCGGGGTATTGCCCTCCCATACTTCGATGTCCGCACGGTTGCGAATACGGATACGGCTTCCCATGCGCTCGGGCTCGTCATAGCTGTTCTGGCCCTTGGACGCTATTCCACGGACGCGAATGGTAGCTCCAATAGCGACCCCGCTCAGATCGTGATAGCCGTGCGCATCGAGGGTACAGCTTGCGCAATCGCAGTTGATATAGCCGTCCAGGAAGACTATTGCCGTTCCCGTTTCATCCTCGACATAGATGGTGCCGATTATTCCGTTGCCGTCATACTCTATATCGGTGACGGTTCCGTATATCTCAACCAGACCGCCCAATTTTCCTAGCTGCATGGCGCGTCCGCAGGAGACGACGTCCATGAAGTAGTACTCTTGATTGACGTACTGAACGGTACCGTCAGCCAAAGTCTCCATGTTTGCCGCTCCGGCAGCAGGCTCAATCAGACTCGCTTTTGTAGCGGAACAGACCTCGTCAAGCACCGCCTGCAAACGAGCGGTATCGACATAGTAGGTGTCGATGGTTTGCTTATCCGCAAGCGTATAATCAATATCCACAAGTTCTGCGCGCTCCGAATACGGAATCGTGATATCGGTCACCTTCCCGCCGTATTCGTTGCCGACATTCAGCTCTATCTCGCCCATATAGGAGGCTGTCGTGCCGGTGATTCTCAGCTTCTGTCCGATCTGATACTCGCCGGCAACCGGGAACACGTTGATGCCCCTGCCGCTCTCGTCCTGCAGGTAGATGCAATCGAAGAACGCGGTCTCCTGATCATAGCCGGAGGCGTTGGAGGTTACCCAGCCCTCGATGGTATACATCTGGTTCAGCGTGCCGTCCTCCATGATCTCGCTGATTGGCGTGATCTCGTTGGGGTTCAGCATCTCGAACAGGTTGCAGACGATTTGATAGTTCGTATTCTGGAGGGTTCCGGCATTCTCAACCTCCACCTTGACCTCGAAGGTCGAGAAGAAGGTGACGCCAGCCGTTATGCAGAAGCCGCCGCCCGGAAGCGTCTCCTCCGCCATTACGACTATCTCCTCCTGATCGCCGCACGCACCGTAGTAATACGTGGACTTCTCCGTATCGGGATCGGGCATATAGCCGGAACCCGTATAGTAGTCCGCATAGGAGCTTACGAACGTTGTGTCAAACGCGGTGACAACCGGCGTAGCGCCGTTGAGTATGACGGGCGCGCCGTTGTAGCAGCTGAACATCGAATTCGTCATCTCTGGCAGGCCGTAGCACAGGTCGGACTCGAAGTTGTAATGCTCCTTGCCCATGAAGTGCAGTCGGTAGCTCTCATTGGTGTTGTTGACTACATCCGCCACGATGCCCTTGCCTATCCTTGCCTTTGCGCCTATGGCTTCGAGCAATTCGTTGGAGATATTGGAAGCCCATTCATCCTCGGAAGAAGGCTCAAGCCGGTCGGACTTGGAGGTTATTATTATGTTTCCGCCGTTGTCGGCATACTTCTTGATCGCCGCTATCTCATCATCGGTATACAGATAGTCGGTGAGCGCCAGGCTTGCTCCTCTGAACGGAACCGTCAGAACCAGCAGGTCGCACCCTTCGAGGGTGGTATCCGTGATCGTCTCGGTAATCCGGGACGCTCTGACGCCGTATTCCGCCGCCAGCTCGATAAACGCCGTGTCGGAATTGTTGTAGTTGCCCGCGACATAGAAGTTAGCGTGCGCTCCGTCGATGAGCATCGTCTTCATCTTCGAGCCGTCGCGAACCGTAAACGTCAGCGTGTAGGTGAAGTTATACTCCACCTCCTCCAGCAGGGTAGTTACCTCGACCCGAAGCGTAAATCTGCCTTCGGCCTTCGGAGTATACTGCCAGACCGCCGAGGCGTCCTCGGTCTCGGGCGCTACGGTATAGTTGTCGTCAGCGGTATAAACGAGCGCATCGTCGATATAGTATCTGATGCTGTCCACGGTCAGTTCTTCCTGCTCGTAGTTGTAAACCGTCGTGGTAAAGGTGATGGGATCGTCGATTATATCAACCACGGTGTCCTTAACGACGGAGGAGATACCGATCTTGGTGACTTCCTTCGTCCAGACAGGGGAGGTTACGGCTATCTGCGCGTCCGCCCCGTCGATACGGACATAGTAGTAGGAATAGGTGTTCGGGATTTCAACGTCCCAAACGCCGCTCTGCGTGCCGAAGGATTTGGAAGCGACTTCCTGTCCGCCGTTCGCGATTATGGATACCTTGGCAACGCGGTCGGTCGGATCGTTGAACTCCACATGAATCCTCAGCGTCTCGCTCTCGTCGAGGCTGAGAACGGTTCCCATGCGCTCGTCGTTCAAGGTGTAGAGAATCTCAAGGTCGTCGTCCTCGGTTGCGTACATATTCATCTCGCGCATCGCCTCATAGATGCCCTCGCGAGTGAAGTTGTCGGTGTAGATAACGTTACGGCAGGTGTTGGAATCGCCCCATCTGCCCTTATGGTTGTCCTGGTTGTTGGTGGGCGCAAGATGCCAGCCCTTGTCGAGCGCAAGAGTATAATACTCATAGCTCGGCCAATAGGCTGAACCGCCTACCTTACCCTCGCCGTTGCCAACCTCGATCATCGTTATCAGCTCGTCATAGGCGACTGAGTAATGCGCGAAGTCCTCGAAGGTTCCGAAGGTCGTTCCGGGATGGTTGAACTGGTTGATCGAGGTGGTTCTTCCCGCTTCCTCATCAATCGCGGCAACCTCTACCAGACGGTCGTAATAGGCCGTGAGTCCCGGGCCGTTTCGTACAACATAGGTCGAATTGTTGCGGCTCTCAAAGCCCAGCGTATTGAAGGTGTTGATATGGCCGTACTGTCCGGACCAGGTCATCTCGTAACCGTAGATGGAAACGAAGGTCTCGTCGTTATACAAGTCCGTAGTCGCCAAAGCCTCCTGCCAAAGGGTCTGTGAGCCGTCTGCCGTCATCGTTCCCTTTGTCGGATCGGTCATATCGCCCAGATTCGACGAGGTGTCGAAATAGTTGCTGTGATCGGTGACCGCAAGGAAGTCGACATTGTGCGCCTGATACTTGGCATATTCAAACGCCTGCTCCAGCGTTCCCGAACCGTCGGAATACTGCGCCGTATGGGAGTGAAGCTGGCCGAAATAGAAAGCGTACTGCGCTTCGCCGACATAGAAATTCCACGACTGCTCAACGGACTTGCCGTCAGTTCTCGTTATCCTGGCGGTAATCGTATACTTGCCGTCCTCCATATCGGTGGCGGACTGATAGCTTGCGGTGTCGCCGGAGATTACCGGAGTTACCGCCTCGCCGTTGATAAGCATTTCAATCGTCGGATTTAAGCCTGCATTTGCAAAGGTGAACGAGATCACCGGTCGCTTGTCGTCCCCGGAGGCATAATTGCTTTCAGGCGCAAACGACCTGATCTGGGGAAGATCGACCAGCGGGATAGCTCCGTTTTCGACTTCGGTGTTCGGCTCAGCCGCCTTGTCAACCGCGGTGATTGTGAAGTCTATCGTCTCGCTGCCGCCGGTAATATGCGCGGCGGGAATCGTATAGGTAAACGCATTGTCCGCGCCGGCCGTCATATCGAACGGGCCGTAGTTATTGCCGCCGATGGTGTAGCTGATTTTGACGGAAGCCACTCCCGAATAGTCCTCAACCGTGACGTTTATCAGATAATCGGAGTCGATCTGCGCGTCCAGGAACGCATCGGGAAGGGTGATCACCGGCCCGGTTGTATCCGGCACGGTTTTTACATAGTCCGCCACCGAACCGTTGCGCAACTGGTGGGTTGAGCCATAGGCCGAAACCACGCAGTACAAATCGACCACATCGCCCTCAGCGTGCCACTTGGTATAATCCGCCGCACGGTAGATAGTCGTGGTAGTCGAAGCGTTCGCCGCATCGGATACCGTCGTCGAACCGTTGGAATTATATGCTCCGAGCTTTACGTTCTTGATAAGGACATACTCGGAAAGGAGGTTGGGCCTGTCCGCAATCATCTCGGAAAGGCTCGCGTATTCCTGCGCCGCCGTTACGTCCTCGCCCGCAAGAGCGTCGGGCGCCTTTTCAATAGCGGTCAGGGACTGCATCTGCTGAACTCCGCCGTAAGCTCCGAGCGTACCGGTGATAACCACCCAGTCTCCGATTTCAACCGGAGTCGCGGTTGCGTCGGTATAGGAGTCGAGGGAGTTGTAGACCTGCAAGCCATAGATTTCTCCGTCCGTATGCTTGTATTGCAGGATAGCGGAATTCAACGCGCCATAGTTGCCGAAGCGATAGACGAGCTGTCCGTATACCTTGGCGTCCGAAGCAATCTCTCCCGCCGCCAGCGCCTCCACAATGTTCATAGCGGAGCCGTCGCTTACATAGAACGAAGCGGTCACTATCTCGGATACCGCTTCGCCAAGTTGCGCATACGCGCTTATCTCACAGCTCTGGGTCAAAACGATGGGCGCAGTATAGGCCGAATACTCGCCATTGTCGATCTTGTAATACAGCTCCGCTCCCTCGGTCGCACAGGTTATCGCAACCTGAGAGTTCGGCTCCACCGTGCCGCCGTCGGGGGTGATAACGGGCTTTGCAACCAGCTCGATATACTCCTCCCATTCATCGCCGTTGCTGTTGCGAAGCTGAACGGTGGTGTTGTAGATGCTGACGCCTGCGGAAATATTAACCTTGTCGCCAACCTGGAATTCCCATTCCCCGTCGACCTTGTTCATAAGCGCACGATAGACCTGCACGCTGTTCGTGCCGTCGGTCACCGTCACGTTCGGATTGGTATATGCGCCGCTATTGTCATAGATCTCGGTAATTTCAACTCCGCGGAGCTGAACATACTGACACATATGATTGCCCAGTTCGGGGATAGTGACGACCACCGGGTCGATGGGCCCGTCGCCCGCAACGACCTCGCCCACAAGCGTTGCGCTCGAAAGCTGAGGAAGCCCGTTATAGACATATCCCGTGCCGGTCACGGTCAAAGTGTCTCCAAGGTTGCAAGCGGGCGTGCTGCTATATCGCGTGCAGATCCCGCCGGTGTCATCCTGGAGATAGATGTTGCCCGTTCCATCAATAACGGCGACCCGTCCCGTTACCGTATAGGTAGCGGTTGAGCCGCCGGCAACAGCTGCATAGACTTCGCCGATGGGCGTGGAGTCCGCGCTTGCCACGATGGGCAACATGCAGAAAACCATTGCCAGTGATAGAATGAGTGCCAATGCTTTCTTCATTTCTATTTTGTCCTCCTATGATAATTGCAACATGGGCAGTGTGCCACAAGGGAACACTGCCCACAATTACACGAGTACATTATACCGCATTCGCCACGGAAATGCCACACTTTTTTGGGTTTTATTTCATTATCTTTTAATCTTTATTCAAACATCAGCGTGTTCTGCACCTCGAAGCTCTCCAGCGACAGCGCGATAACCCTGTCGGACGCCACCACATAGAAAACGTCCTCTATGTACAGCCCGCGCAAATCGCTGTAGTACCAGAACGTATCGTCCTCCACATAGTCCACCCTGCCCTTCTCAACAAAGCCCGTTCCTTCCTCGTAGGCATAGATATAATAGACGTTCTCGGCGGGGAAGGCTATCAGGTTCTTCTCAACGTCGATCAGGATGGCCTTGTGATTCTGCGTGGCCTCCGACCAGTATACCTCGTCGAGAATCAGGGTATGCGCCTCGGTTACATCCGTCTTGTCGGAAACGTCGAACATCGAGAGCTTGATGCAGGTCGTCCAGCCCGTTTCCTCATCCGCATCATAGCCGATTCCGAGCAACAGCCCCTCGCCGTAGGAATGCAGATAGCTCGAGAAGCCCGGTATCTTCAGAGCGGACAGCACCACGGGATTGTAGGGATCGGAGAGATCCACCGCGAACAGCGGATCGGTCTGCCTGAAGGTAACAAAGTAGCCTATGTCCCCGTCGAATCTGACCGAATAGACCCGCTCATCCTGTCCCACATTGTCAATCTTTCCGACCTGATTCAGCTCGGCGTCCAGCACATACAGGGTGTTTTCACTTTGGGAATCCCACTCGTAGGTGTCGATTCCATCGGTATATATGGTTTCGATAGTAGTATCCAAGGTCACAACCATGCGGAAGAAGCCGTTGTATTCATCTATCGAGAATTGATTGAGCATCGTGCCCTCAACGATAGCGTTGGCAACTTCGGTTATGCTTCCTGCGTCGATATCAAACAGCGTGAGCTTCGTAGTCTGCATTCCGGTCGTTTGCTGGTAAGCCCTGCCGTCGGCGCTCACCTGATTTTCAAGCTTCTCACTTTCGTAATGCGCGTCCGCAAGCAGGATATGCTCATGGTTGCAGTATACCGTGCCTGTCGAGCCGAGCAACGCCTTATGAGCGCTGTGTTCCATGCCGGCGGCGGCGTCTATCGAGGTGACTACCGTATAGGACAAGTCTGAAGAATCGTCGTAGATGATGATGTCGGCGATGGGCATAATCTCCATGTCGCCGTTGACTCTCGTCACCGGACAGTAGGTGGGAATCTGTTCCGCTATCGGGTCATAGATATCATAGTTCGAGACAAGATACAAATAGCCGTCCACCAGTCTGGAATCCCGGTAAGTCCCGCTCTGCTCAATCCTCGCAAGCTCAATCACATCGCTGCGGTTGGAGACGTCGAATACGGCAACCCCGGTGTAGTAGTTCATTTGCCAATACTCCTCTCCGTCCACCATGCTCGACACGGTCTCATAGCGATGATAGATCAGATGAAGCCTGTCGCCGAATACATAGAATTCTATCGCGTTCCAGGAGTCGTCGTCGCTTCCGCCGCTGACGGCAATCGAATCGGTCTGCATCATATAGCCTTCTCCGACCTCCACGATAAAGAGCTGTCCCAGCGCGCTCGAAAGCGTATAGATGTAATCGCCGTCGGTTTTAACGATGTCTGCCTCGTCTACTCCGCGCACCTGTACGTTCGTCTCGGAATACTCCTTTGCGTCTGAATCGGTGGTGGTTTCGCCCACCGACTCCGAAAGCTCAGTGTCTTTGGATACCGGCATCCCCGTCGCGTTAGGCTCCGGCATCAGCTCCGTAACCGCATCCGCCGCTACTTCTTCTTCGACGGCGAACATAGTCTGATAATAAGCATACGGATTCGACATTGCGATCGTTTCAACGGTCTTGTAAAGCTCGTCATAATCGTCAACCGTGCCCGTTATATCGACCCTGCTTCCGTGCCCCAACAGCTCGCCCGACGTTAAAGCTCCATCCGCAGTTCCCTTCCGCTCGTAAGTCGGCCCGCCTGCTCCGTCCGTTATCGTCTTTATGCCTATGATTCCTCCGCAAAGAACCAGGCAGGCGGCTATCCCTGCCGCAACCTTATAAATCCATTTGTAGTTCGTGCCTTTTTGCTGTTTACGCTGCATTTCCATCAGAAGTTCCTCCCTTGCATGGATATTGTCATTGGCACGACGGTAGTTTTCTCTCAGCATATTAAAACTCTCCTTTCAATTGCTCCTTGAGCAACCCTCGTGCGCGAAAGAGCCATGATTTCACTGTGGATTCGTTTGCGTTCATCATCCTTGCGATCTCGGAAACGGAATAACCCTCATAGTAATGCAGATGGATCGCCGTTCTATACCTTTCCGGAAGCTTCATTACCTCATCGTAAACCCCGCTGTCCGACAACGGAGTTTCATCCGCCCGGTTCAAAAGCGCCTCGTCCGAAACCGTGTGTCTCCGAAACGCCGAGCCTATGGTATTCTTCGAGCAGTTGATGGTAACCTTGATGAGCCACGCCTTTTGATGTTCCCTGTCGGTAAAGCTCGGCTGTTTACGAACACAGCGGAAGAATACGTCCTGGAGAACGTCCTCCGCGTCCGCTTGATTTCTTGTGCGCACAAGAGCGAGCCGGTAGACCATATCCGCATAGGCATGGAACAGGGCTTCCGTCTCCAAAGCTACGGGTTCTTCCGTGCCCGCTGAGACGAGGGGCTTGCATTCCACAATGAATCTCCTTTCAACTACAACACCAAGCCGGAGGGTCTTTGGTTGCGGCAAAATAAAAATGCAGAAGTTTTTTTCCTTCTGCATTCAATTCTAACCTACTTTTATTAAATCTTCAAGTTCTTTTATCGTATCTATATTCGTACACGCCCTCGGATACCTCGCCCCTATCTCGTTGTAGCTGACGCTCCCCGTGGGCTGATACCAGTCATATGCCGAAAAATGCGTCGTATAAGCCGAGGTGTCCCTGAACTGATGCCCACAGCGGGCGAAGATCTCGTTTCTGGCATAGCCGAGCAGGGAAAGCAAGGAGCGCTGGGTCGTTGCCGGAATATTCCAAAGCTGCGCCGTCGTTACATACTCCTCCAGGCTGTTGTCAAAAACGAGGCCGTCGGAGTTGAACGGGCTTGCGCCCGCGTTTTCGCTAAACACCATACTGCCCCCGTTGAGCGTATAAACGGTATAGAGCGAGCTGTTGAAATCATCGGTTCCTCTGGCCTGGGTGCTTCCGGTATAGGTCTTTATCACGACCTCCCCGCTCGTCGGCGCGGTCGAAGCGCGGATATTATAAACGTCCGCAACCATATACTCCGTTCCCCCGCCCGTCGTAACCTTGAGTACGAGCCGGAAGCAGTTGGCATACTCGGCGGTCTCCGTCCTTCTGACTATGAAGTAGTTGTAAGCCACCTCGCTCTCGCGAAACGCCGATGAATAATAGCTCTCCTTTGCCGCCCTGATAGCCTTTCTGAGCGCGGTCTGATCGTAGCCGTACAGGGAAGTTATGCAACCGGTGGTATCGGTATTTATAACCGTCCCCGCCGTCGGAGTTGCCGTAGGCGCCAAACTCGAGGTGAGTTCAGGGGTGGGAGTTGCCGATTCCTCGGGCGTCGCGCTCGACGAGGTTTCGGGCGTTGCGCTCTCGCCGGGCTCGGCGCTCCGCGCCGCGCGCGGGTCGGCGCTCGGTTCCCTTGTTGCGTCCCCCGGCGCTCCCAGCGATTGCACAGCCCCCCGTTCCCTCGTCTGCGCGCGCCCACTCCACAGCGTGTTGGTAAGCTTCAAGCCCGCGTTTTTCAATATGCTCGCCACCTGCTCGGCGCTCAAGGTATCGGACATCACCACCGTGCTGACCTGATACTGCCCATCCTCGGTCAGCGCAACGCCGAAGCCAACGCTTTTGAGAAGTCCCAGCTCAGGATAGCGGCTCTCGTCAAAGCTCCCGCTTCCCGACCTGTCCGCCCGCGGCAGGCGTTCGCCCTCCACCACGGCGTCGTAATCGAGGGTTATCGAGTAGCTTCCGTCCGCCTGCTTGCTGACGTCGAGATAGGCATAGTTGCTGAGATCTATCGTCTGAAGATGCCTGCCAGAACCGAAATAAACCGCACACAAGGCCAGTACCGATGCAAGAATCAGACCGCAGAACACCCCCACAAGCGTCTTGGTTCTCCGTTTCTTTCTGTTGAATACCGCCATTGTCACTTCCTCCTCACAGCCGCTTGCCGCAGAACGGGCAGAACAAGCTCTCCTCGGCTATCTTCGCGCCGCAGAAGATGCAAAACCGCTGAGCCATCGTCTCCGGCTCAGGCTCGCGCTCCGCTTCGGGCTGAGGAGTCTCCGGCTTGATTTCGGGCTGCGGGCGCTCCTCGCGCTTCACCGGTTCGGGGCGGCGGTACAGCTCCTCCGGCTCGACGGCTTCATCCTCGGAATCGTCGGAGAAAAGGGTGGGCAGCATCTCCTCGTCGTCAGGAATCGCCGCCGGACGAGAGGGCCGGATGGGCCGTTCGCTTCTCAGCGCAACCGGCGCGACGAGATCAAGCTCCGCCGGGTCGAATTCGTC
The DNA here is from genome assembly GCA_030527115.1 of Clostridia bacterium. GTDB lineage: Bacteria > Bacillota > Clostridia > Christensenellales > CAG-138 > JAQUTY01. Next base: position 14,455 of record JAUNBM010000030.1, read on the forward strand.
CTCATCGGCTTCGTCGTCCTCCTCATCCTCCTCGGAATCGCCCACGTCCTCCTTAAACGCGAACAGGGCAATCGTCAGAATGATGGCTATCAGCAGAAAAGCCGCGCCCATTACCAGGGCGACAAAATTGGTGCGCGTAAACATCTGGTAGAGCGTTCGCTCGACCAGCGCGGCCTCGGTACTCAATGAAATCAGCGCAAAAAGCCCGTATGCAAGCAATACGCCTGCCAACGTGAAAAGTACTGTGCGAATGGTTTTCATCCTTGATCTCCTTTTACTCTTAATTCTCTACCAGCGACTGAATTTCTCGAAGCAGGCTCATGTTTTGCCGCTCGGTTTCGGTCATCCTGTCCTCCCAGTTATCCTCCAGCCCCTCATACCAATCGTATTGATTGAAATGGCCGTAAAACTCCGAATCCGTCGCCTCGGAGAAGGGCACATAGTATCTTGCGGATATTTCCTTTCGCGCATAGCGGAGAATATTCGCCAGCGAATGCCCCGATACCGCCGTCAGACTCCAAATCATATCCTCCGTCAGCTCGTCATAGGTCGGAGACCACATTATCCCGTTTGCCATCATATAGCTCGTTGGATAACCGTAGAACCTCACAAAGCCGTTCTGATCGAACGCGCTCTTGTCGCTCACCACCACGCCGCCGTCATAGAGCCGGGTTCTTTGATACCCGTCCCCCTGAAATTCTGCCAGGGACAGCGCCTCCTCGTCCGAGGAATGGATGGTAACGTCCGTCCGTCCAAAGCTGACTCCGCCCACCGGGTTCCAATACAGGTCGTAGATATCCACGGTAAAATAAACCGTTCTCGGCCCTAATACTCCCTCGGTTCGCTCGTAAGCCCGGTAGGACGCGCGATAGAGATTCCGGAAGGAACGTCCGCTTGTATCTACTATAAAGCATACTTGTGTCTTAACTGTGGAATAATTGTTGCCAAAATAATTTGAACAAACATAATCCCGCTCGGAATGAACCCGCTCGCAAACCTTCCGGAGGTTGAGCCCGTTATTGTTGTTGTCCAGAAGGCTCGTTAGATAGCCCGTGTCCATCGCGGGGGTAACGGGCACCTCTTCGATGAGCCCGGGAGTGACGTCGATATCCTCGACCGGCGGCGTTACAACCTGCTCGTCCGCCGCCGCCCCCTTGATCTGCTGTTCCCACGACAGCGTTTCAATGATTATTCCGTACCGCTCAAGCGTCTCCACATCACAGCTTATGTCCACGCGCATCACGTCCCGCGCCTCGGTATAGCTCAGCGCCATCTGCATTTCGCACAGCGCCTCCACGTCCGGATAGCGCGAAAGCTGAACCCTCTCGCTTCGCGGTGAAGGCAACTTCAAATCGGAGATTATCGCCTCTATGTCCAGTATGCCCCTCGGCTCGCCGTTCCCGTCCCTGCCGATGGACGTATATTCCTCAAGGCTTATCGTAGTCCCATAGGCGCGGGAGGAAAAGAATATACCTATGCACACTCCCGCAATTATAAGCACGCAAAGGGAAACGCCGCAAGCGAGCAACTTGATTCCCTTTGCGTTCCTTATCTTTTTCCCGTTATTCCTGCTGTTGCTTCGCGCCGCAACCTCCACAGAACATAGCTCCTTCCTTCAAGGACTTGCCGCAAACCTTGCAGGTGTTCCCGACCTTAGCCGCCGGCTCCGCCTGCTCGACCCTCCAGCCGCATTTGGGGCAGAATTTTATGCCCTCGGCAAGCATGAGCCCGCAATTTGCGCAGGGAATTTCAATCTCGACTCTCTTGCCGCACTTGGTACAGAAGCGGCTGTCCTGATTCAAAAGGGCAAAGCAGTTCTTGCAACGCTTGTTGAGCGCCTGCTTTTCCTGAAAGCTTTTAACGGCGTCAATCCTCTTTTGGAGTTCCTCGTCGGCAAAGGCGTCCTCCAGCTCGCAACAGCGTTTCCCGGCTTCCGCATACAGCGCATCCAACTCCAGCGCCTCCTGATCCATCTGCCTCTTTAACAAATAATCCACCTTGTCTCCTCCGTTTCAGCTTAAAAAGCAAAGTTTCCTTCGACGAACACCGGGACTTCCCTCCCGTCGTGCGTAAGCCCGACTATGGACAGGTCGCTCGTGCCAACCATGAAGTCCACATGGGTGATCGAATCGTTCAGCCCCGCTTCCTTGAGCTGTTCCTTGCTCATGCCTATCCCGCCCTTGACCGTCGTCGGATATGCGCGTCCGAACGCAAAGTGGCAGGAGGCGTTTTCATCATAGAGCGTCGAATAGAACAGCGTCTTGGAATTCGATATGGGCGAATCAAAGGGAACGAGCGCAACCTCTCCGAAGTAGGACGCGCCTTCATCCACCGATATCGCGTTTTTGAGGATACCCTCGCCCTTATCCGCCGTGGCCTTCACTATCTTGCCGTCCTTAATCTCAAAGCGGAGTCCCTCGATAACGTTTCCGTCGCGGCAAAGCGGCATGGAGGCATAAACTACTCCGTTTATCCCGTCCCGCTTGTTCGCGGTGAATATCTCCTCGGTTGGCATATTGGGCATATAGAACTGCCCGTCCGCCGTCGTATCGCCGCCCGCTTCCCAAACATGGTCGTGCGCAAGCTCGACGATGAGGTCGGTTCCGAGCCCGTTTTTATAGTGCAGGCTCTTGAAGTTATAGTCGTTGAGAATCTTCATGCGGCCGCGAAGCTTTTTGCTGTGAGCGCGCCACGCCTCTATCGCCGTTCCGTCGCCCTTAACGCGAACCGCCATGAATATCTTTTCCCAAAGCGCTTCCACCGCCTTCTCAGGCTCAAGCTTCGGGAACACGAGCTTCGCCCACTTCTCCGACGCGAGCGCACCTATGCTCCACGGGTTAATATTCTTATTCCTTATCTCCCTATACTCCTTGAGCGCCTCGCCCTGCGATTTGTGGGAGCGCAGGATTCTGTCGGCGTCCACGCCCAACAGGTTCTCGGGATCGGTGGACACCAGATGGAGGAAGCCCGCCTTTTCCTTGGAATAATCGGTGTAAAACCGCACGAGCCATTCGGGGACGCTGTCGAAAACCGAATCGTCCGCCATGAGGTATTTCTTCCTCGTAAGCTCGTCGTCAGACCAATTCATAATGACCTCCTTACAGCCCTTTTCATAGGCTATGGAGGCGCAGAGCCGCGCAAACGGCGCGTGATCGACGGGGCAGGCGATGATTAGCCGCTGTCCCTTTTGGATGTTGATGCCGACCTCTACGAGCAGGCGGGCATACTCTTGAAGTTTTTGGTTCATAGTTTGCTCCTTAATTTAATTTAATTTATTGCGCGGCCGCGGCGCTCGCGGCCTGTATTGTCGCCGTGGTTAAGGTTACCAGCGCCGTCGTTATTAAAACGTACAGCAGCTTCCTCGTCTCCCTGCTCGACTCTTTGCCTTGTATTTTAGACAGCGCGAGCAACGCGGCGGCGCAGAGATTCCGCTGTTCGTTGGAAAGCGTCCAGCGGGAAAAGCCCTTCCGCGCCCTAAGCTCCATCGACAGCCGGGCAATCTCCCCGGCGTCCCGCTCCTCGATATTCAACAGCGTCAGCACCGCCAAGATGGGGCTTTCCATGCCGCGAAAGCGCACCTTATCCGCTTTCAGCCGCTCGAACAGCGCTATCAGGCTCTCGGCATTCGTTTCAATCCGCTCCGCATCGAAAGCGAGTATATGGCTCATCAGCCAGGTTTCGTTCCGCGCTCCGAACCGCTTTAACAGCGGGGAATAGGCGCGCAGGGACAGCTCAGACGCCGTTTGCGGGGTATCCGTGTATACCGCGAGCAACGCCGCAAAGCCCGTATCGTCGCCTCCCGTTAAAAACTTTTTGTTCTCGCGCATCGAAAGATATATCTCCCTCGTCTTGCGGCACAGCGCCATATCGACCTCGTTTCTCGCAAGAATATAGGTGGGCAGCGGCAGATAATCCGTCCCTAAGAAGCCCTCCTCCCGCAAGAGACGGTAGGCTTTGAGCATCTTATCCAGCATCTGCGTCCCGTGATCGTTCATCGAAAGCTGGGTCAACAGCGCGGGCATGGCTATGCCCCTGAGCGGCGAGAACAGCCGCGTCTCCCGCTTAAGCTCGCGCTTCAGCTCTTGTATCGCGGTCGCGTCGATTCCGGTGTTTTGCATCGTTGCAAGCAACCCGCAGAGGCAATGCATCAGCGCGGATGAAAAGCGGAATACGGCGGCGGCGGCGTTTCTGTTTTTCTCGAAGCCGTCTATCAAGGCTTCCATGCGCTCCTCCATTAACCCTGCTCTCCTTCGATATTCTTCTCCGCACGCGACAGGCGCATCTGCTCCTCCGTAGCGGCTATGCGCTTCCTTCCCAGCATCAAAAACAGGCCGCCGAGGAAGAACAGTAAAATCAAGCTCAAAATTCCGTAGGACGCCCTTCCGGTCAGCCCATAGCAGGTTGCATACAGCGCCGGGCCGACAACCGCGGCAAACTTGCCAAAGATATCGAAGAAGCCGAAATACTCGTTACTGCGCTCCGGCGGAATGAGCCGCGCATAGTAGGAACGCGACAGCGCCTGTATGCCGCCCTGCACGGTTCCCACCATGAAGGCGAGAATCCAGAACAAAAGCTGTGCGGTTGACGCGGAGTTGACGCACTCTTCGGCATAGGACTCGTCCAGAACGAAGGAAACGAAGCTCTCGTCGGAGCGAACCGACTCCAGCGCCTCATAGACGCTTTGGCTCACCGCCGCCTGAGAGAACTCATAGGCGTTTCTGCCCTCGGCTACCTCGTGGCAGTCAAATTCGAGCCTGATCATCAGCTCGTTAAACAGGCCCGTGTCCTCCGAACCCGAATAGAAGAAAGCCAGCTCCCTTTGGCTCGCCGTCTCGCCCTCCGCAACCACGAGCGGGCTTGCCACCAGCTCCTTGCCGTTCTCCACGAGGCTTTCGGCTATCTGCTCATCCCAAATCCGCTGATCTTCCGCATCGCTAAACTCCGGCTCCACGGCTTCGAGCTTCGCCTCCAGCTCGTTCACAAAGCTCTGCTGAACCGGCTCGACCATCCTGCCCATCGAGAAGCCCACTATCGTTATGCAAAAATAGATAGCGATAGCGACCGTTATCATCTTAACCGCTCCGAACCTTGAGGACAGCTTGGAAAAGAGAATCGAGCAGGGCACCGCAACCACCTGCGTTACAACCAGCGCAAGTATCATGCCCGTACTGTTCAGCCCCAGCGTCGAGCCAAAGTTCGTCGCCATCGAGATTATAGTTCCCACGCCGTCGATATAGAAGAAATACGCCAGCATGAAGATCAAAAGTCCCTTGTTTGTAAAAACACCCTTGAGCGTCGTTGTGAAGTTGCTCCACGCGGTCTTGGCAACCGACGCCGCACGGGCTTCGATATAGTGAACCTGCTTGACGTTCTTTATCAGCGGAATCGAGAATACCAGCCACCAGACGCTGACTATCAGAATCGAAAACTTCTGGGAAAACGCATTGTAATCGCAAAGCAACAGCACCGCGATGGAGATAATAAACGGAATCGTACTGCCCCCGATGTACCCCGCCGCATAGCCCCAGGCGGAAACCTTATCCATCCGCTTTTCGGTCGTAACGTCGGTCAAAAACGAATCATAAAAGACGTTCGCCCCTGAGAAGCCGACACGCGACAGCACATAGCCCACCAGCATCCATTCCCATGACGCGCCCGCAATCGCCATAACCGCGGTAAACACCACGCCGATGAGCATGAATGCCGTTAAAAACTTCTTTTTGTAGCCGCGAATGTCGCCCAGCGCGCCCAACACCGGCGCAAGCACCGCAACGATAAGCGAAGCTATCGACACGGCGTAGCCAAACCATATGTTCCCCGTGTCGCTGGCGACGCTTGCATACAAAATCGGGAATATCGCCGCCATGATGTTGGTGGCGTAAACCGAATTTGCCCAGTCATACATGATCCAGCTTTTTTCCTGCTTTGTGAACCGTTCTCTAATCTTGCCCATCGTCCAAGCTCCCTTACCTAATTTTCCATTTTTAATTATAGCAAAACACGAGCGGAAGCGCAAACCTATTTTTCTTGTCCGTTCCGGTCTTTGATTGTCTAAACCATCCTTCGACTTTTTCCTTATGCTAAGCTTGCCTTCGGAGGATGATATATGAGCAGAACCCGCTTGCTTCGCTGTTTATGGCTGTTTTGTCTGTTCTGCGGCTGCATTTTTGCCGTCGTATACCGGCCGCCCCTCGCCGCCGCACCCGCCGCCGAGCCTACGCCGCTTCCCGTGATCGCCCAAATCTCCTCTGCGGTAGAGCGCGTTTATATCTCCGCCCCGCAAACGAGCTATCCCCCCGCGCCCACCCTGCCGCCCACGCCCTCTCCCACGCCCGTTCCCGAGCCTTTCTGCATCGCCTGGATCAGCGATACGCAATACTATGCCTACAAAAAACCCGCCGTTTTTCAGGTGATGGCGCGCTGGCTCGTTGAAAACCGGAGCGAACACGACATTCTCTTTACCGTGCATACCGGCGATATAGTCGATAACCGCAACTATGAGCGCCACTGGTCGAACGCCAAGTCCGCCATAGATATCCTGACGAGCGAGCTTCCGCTCTACTGCGTTGCGGGCAATCACGACGTAGGGGCGGATATGGCCGACTACCAATTCTATCATCAATACGACTTCTGCGCCCAGCGCGACGAAACCATGCTGTACGAGGGCGGCGAATGCTGGTACCACACCTTTTCCGAGGGTGGGACGGATTTTTTGCTTCTCGGAATAGGCTGGCGGGTGGACGAGGATCACATTCCCTGGTGCGAGACCGTCCTGAGCCGGTATTCCGATCATGTCGCGCTGATACTCGTGCATAGCTTTCTCACCGACGACGGCGCGCTCACCACGAACGGCAAGCTTATCGAGCGGCGGCTGATACAACCGTTTTCCAACGTCCGCCTCGTCCTTTGCGGCCACAACGACGGCTCCGCCCGTTGCGAGCTTAAATATGGCGAACGCATCGTCAACGCGCTGATGTACAACTTTCAGGACGATAAGACGTACGGTCTGGGTTATCTGCGGCTGATGATGTTCAATCCTCTGACCCGCAACATCGCGGTCACCACCTATTCCCCCTATCTGGACGATTATAATTACTACAAGGACGAGAGCCGCGATACCTTTACCCTCTTTGACGCATTTTAGATTTTTCTGTTGACTTAAACGGCGAGCCTATACTCCCAACTTTGACAGTTAGAAAAAGACAAAGCCCCCGAGAACCCAGGAAACATGC
>JAUNBM010000002.1 GCA_030527115.1 Clostridia bacterium
GTACGGCTACAAAGATTCGCTTTTATCGGTGTCCATTTTTGTGGGTATAGTTTACTTACTGTTAACTTTTTTCAATTTCCTCGCTTTGAGAAGAGCGAAAAGAAAGTTGAACTTTGCCCAAGACGACACTTGTTCCGCCAGGAGTATAAAGGTGTGGACTTTCATTTATTTTATGGATATCCCTATATTCTGGCTGTCGCTTCTTTTTGCGCTTCATGTCGGATATCCGATTACCTTGCTATGCTCTTTTCTATATTTTATAACAGTTAGTTTGCTTGAAGAAAAGCATCGACTCAAAAAACAAAGGGCACGGTGAACTCCCCCTGTTGAAGAAAAAGGGAGGTGGGGGATGAACAAGTTAACTGTTACAAAAGGAAGGGGAATCGCGACAAAAAGAGCTAATTGGAATTATTCGCGATTATTTGCTTTACGGAAGGCAGGAGTGAAATCGTATGCAGGAACTAATATAGTTGAGTCAAAAGTTTTTCGAAGCGTCGTCCGAAGGGGGCGCTCCCCTGGTGACTGGTATCAGACGAAATCATTCGAATGCTCCATAGAGGGATGGGAGCTGAACTTGAGCGACGGCGAGCCGGAACTCTCCTTTTCAAGCACAATAATCGGCAGTACCACTCGCCGCCGCTCACTCCGGACACAGCACCTTCAAAAACAACCCTCCACAGGGTTCATACTGAGACACGATAACGGAAAAAGAAAACAACAACCTAAAGTAGTCGTGATAATGGAGCGAAGCCTCCAACCCAACGCCCACACCCGCGCCAAAGAGCGAGGACGAGGGTAAGAGCGGTGGAACCGGCACTCTGCCTACGCAGATAATCGAGTACATATACGGCGATTCCTCCTGGGGCGATAAGCTGACGGCGCTCAAAACCTATACCGTCAGCAATGAAACGTCGGTAACGCTTACGCTGACCGATACCAAAACCCTCTCATATGACGCTATGGGCATACATAGCTGATAATACGACACCAAGTGGATACTATTCTCAGCTTTGGGAATGTAGTGCAGATATTTTAGGAGGTGTAAATCGTGGTGACGATTACTATGCTGATGGAGCCGAGATCAAGTCAATGCTCTATTTATGGGGTGCAGCATTGAGTCCATTCTAAACGAATTAACAGATAAATGAGGATACGACTATGAAAAAAACTCTTTTGCATAATACTCCCCGTGGTGATGCTTTTCAGCTTAATAGCGGTCGCCTTTGAACGACCGTACTATATAGGTGATTTTGATCCGGCTTTGCATACCGTAGCAATATACTCCATTCCCGGCGGGGACAATGACGTTCTTGCAAAAATGTGGGAAGTTGAAAAGGATAACTACGGAAGCAGACCATCGACAAAACCTCGCAAATTCAAAAGAGTTTGCGAGGTTTTGCATTTGCCGGGCTCAGGCTTTTTGCGCCCGGATCTCCGCTTCGAGATAGGGCAGGATTTCTGCCGCATCTCCTACTACGCCTAAGTGCGCAACGCCGAAGATGGTGGCGTTCTTATCCTTGTTTACGGCAACGATGAACTCGCTGTCGCCCATGCCTGCAAGGTGTTGCACCGCGCCGGAAATGCCGAGCGCCATATATAGCTGCGGGCGGACGGTCTTGCCGGTCTGGCCGACCTGCCTGGACTGGGGCAGCGCTCCGTCATCGACGACGGCACGGCTACAGCTGACTTCCGCACCGATGAAATCGGCAAAGGCCTTGACCTGCTGTATATTCTTTTGCATGCCGCGGCCCACGGAGATTAGAAGCTTGGCCTCCTCTATGGGCTTTTCGGCGGTTTTTTCAACCCTTTCCTCTATAAGCTCTACCGCAAATCTGGTATTATCAAACGGAACGGAAACTTTGATAACTTCGCCGCTTCGCGTGCTGTCGGGCGCATTTTTCTGCATGACGCCGGGGCGGACGGTGGACATTTGCGGCCTGTGATTGGGGCAGACTATCGTGGCAAACAGGTTGCCGCCAAACGCCGGACGCGTCATAAAAAGACTTCCGCTTTCGTCGACGTCAAGCTTGGTGCAGTCGGCGGTAAGACCCGTGTGAAGCCGCGCCGAGAGCCTTGGGGCGAGGTCCCTGCCTATGCTTGTGGCGGGGAAAAGCACTATATCGGGAGAATAGGCGGTTATGATGTGATGCACCGCCTGTGCATATTGCTCGGTCAAATAATGCTTTAAATTTTCGTCGTCGGCAAGGTAGACCTTGTTTGCGCCGTGTTCGATGAGCGTTTGCGCAAGGGTTTCAACCTCGTGCCCTGCAAGGACGGCGCAAATCTCGTGGGGACAGGTCTTGGCAAGGGCGGTTGCCGCGCCTATAAGTTCAAGGCTGACGTTTTTAAGCTCCCCGTCGCGTTGCTCGCAAAATACAAAAATACTCTTATTCATCTCTATCCTCCTATATGATGTGCTTCGCCTTGAGCTGTTCGGCAATGAGCTTGGCGGCCTCGGACGGAGACGCCTCGACAAGCTGACGGTCGCTGTTGAACTGCTTGGTAAAGGTGCTTTTAACCTTGGTCGGCGAGCCGGACAGCCCGATGTTTTCGGGGTTGCACTTCAAGTCGGCATAGGTCAAAGTGCGGATTTCCTTTTCGTCCTGGGCTATGATGTCCCTGACGTTCATGTAGCGCGGCTTTATGCTCCCGGAAAGCACGGTAAACAGGGCGGGGCTTTTTACGCCGAGGAGCTGATAGCGGTCCTCGAACTGCCTTTTTACGCGGAAGTATTCCTTATCTGCGTCATAGGTGAACTCAGCGCAGTAGGTAATCTGCGGGATGTTCAGATGCTCCGCAATCTGCGGGCCCACCTGCGCGGTGTCGCCATCAATGGCTTGACGGCCGGCAATGATAAAATCATAGCCTATAAGCCTCAGCGCGTCGCTAATAATCGTGCTGGTTGCCAAGGTGTCGCTCCCCGCAAAGGCGCGATCGGTTATCAGATACGCTTCGTCCGCGCCCATGGCGAGGGCTTCACGCAGGGCTATCTCGGCCTGGCCGGGGCCCATGCAAAGCACGCTTACGGAAGCTCCGGTCTGCTCCTTAATTTGCAGGGCAACCTCCAAGGCGCTCTTGTCGTCGGGGTTTATAATGCTGGGAACGCCGTCGCGAACCAAGGTGTTGGTGACGGGGTCTATCTTAATTTCGGTGGTGTTGGGTACTTGCTTTATACATACGGCTATCTTCATAACTGCAACCTCCTTATTTCAGCAACGCGGCGGAAATAACCATGCGTTGCACCTCGCTGGTGCCCTCGTAAATCTCGGTTATCTTCGCGTCGCGCATCATTCTTTCCACGGGATATTCACGGGTGTAACCATAGCCCCCGTGAAGCTGTACGGCCTTCGTTGTGACCTCCATTGCGGTTTCGGCGCAAAACAGCTTTGCCATGGCCGCCCTCAGGGAGACGTCGCGCGATTTGCTCTGCTTTGCTTCTACGGCCTTTTCCACGAGCCCGCGCGCCGCTTCAATCTTTGTTGAAAGGTCGGCAAGGACGAACTGGGTGTTTTGGAAGGCCGAGATGGAACGCTTGAATTGCTTTCTTTCCTTAGTGTAGGCCACGGTTTCCCTCAATGCGCCCTCAGCGATGCCCAGGGCCTGTGCCGCAATGCCGATTCTGCCGCCGTCGAGGGTTTTCATCGCAAGCTTGAAGCCCTCGCCGTGCTTTCCCACCAGGTTGGCTTCGGGAACGATGCAGTTTTGGAAGATAAGCTCGCAGGTGCTACTGCCGCGTATGCCCATTTTCTTCTCCTTCTTGCCCACGGTAAAGCCGGGCATGCCCTTTTCGATGATGAACGCTCCGCATTCCACGCCCCTGGGGTTTCTGCCCATGACCGCAATCACAAAGTACACGTCGGCGGGGCCGGCGTTGGTGATGAATATCTTGCTCCCGTTTATAACGTAGTTGCCGTTTCCGTCGGGCACGGCGGTCGTGGTCTGGTTGTTAGCGTCGGTACCGGCGTTCGGCTCGGTAAGCCCGAAGGCGCCCAGCCACTTACCGGAGGCGAGATTGGGAAGGTACTTGTTCTTTTGCTCCTCGGTGCCGAATTCGAGTATGGGCGCAACGCAAAGCGAGGTGTGGGCGGAAAGTATGACGCCCGTCGTGGCGCAATACTTGCTAAGCTCCTCCACGGCGCGGATGTACATGCGGTAGTCGCCGCCCATGCCGCCGTATTGAGTGGGCACGATGATGCCCATAAGCCCGAGCTTTGCCATCTTTTCCACCGTGTGACAGGGAAATTCCTCCCTTTCGTCTACCTCGGCGGCGAAGGGCTTGACCTCGCTTTGAGCAAACTCCTCTATCATCTTGTCGAATAAACGATATTTATACTCTGCCATATTCCGCCTCCTAATCGAACTTCACGGTGGCCATGCCGCTTACCACGGTCTTGCCGTGCTGATTTTTGCAGGTGGTTTGCAGCTTTGCAATGTGTTTATCCTCCCTAAGCTCGACGATCTCACACTCCGCGGTAATCGTATCGCCCAGGTACACCGGCGCGGTAAACTTTGCCTCCTGCCCCAGATAGATGGTTCCCGGCCCCGGCAGCTTGTTTGCCAGAACCGCGCTGATAAGCCCGCAGGTGGCGATACCGTGGACGATGCGCCTGCCGAATACGGACTTTGCCGCCGCCTCGTCATCGAGGTGGATGGGGTTGACGTCCAAGCTCACCTGTGCAAACTTTTGCAAATCGTCGTCGCAAAAGGTCTTGGTGATGCTGTCCTTTTGTCCGATGGACAAATCTTTGAAACTCATTTTTTTAACCTCCGTCGTTTTAGAAATCCGAGCAGACGCATAAATATTCCTGCCCCGCTTCGGGATAAATATGATTATACGCTCATTTTTTTGCGTGTCAATGGATTTTAATGAAAAAAGTGAAGATTTCTTCACTTTTTTCATAATAAAAAAATCCCGGCGTTTGCCGAGAGTATTTTTTAATTTGATTCAATGGCGTTTGCCGAGCCGAAACAGCGGCTCTTGTAAAAAGAGGAGGGCCTTTTCTATTCCTCCACAGCTTCCCTGGGCGCTTTTTTGCGGCGCTTTCTAAAAACGCCGTTGCCGAGCATGATGCGAATCGTGGAGCACATGGAATCGAGCTTTTCAGCGGTAAGCTCGCCGCCTGTGATGGCTTGCAAGCCCACAAAGTTGGATATGCCCATGAGGGCGTAGACCAGGGTTTCGATATCGATGCCGTCCACGAGCTCGTCCGAAGCCTTTTTTATAACATGGATGTAGCTACTTGCAAACCTTTGATAGTAGCCGTAGAACAAATCTTTATTGATGTATAGTGACTCCCAAATGAGATTGTAGCAGGTGGGATTGTCGTGCGCGTGCAGGATGAAGGCGCGAATACCCGCGGTTTCAATGTCCAAACGCCGTTTATGCCCCTCGATGCTCTCGGCAAGCTTTTCTTTAAGCTCGTGCTCGTACTTGGCCATGATGTACTCGTACATGGAATACTTGCTCTCAAAATAGATGTAAAAGGTGCCTGTACCCACGTCGGCCTGGTTGACAATGTCGTTTATGGTTGTATTAAAATACCCCTTGGTGTAGAACATGGTTTCCGCCGCCGCGACCAATTTGTTGAAGCTTCTCAGCGCCGTGCGACTGGTTGGGACGTTTACTCCGTTCGTCATGAAACCCTCCTTCTTGTTTGCTGAATCTATTTATTATAAGCGCCGCATCAGCAGAATGTCAACATTTAATGTATGGCCTTCTAAAAAAGTCCCTATTGTCTACACAATAATCTTAAAAAGTGAAAATATATTCACATTTTTTCAAAAAATCTATTGACAGGCCCGAATCCGTTTGATATTATGATTTTGTGAATGGGAGTTCATAAAATTTTAGCCGATAGATTATTAAGGTTTTTACGGCGTCAAAGCAAGAGGGGTTTCATGAAAGTTTATGCAGTAGCGGCAAAGAGGACGGCAATAGGAAGCATGCTGGGCAGTTTGAAGGACGTTTCGCCCGCCGATTATGCGGCGGAGGTTGTCAAGCAGTTGTTGAAGGACACGGGACTTAACGGCCGGGATGTCGACGAGGTCATAGTCGGCAACGTGTTGCCCGCGGCGCTGGGGCAGGGCATAGGAAGGCAGGTTGCGATAAAGGCGGGGATTCCGGAGACGGTTCCGGCATACAGTCTGAACATGGTTTGCGGAAGCGGAATGAAAAGCGTTATGAACGCCTACACCTCCATCCTTGCCGGCACGGCGGACATCATCATTGCGGGCGGAACCGAATCTATGACGCGCGCCCCCGTTTTGATCCCCTCCACCGTGAGAAGCGGACACAAGATGGGCAACATGACCGTAATCGACCATATGATTCACGACTCGCTGACCGACGCATACAGCGGGGCGCACATGGGCATCACCGCCGAGAACATAGCCGAAAAGTACAACATCACGCGCCAAATGCAGGACGATTTTGCGATAGCCTCGCAGGAGAAGGCGATAAGGGCTGTGGACGGCGGCGTGTTCGACGAGGAGATTGTTCCTATTATAATCAAGAATAAAAAGGGCGACATCGTTTTCAACCGCGACGAGTATCCCAACAGAACCACAAGCCGCGAAAAGCTCGGAAAGTTGCGTCCGGCCTTTAAGAATGACGGCACGGTCACGGCGGGCAACGCATCGGGCATCAACGACGGTGCCAGCTTTGTCATGCTGGCGAGCGAAAAGGCGGTAAAACAGCACAACCTAAAGCCCTTGGTAGAGATAGTAGGCATAGGCCAGGGCGGCGTTGACCCGCAGTACATGGGCTTAGGCCCCGTCCCCGCGATAGAAAAGGCGCTGAAAAATGCCGGAATCGAGCTTTGCGATGTGGATATATTGGAGCTTAACGAGGCCTTTGCCGCGCAGTCCCTGGGCGTTGTGGAACTGCTTTGCCGCGAACACGGCGTGGACAAAAACGAGCTTTTGGAAAAGACCAACATAAACGGCGGAGCCATAGCCCTGGGACACCCCGTGGGCGCTTCCGGAAACCGAATCTTAGTGACGCTGATATATGAAATGCTTCACCTTGACCGTCAAATCGGACTTGCCAGCCTTTGCATAGGCGGCGGAATGGGCACGGCGGTAGTGGTAAAAAAAGTATAAATAAAAAGGAGAATCCAAATGAGACTGAACGAAAAAGTAGCCGTAGTAACCGGCGCCGCCAAAGGCTTGGGCGGAGAGATGGCGCAACTGTTTGCAGCAAACGGAGCGAAAGTAGTAGCGGCGGACATGATGCCCCTGACATATGAAAACCCCAACGTCGAGTATATGCAACTCAACGTGGCGGACAGCGAACAATGCAAGGTGTTCTTCGACGCTGTTATTGCAAAGTACGGAAAAATTGACATCCTGGTCAACAACGCGGGCATCACCCGCGATGCGATGACGAGGAAGATGACCGACGATCAGTGGAACGCGGTAATCTCCGTAAACCTTACGGGCATATTCAATCTGACAAGGTATATCGGCCCTCAGATGGAGGAGATAGGCGGCGGTTCTATAATCAACATATCCTCTGTGGTGGGCGTGTTCGGCAACATCGGACAGGCCAACTATTCGGCAACCAAGGCGGGCGTCATCGGTCTTACTAAGACGTGGGCAAAGGAATTTGCGCGCAAGGGCGTACCGGTGAGGGTCAATGCGATTGCGCCGGGCTACATAATGACCGACATGATGAAGACCGTTCCTCAAGACTTGTTGGATAAGTTTGCAAAGCAGACGATGCTTGGAAGGCTCGGACAACCCGAGGAGATTGCAAAGGCGGCGCTGTTCTTGGCGAGCGACGATGCAAGCTATGTTACGGGGCAGTGCATCTCAGTCAACGGAGGCATGAGGTTATAATATGGCGTGCAAGAGCGATATAAACGTAGGCATAGTGGGAACGGGCGTCTATCTCCCGAAAAACGTGATGACCGCAAAGCAGATAAGCGAGGCGACCCGGGGCGTTTGGACGGAGGAAGCCGTTATAAATAAGCTCGGAATCAAGACCAAGTTTTTGCCCGGCGAGGGCGACGGCACGCAGGAGATGGGCGCAAAGGCCGCCAAGATTTGTTTGGAAAATACGGGCTTTGATCCCAAAGATATAGATGTTATACTCTGTATAGGCGAGGAGTGGAAGGAGTATCCGCTGACGACCTCGGCCTGCTATATTCAAGACGCGATAGGCGCTGTAAACGCGTGGGGCATCGACGTGCAAAACCGCTGTTGCACCTGCGTCTCCACAATGAAGATAGCCAGGGATATGCTGATTGCCGACGATGAGATAGACACGGTTTTAATCTGCGGCGGATATCGCAACGGGGACTTTGTGGATTACACCGACAGGAATATGTCGATGATGTTCAACCTTTCCGCAGGCGGCGGCGCGATGCTTTTGAAAAAGAATTACGGCAAAAACCTGTTGCTGGGCAGCAAGATTATGAGCGACGGCTCCCTGGCGCGCACGGCGGGGGTTGAGATTGGCGGCATAAACAAGCCGTTTACAAAGGACAACATAGAGGAAGGGTATAAATCCTTGCGCCTTATGGAAGCGCAAAAGATGAAGGACAGGCTAAACGCGGTCAGCATGCCTAATTGGCATCACTGTATCGACGAGAGCCTGCGTCAGGCAAACTTGACCCGCGCCGATATAGATTATCTCGATATTCTGCATATCAAGCGCAGCGGTCACAACGGTATGCTGGCGGATTTGGGCCTGAGCGAGGAGCAGAGCATCTATCTTGAGGACTATGGCCATATCGGGCAGATCGACCAGATTTTATCGTTGGAACTGGGGATTAAACAGGGCAAGGTTAAGGACGGTAGCGTCGTATGTATGATTGCCGCAGGAATCGGCTATGTTTGGTCCGCAAACATCATCAAATGGGGATAGAGGAGCCAAATGACACTATTTGACAATCTTGCAAGCACGATGTTAGGTTCGCTGTCGTCCATAAGCGTTACGGTACTTGCCACGCTGGCGGTTACGCTGATTTTCAAGACCTCGTACACCACCAACTTTGCGCAGGGCATCATCTCCGCGATGGGTTCGTACACGGTTATGGAGCTATTAGTCTATTCGGGAATACCGATTTATTACGGCGTCTTCATCGGCGTTGTGGTAGGCGTGCTGATAGGACTGTTCATCGACTTGGCCATCTTTCGCAGGGGGCGCTATGTCAACGCCATAGGCAAGCAGATTATAACGATGGGCATGGTGTCCATCTTAGTCGGGGCGATTCCGCTGATATTCCGCACCGCGGGACTGGAATCGGTCAATCTCATGCCGGTGGTCGAACTCAACAGGTATATCACGTTCAGCGAGAACATCACGATTCAGTTGAACACGGTGATATACTTTGCCGTTGCCGCGGTGATAGTCGCAATAGTGTTTTTGTTGCTCAACTTCTCCAAGTGGGGGCTGGGCGTAAGATCCACCGCAAGCAACGAGCAGGTGGCAGGGATGCTCGGCATCAACACCACCTTTATCACGGCGGTTTCATGGGGCATTGCGGGCGCGTTGGGCGCAATTTCCGCCACGATGTATGCGGGCTTTTCTCAAATGAGCAACAGCCTGTTTATGACGACGATACAGGTCAACGCCTTCCTTGCCTGCATCTTGGGCGGCTTTGCAACCTTCTACGGCCCCGTTTTGGGAGCCGTGATGATACCGCTGATATCGGCGTTTATCGGCTTTGTGGCGATATACGTTCCGGGGCTTTCGGCATGGCGCGAGGTCTTGGTCTACGCCGTGCTGTTACTTTTGATTCTGTGGAAACCCCAGGGGCTATTCGGGCCCCGCGCCGTAAAGAAGGTGTAGCATGATTACTTTACAACAACTGTCAAAAGGGCTTCTTTGCAACAAGACTCAGCTGTACGGGGAGGAGAAACGCAGCCGTTCCTTGAGGGGCGCGCTGAAAAATCCGCTGGGACAGTACCTTCTGTTCGGGCTAATCCTGGTCGTCTTACAGCTTGTTTCCTCGCTCGGTTCGGAGTTTGGGATAAGGATAATCCCGGTCAGCTTTATGACCGCGCTCGGAAGCACGCTGATTTACAGCATGGTTTCAATCGGCTTTTGCCTGCTTCTGGGCTATTCGGGGCTTGCCTCGCTCGGCACCGCCGGCTTTATCGGCATAGGCTCGTACTGCGCGTTCTTCTGCTTCCAAGAATGGGGACTGCCCTATATCGTCGCAATTATGATGACGCTTGCCATCTCAATCATCATCGGTGTGTTCGTGGGCTTCATCTCGCTTAGAATAGAGGGCATATATCTTGCGATAATCACGCTCGGGCTTTCGGAAATCCTCCGCTACGCCCTGCAAACCATACGCGCAACCGTCAACATAGATCTTAGCAACATCAAGCTGTTCGGCGCAACGATAGACAAGGAAGTGGTGTTCTACCTCATCGTGGCGGTGCTGTTGATTCTGATTTGGATAACCAACAATCTCATTAAAAGCCCCACGGGCAGGGCCATGCTCGCCATGAAAAACAGCACCTCCGCGGCGCAGGCCTACGGTATCTCGCTGATGAAGTACCGCCTGCTGGCCTTCGTGCTGTCCACGGTCTACGCCGCGCTTGCGGGAATCATGTACATGATGTACCTTCGCTCGGTGTCCACCTCGATGTCCACGCTGTTTAGGCTTACGACCTCGCTCAACATCTTGGGTGCGGTTATCATAGGCGGCGCAAAGTCGATATGGGGCGTGCTTGCGGGCACCTTCATAGTGTACGGGCTGGACTCGATGTTCTTGCAGAGCATACCGCTGTTCAACGATAATCCGACGCTTATCACCCTGTTCACGGGAATATTGATAATCCTCGTCGTAATGTTCTACCCCGGGGGCTTGCAACAGCTGTTCACGCTCATAAGGCGCAAGGTAATTGCCCTGGCGGCGAAAAGAAGGGAGGCAAGGTATGGCAGAGATGTTTAAAACGTTCCGTCTCACAAGGCTGGATAAGAAAGTCAGGCGGGTCAAAAACCATGCCAAAAAGCGCGGCATTATGGAGCGGCACAAGGTCGTTACAGCCGCAAACAGGCAGATAAAACTTGCCAACAAAGAGCTTAAAAAGTCGCTCTTGCAGGCCCTTACCGCCGAGGAAGTCTTTGATATAAGGATGCAAAAGGCCTTAAAAAAGTATGATTTAAAGGCCAAGTGGGAGTACCGCAGGGTAAACCATGGATTTGCAAAGAAGATATTTGAAGCGGCGAAGGCAGGCGATACGGAGACGGAACGGAAGCTTTTGGAAAAGAACCGCGCCGAAGTCCTGGCCCTCGATAGCAAGAGGGCAAGGTTTGTCCTTCGATGGGAGGAGAAGAAGAGCGCCTTTGTTAAGGCCGGCCGGGCGGACGAAAGCGTTGCCGAAAAGAGACGGTTGCAATTTGACAGGCAGTTAGAGGAGCAGAAAGCCAAGCTCTCCGAGCTTTATGAGATTAAGAGCGGGCTTGCGGCAAAAAATATCGAGCAGTTCGACGCAAGGACGGCGGACAAGCTGAAAGCGCTCTCCGATAAGCGTGCCGCGATTTTGGGCAGGGGTCGCACGGAATTGGCGGACGACGTCATTCTCTCCGTAAATAATCTCTGTATGTATTTCGGCGGCCTTCATGCCGTGGACGAGCTTAGCTTTGACGTCAAAAAGGGCGAGATATTCGGTCTGATAGGCCCCAACGGCGCGGGCAAGACCACGGTGTTCAACTGTATCACGCAGTTTTACAAGCCGACACGGGGCGAACTGCACTTTAAAAACAAGGAGAACGTCACCGTGAGGCTTACCGACTACTCGGTGCACGACGTCGTGCTGGAGGGCATATCGCGTACCTTCCAAAATGTCGAGGTCATAAAAGAGGTTTCGGTTTTGGAGAACCTTTTGATAGCGGCGACGAGGTTTTATACGGCAAGCGTGTTCGAGCAGGCGCTCCACCTTCCCATCTTAAAGATAGAGGAGGAGCTTATAAAGCAAAAGGCGGAAACCGTTTTAAAGCTTTTGGGGCTTTCGACCTACAAGGACTGGTATGCGTTCGGCCTGCCCTACGGCGTGCTTAAAAAGATAGAGATAGCCCGCGCACTGATGACGGAGCCAAAGCTCATCATCTTGGACGAGCCGGCGGCGGGGCTTAACGACACCGAGACTGCCGAGCTTGCCGAGCTGATTTGCAGGATTCGAAAGGATTTCGAGTGCACCATCCTCTTGGTTGAGCATGATATGTCGCTGGTAATGTCTGTGTGCGACAGGGTCTGCGCCATATCGTTCGGCAAGAAGCTCGCGCTCGGCACGCCCGACGAGATTCAAGCGGACAAGCAGGTGCAGGAGGCCTATCTCGGAGTTTCCGAGGAGGAGGGAGAGAGCCGATGAACGAGATACTTCAAATAAAAAACCTTAAAGTTTCTTACGGCCCGATAAGCGCGGTAAAGGGCATAGACCTTAGCGTCGAAAGGGGCAAGCTGGTCGCACTTTTGGGCGCCAACGGCGCGGGCAAGACCTCAACTCTCAGGGCAATATCGGGCCTTACCAAGGCGTCGGGCGGCGAGATTCTGCTGGACGGGGTCAACATAGCCAATGAAAAGCCCTACAAGATTGCCAAGGCCGGAGTTATGCAGTCGCCCGAGGGGAGGATGATTCTTTCGGGACTTACCGTGGAGGAGAATTTAAAGGCAGGGGCGTATTCGCTTAAACCTAAAAGCGTAAACGGTAACCGCCTTTCGGTAAGGGTGCAGATGGCGGCAAACTTCGAGCGGGTTTACGCACTGTTTCCGAGATTGAAAGAGCGCGCCCGCCAGCAGTCCAACACCCTGTCGGGCGGTGAACAGCAGATGCTGGCGATAGGCAGGGCTTTGATGGCAAGCCCCAAGGTGTTGCTCTTAGATGAGCCTTCGCTGGGACTTGCGCCGCTTGTCATAAAGGACATATTTGCGGTGCTGACGCAGATAAAGAAGGAGGGCACGACAATACTTATAGTCGAGCAAAACGCCCTCGCTTCGCTGAAAATTGCCGACTACGCCTATGTTTTGGAGCTCGGCAGGATCACCATGCACGGCCCTGCGGACGAGCTTAGACGGGACGAACGCCTGATAGAAGCGTACCTCGGCGGAAAGACTTCCGACTGATTAAAAATAAAAAAAACAGAGGCAAACCCTCAAAAAGAAAAGGAGAAAAAAATGAAAAGAAGACTCATCTCAATGTTGCTGGCTGCGATTATGCTGATATCCGTATTGGCCATGGTCGGCTGCAACGCCAAGACGGCACAGGGTGTTGACAGCGAAAACCACGTAATAAACGTTGGAAACACCGCCGCCACCTCCGGCGATTTCGCCGCGGTAGGCGTACCCTTCAACTATGCTTTGGAAGCATACTTCTGGTATTTTTCCGAGCATACCGACGGCTATTCTGACGCCGACGGAAACAAGTATACCATTGCCCTCACCCACTATGACGACGGTTTCGATGCGACAAGGGGCGTATCCTATACCGAGAGACTGGTCGAGGACGACATGGTCTTTGCGCTTGTCGGCCACTTCGGTTCCAACACCGTTGCCGCCACCGTGGACTATATCGAACAGCAGGGCATCCCGATGGTTTACGGCGTTTGCGGCGTAAACCAGCTCTACGACTCCGAGCGTAATGTCATGAGCATCCAGCCCACCTACATGACCGAGGGCCGTTCCATGCTCGCAACCGCCTTTGCCACGACCGAGAACAATCTGGGTCTCGGCGGAACGAAGGTCGGCGTCATTGCCACGACCGACGAGGCGGGCGCAAGCATCAAGGAAGGCATCCTTGCTGAGCAGGAAGTGTTGGGCAAGGTCAGCAACACCGACATCTTCTATCAGGATGTTGACGCGGCAGCCACCGATTACAACGCCGCCGTAAACGCGCTCAAAACAGCGGGTTGCGACGTGGTCATCATTGCGGCAAACCAGGCGCCCTTTACCAACATTGCCAACGCCTTTATCACCAACAACTATGACAATGTAAAAATCCTCACCTCCTATGTTTCTGCAAACTATGCGGCAATGGGCGGGCTGTTGGCCTCCGGCGCGATTACCGAAACGAGGGAAATCTATGCGGGCGCATGGCTGGTCACCGGCTCCATGCCCTCCGACACTAAGGGCTGGACGGACTTTGTCGAGTATGCTAAGATTATGACGCTGTACGCAAAGCACAACGGAGAAACGCTCATCACCGCGGACGATCCGACCTATGGCGCATACCTGGGCCTGTGGTTCGCAACCGAGGATTGGGCGGCCGAGGGCGTGTCCGCATACTTCCTCAACTCCTATGCCATGGCGGGCTATGTTGCCGCCAGCGCTTTCTGCCAGGGACTTGAGAGGGTCAACGGAACCGACCTTAGCTGGGAAGGCTATATCGACGCCATGGAAGAAGCCCCCGTCAACGTTCCGATGGGAACGAGCGTAGACTTCTCCAACGGAAAGAGAATCGCCATCGACTCCCTGTCGGTCAGCAAATATACGGTTGCAAACTTCGCGGTGGGCGAGGTTTACCGGCCGATAACCGACTTGACTACCATCGAGAACGGTGTAAACTGATTTCAATTCAAACAATGGGGAGAGGGCAGTGCGCCCTCTCTCCGAATAACGGATACGGAGAACGAAAATGATTGCTTTCAACAAAAAAACCATCCAACTTTCCAACGAAGAATACGCCTATCTGGACATAGGCCAAGGTGAGCCAATCATTTTGGTTCACGGCAACATGAGCAGTTCTGTGCATTATATGCCGCTTATCGAACGGCTCCAGGGAGAATACAGATGCGTCGCCCCGGACTTGCGCGGCTTTGGCGACAGCTCGTACAACCACGAGTTCTCCTCGATGAAGGAGCTTGCGGAGGACTTATACGAGTTTATGCAGGCGATAAAGATTGAAAGAGCGCGCTTTGTGTGCTGGTCGGCGGGCTGTCCCGTAACGTTGCAACTTGCATCAGAGCATCCCGAGGCCGTGGAAGCAATCTTCGCCATAGAAGGCGGTTCCTGCCACGGATACCCCATCTACAAGAAGAATAAAGAATTTATCAGCGTGTACGGCTCCGCCTATAACAGCAAGGCCGAGATGGCGGCGGATCCCGTGCAGGTTGCTCCCATGTTAAACATACTTGCTTCAAAGTCTGCGGCGGCCATGACAGCCGTCTGGGACTCCGTGATATACACGGTAAACAAGCCCGAAAAGGCCGACAACGAAGTCTATATAAACGAAACTCTTAAACAGCGTTGCCTTTTAGATTTGGACTGGGCGCTTGCAAATGTCAATATGTTCGACAAGCAAAACGCCTACAGTGCGGGAGATAACAGCATTGCCAAGGTTAAATGCCCCTGTGCCTTCACGATGGCGGACAAGGATTTATCCGTTCCCGACTGGATGGTTATGGAGAACGTCAACGCCATCAAGGGTTCCAAGCTCATCGCCTATGTCGATTGCGGGCATTCGCCGCTTGTGGACTGTCCGGACGCTTTGGCGAGGGACGTAAAAGAGTTCTTCAGCGAATAACAACGA
Source organism: Clostridia bacterium (assembly GCA_030527115.1). Classification (GTDB taxonomy): domain Bacteria; phylum Bacillota; class Clostridia; order Christensenellales; family CAG-138; genus JAQUTY01. Next base: position 15,484 of record JAUNBM010000002.1, read on the forward strand.
GGAGATTAAAATGGCAAAGAATATAACCCTTCAGCAAGCGCTCGACCTTATACAGGACGGCGATTACATAGTAACGGGCATGGCGGCGGCGGAACCCCTTGCGTTCTGCTCTGCCCTGCATACGATAGCGCCCCGCCTTCAAAAGGGCGTTTTAGTTACCAACTGCTTGCCCATGAAGCCCTATGAGTACATCAACAACCCCGAATACAGGGACAAGTTCGAGGTAGAGGGATGGTTTTTTGACGGTGGAATGAGAAGGAGCTTTCCAAACGGTGGCATCTCCTTCATCCCCAACAACCTCCACTTTGCGGGTAGCAAGCGTTTGGAGCGCAGAGCCGCCGACGTGACCGTGGTCAGCGCCTCCATGCCGGACAAGCACGGCTATGTTTCCGTCGCCCTGTCCAACGTTTATGAGATGGAGCATCTGCGCAAATCCCGCATATCCATTTTGGAGATCAACCCCAACATTCCCCGCGTTTTCGGTGACGTCGAAATACACTTGGACGATATAGACTATGTTGTGGAGTGCGATTACGAGGCGCCCGAGATTCCCGAAGGCACCTGCACCGAAAAGGACATGGTTATTGGCAGGTACGTTGCAGAGCTGATAAACGACGGCGACTGCATTCAGGTAGGAATAGGCGGCATCCCCGACGCGGTGGTGGCAAGCCTTTACGGCAAGAAGAACCTCGGCGTTCATACCGAGATGATGACAACGGGCATTATGAAGCTCGCCAAGGCGGGCGTTGTAAACGGCAGGTGCAAACAGCTCCACCCCAACAAGATAGTCTGCTGTTTTGCGGCCGGCACGAAGGAGCTTTACCGCTATATCGACGACAACCCCTCGATAATGGTGCTAAGCGGCGCCTACGTCAACAACCCCTATGTAATCATGCAAAACGACAACCAAGTTTCGATAAACACGACCTTAGAGATAGACCTTACGGGGCAGTGCTGTTCGGAGTCTTTGGGTAGCCGTCAGTTTTCCGGAACCGGTGGGCAGAGCGACACCGCCATAGGCGCAAAGCTCAGTAAAAACGGCAGGAGCTTTATCGCCCTGTATTCCACCGCGATGATTAAAAACCCCCGAACAGGCGAGCGTGAGGAAAAGAGCAAGATAGTGGCCCAGCTTACGGCGGGCGCCGCGGTATCGCTTTCGCGCAACGACCTTGATTATTTGGTTACCGAGTACGGTTGCGTAAACCTCACCGGAACGAGCATAAGGGAGAGGGTCGAAAAGATTATCTCCGTTGCGCACCCGAAGTTCCGCGAACAGCTTTGGGAGGACGCCTATAAGGCGGGAATCGTGATAAGGAGATAGCGATGGAATTTCTGTTCCAAGGCAAAAAAATTCACTACAAGACCTTTGGAGAGGGCAAGCCCATAGTCCTTCTAAACGGCATTATGATGAGTATCAACAGCTGGGCGCCCTTTGTCGAGGCGCTTTCGGCGGACAATCAGCTTATTTTACTGGACTTTTTGGATCAGGGCCACAGTCAAAGGATGACGGAGCCCTACACGCAGGATTTGCAGGCCGAGGTTTTAAACGCGCTTTTGGAGCAACTTAATTTGGAAAGGGCAAGCGTCGCGGGCATATCCTACGGCGGCGAGGTGGCGATAAAGTTTGCCATAGCCCATCCCGAAAAGCTGGACAGGCTCTTGCTTTTTAACACCACGGCAAAGACCTCCGACTGGTTGCGGGACATAGGGCGGGGCTGGAACCTCGTGGGACAGAGCGGGAACGGGGAGGCGTATTACGACATTACAATCCCCGTAATCTATTCCTCCGGCTTCTACCAAAGGGAGATAGAATGGATGAAGCGCAGGGAGCGTCAGCTAATTCCGGTGTTCTCCGATGCAAACTGGCAGGCCGCGATGAAACGCCTTGTGGACAGCGCCGAAAGCCACGACTGCGTCAAGGATTTGGGCAAGATTGCCGCGCCCACGCTCGTGGTTACCTGCACCGAGGACACGTTGGTGCCGCGGGTGGAACAGGATGTGCTTGCAAAAGGGATTAAAAACAGTTACTATGTATCCGTGATAGGTTCGGGTCATGCAAGTATGTACGAACAGCCCCTGCTCTTTGCGGCGCTGGTTCTGGGCTTTGTGAACGCCTGCACGACAGAGTTCAAAATATAAGGGGACAGCTATGAATATTTGGCATGACATATCCAGGGAGCGAATCAACTCGGACGACTTTATCGCCGTTATCGAGATTGTCAAGGGTAGCAAAAAGAAGTACGAGCTGGACAAGGAAACGGGGCTTTTGGTGCTGGATCGCGTGTTGTATACGTCCACGCACTATCCTGCAAACTACGGGCTGATTCCGAGAACCTATGCCGACGATAACGACCCGCTGGACGTTTTGGTCATTTGCAGTGAGGCGCTCGACCCCCTTGTCATGGTGCGATGCTACCCGATAGGCGTTATCAGCATGATGGACAGCGGCAAGATGGATGAAAAGATTATCGCCGTGCCGTTTTCCGACCCGATGTATAACGGCTACAAGGATATTTGCGAACTGCCCGTCCACATCTTCGACGAGATAAAGCACTTTTTCCTGACCTATAAGCAGCTTGAGGGCAAGGAGACCGCCGTGGATGAGGTGCAAAATGCCGAGGTCGCCCGAACGATCATCCAGCGCGCAATCGACAGCTACGACGCCAAGTTCCAAAAGCATTACAAATACATAGGCTGAGTTAAAGCCCCTTACCGAGCGATATATTAAGACCAATCCGTAGAGCAATAAGACCGTTCACCTTCGTGGGCGGTCTAAAAAATTACAAACTCCTTCAAATCACGTCGAAATATAATAGTATTTATTATTTTGGCACAAGAATGTTACAAGTCATTGTTAAACTTAATTTAAGACAGCAGGATCTAATTTTGAAGGAAAACGGAATATTAAGTCGGGTTGATTCGTCAAAAAAGCGAAGTATCGCGGAAAGGGCATCATATGAAACGTTTATCGACCGTATTGTTGGCATTTTTAATACTTTTCACCTTAGCGTGCCAGCCCACGCCGGAGGAGGATATTGTTGTAAACAAGGGCGAGGGTGATATGCGTGACGTCGTGCAGGATGCGCCCGCTGAAAACTCGTTGGATGGCATGGCCGGCGATACAGCGGCGTCCATGCAGGTCAGCTCTCTCTATGCCCGCCTGAACGCCCCCGAATATTGGACGATGGAGAACACCGATGCAGGCTTTTTGATAGTCGCAGAGGAGGCGCCTGTAATTCTGCCGCTTGCGGACAAGTTGCCCGTGGCGGAAGCGGAGCTTCGTTCCTTTACGCAGGAGGACATCGACAGGGTCGCAAGCGTTCTGTTCGAGGGCAAGGATGTAAAGTGGCACGAGAACATACGCGTTACAAAGGAGCAACTGATGGAGGACATTCTTTACTCCCAGGAGCGGTTGACCCTGGCAGAGGAGGGCGGCAGGGAGGAGAGCTACATTCAGCATTGGCGGGACAGGGTTAATGAGTATCAGGAACAATATCTCGCCGCGCCCTACGAGGCGGATTTGAAGCAGATTGACCTCAGTATCACCACCATACCCAATGAATACCGTGAGGACTGCCAAGGCGTATCCGCAGACGCAACGATCGACGGGGACGCGTGGACGTTTTACGCAAGGACGGGTAAGGGGAACTATATTCGAGCGGAAATAAGCACTTACAGCAGTATGTGCCTGGATGAGCCTTACAAGGTTCAGTTGTCCAAGGAGGACGCAATAAGACAGGCGAGCGAGCTGGTGGCACAGATAACCGATGAATTAACCGTCTGCCATGCTTCTCCCGTTGCAACGCCGAAGGAGCAGACCGAAAGGAACTGGGGCTGGCAGGTGATATTCATGCGGGGCATCAACGGTGTGCCCACAGCCTATGCTTCAGAGCAGATAGGCGGGGACATGGATACAACGGTGAGCGAACCTGTCGGCTATGAGCAACTGACCGTAGTGTTGGACGACAAGGGGCTTTGCTCGTTTTCATGGCACAGACCTATGCAAATTACGGGTTTTGTCAGCGCCAATGCCGAACTTCTGTCCTTTGACGAGGTTGCGCGGCGAGCCATAGAGCATATCGCGGCTCGATGGAAATACAACGCCGATACGGACAAGGACATACGCATAATGATTACTCGTGTTGAACTGGGACTGTGGCGAATTGCCAACCGCAATGGCGGCTACTATTTCGTTCCCGTGTGGCACTTCTTCTCCGATGCCGAGCATTCCAAGGAGTATTATGAAAGCAACTACGGCGAAGGGAAATGGGAGGACAGAAAGACCGTTATTATGCGTGAGGTTGAAGATTCCGACGGCGACATCAGCGGAGGCATGACCGGAGACCCATATGCGTGGGGTTCGATAACCGTCAACGCCATCGACGGGAGCATAATAGATAAGGACAAAGGCTATTAATCCAACGGAAAGGAGTATCCAATGAAGAAACTTACCCTAATCCTAATTGCCCTGATACTTCTCACCGCGTGCCAGCCCACGCCGGAGGATGAGATAGTCATCCAGCGTAGCGACGCGGATGGCGAAACGGGCGGCGAAATTGTGCCGCCGCCGGAGTTTCCGGCTACCATTCAGGGGACGGCGAGCTTTGAAGCGGACGGCGTGCCTACGGAGCTTGTGGTCGATGCCGAGGTAAAAACTTACGATTCTGCGGGCTATTTCCGCTGTCCCATTGAGATAGTTCCCTATTCGAACGAGGTTAAAAAGAGCTTTGTAAGCGCCTGTGTTTCGGACGCCGAGGTGTTTTCGGACAGTCCCAGCAGGGGTGTGACGAGGGATATGCTAAACCGTCAGCTGGAGTTTTATGTGTCGCTTCTCGACGAAAGCAATCCGCGGTGGGAGTATTTATTTGAAGTTCGAGAAGAAAAAGACCCGGAAGCACTCATGGATTACGGCAAGGGGGAAATCGAGCTTTCCATTCAAAGGGTTCAGGAGAGGCTTCTCACCGCTACGGAGCAAATAGAGGGAACGAGGGCGGACTTGGATAACCTTTCAAGCCCCGCAGAGCTGTGTGCGGACACGGGGAATATGTACCCCGCCCTAATTTGGCTAACCCCACAGGACAACAACACGGAAACCTATGCCTTAATGTCGGGCGCTACGGGCGGCAATCCGTCATTCGCTATCAATTCCCAAATAATGGAGCTGTATAACAGCTATGACATTTCAATCGATATTTCCATGGACGACGCAAGGGCTGTGGCGGACGAGTTCGTAAGCAAGATCAATGGGGTAAACCTGATTTTTGCAGGCGAGGGAAAGGATTACATCTACGATTTTTCCTATCCGTTCAACGAATGGGGAGCTTCGGCAACCTATGTGTTTGTCTATGTTCCGCAGGTGAACGGCGTGCCGCTGAACTATGTCGATATCGAGTATTTAATGGAACAAACGAGATGGGAGCTGCGGTTTCCCGAAGGCATGGTGAATTCGCCCGTTTATCAAAACTACCTGTATGTCTTTGTAAACGATTACGGGATCAACTGTGTTTCGTGGCGCCACGCAGCCGAATACAGGATAATTGAGGAATCCAAAACCGCCGTGTCCTTGCTTTCCTTCGACGAGGTTATGGAAATTTTCTATCGTCATATCGAGTACGGCACAAACTTTTGCAGTACGAATAGCTCCAAGCTTTCAAAATCTTCCCGCCAGACTCTTGAAATCGACCAAATCACCTTAGGTTATGCGCTTGTCCGTTCGGGAACGGGGGCAAACGACTTTGAACTCATACCCGTGTGGGACTTCTACGGAAGGATGCACGAGGTCTACGACAATCCGGGTCAGATAATGACCGAGGAGGACGGCACCCGTTACGAAACCACGCTCGGCAGAAGCTATCTTACGATAAACGCAATAGACGGCACGATAATCGACCGGGTGCGGGGCTATTAAAGAAGAAACGAAGCTGAAAGAGGAGCGGTAAGCCCCAATCCGCATGAGCTCGCTCCTATTTCATTTGCCCGCCATTTTTTGCAGTTCCTCTATGGAAACGGTAAGGTTTTCCTTTGCGAACACATAATTATCCGTGTCCGAAGGGCTTGCCTTTCGATAGACGCCATCCTCCTGCTTATACAGCTTGCCATCGGTAGCGCCGATCACATCATACAGCGTTCCGCCGGCCTCGGGCGGATTCCTTGGCAAACTTATTTTACCGCCAGCAGGTAGCTTTCATCGAGCCGGCGGTATAGTTCGTTTTGCGGGACGGAGCCGTCTAGCAGGAGGGTATACCAGCTTCGTTTGTTCATGTGATAACCGGGGAAATACTTTTCTCCGAGAGGAAGCAGGGACAGCTCCTCCGGGCGAATTCTAAGGTCGATGATTTCCGCCGTCTCGTCGGAATCAATGCCGAGCTTGCGCTTGGAGACGGTAAGCAACGCGGCATACCACTTGCCGGTATCCTTCCTGCGAAAGACGGCGTTGGTGGGGAGCTTTTGCCACAAAAACTCCGGCTCGTCCCCATAGGTTCGCCTAACATGGGCTATCAGCTCCTTGGCGCAGTCCGACTTAAAAACGTCCGGCTCGAAGCAGTCCCCGGCAATCCTTTCAAGGGTCGCTTCAATCTCGGCGCGGATCAGCCCCACCAGCGCGCCGCTCGCCGTCGGCGCACGGTAGAGGAGATATTCGTCTCCGCCATCCCGGTCGATAACCTTCGTTTCAACCCTGCCGCCGTCCGCAATGCTCACGGTCAGCAAAAACTGCCCGTTTGCAATCTCGGTATGATAGTGGTAGAAGCCGTCCGCCTTTGAGAAGCCGAAGGACTGAAGCCGCTCATAGTCCGGCTTTTTTAGCCTGAACAGGTTTTCGTGCAAGTCGATTGCCTCCGTTTCCGATAAGTCCCTTAATCCTTTCAGCTCCTTAGTATAGCAGAGCGTAGCACGGTTGACAACTGAGAACGGGGAAAACCCGCCGGACAAAAAAAGAAGCCGCAAAGTCGAAACGATTGCGGCAGGCGCGTTTAAATGGATGGGCAAAAGAGCGGAAGAGCTTATAACCGCCATGCCGCGAATTGAAAAGGGCGGCAAAACGCCGCCGATAAGCTTTCCTATTCGTCGAGCGCGCCGACGCTTCGCAGGGAATCCAAAAACTCCCGAATATCGCTGGCGGCGGTGGCTTCGTCAACGGCGAATTCGTCCAGGACGCATTCTATCAGGGCTCTCTCGGTGGTGGGATGCAGGAGCCGCTCCCATAAAAAAGCCCCCACGGTGTTGAGCATGATTGCAACCGGCGCGCCGTCGGCTTTGATTCCTGCCATAACGGCGACATGGTTGTCCAGCAGACGCCTCATCACATAGCCTTCTTTAATTCTCATATCCTTTTCTCCTTTATCAAGCAGTTCAATCTCATTTGGACGGGCCAGCATAGCCGCAAGGTATTCGCCCGCGCCCGGCTCGTTGGAACAATAATAGCGATAGACGGGAACGGTGAGCGCAACCCTTTCAACCGAGTTCAGAACATTGGCGGCGGCGACCCCGTCCCACAGCGGCTTGGATACCCTCTGCAGGAGCAAAATGAAGGCGCTGTGGAAATCCAGCCGTTGAAGACGGCAGAAGGGATGTTTTCGAATGTCCACGATGGCGCAAAGGGGCGCGGACTCGTTGACATAAACGTTCTCCTTGCCGCTCCAGGGCGCTCCGTAGGCGGTAAACCCGCCGTTTTCCGGGCGAAGAAGCGGGCGGTCGGCATTCAGCATCTTAGAATCGGGAACGGACTTTAAAAAGTTCTGCGCCGCCGTACTCTTGCCCGCGCCGGACGGGCCGGTGAAGCAGACAGTCCGTCCGTCATGTATAACGGCGGAGGCGTGAATGGATAAAGCCCCATTTTGGGCGCTGATCTCCTCAAAGGCGAGCCGAAAAAGCGTTCGCGCCTGCTCCGTCAACGTACCGTCGTCGTCCCTTGCCCCGTCCCGAATATAAAGGGTTAACCTGTCCCTTTGCGTGGACAGCCAAAGGGCACATAGAGCATTTTTGGCAAAGCGAAAAATCCGCCCGTCTATGGCTTTTAAAACCTCGATTTGAGCGGATGCAAAAGCAAGCGTGCCGTCCGGTTCCTGTCCGGAGACGACGCTCATAATCACCGGCGTTTCGCCGTTCGTTTCGCCGCACTCGAATGGTTCAAGCGCGGCTATCAACGTTGCGGGCAAAAGGTCGGACGCAAAAACGGAGACGGCTGTTGCCGCTATCCTAAGGAGCATTGCGCGTTATTCGGCTTTAAGTGTTGTCTCCGTACCAGCCTTGTACGCAAGAGGAAACCGGCGTCGCCTCATTATTATAATAGTCAAAGCTACATGTTCCGCCGAAACCAGAGGAGGCCACATGCTCCTCAAAGTTCATTCCCATTACGACAGCGTTTGGCTTTTCGTAAGTCTTTTTCATTCGTTTATCCTCCTTGTTTTTTCTCGCATAACCGTATGGAGTATGCGAAGATTTTTATTACACGGCTGTTCGCCGGGCAATCCATTGGTTCCGCCGGATGCGAGCGCATAACGCGCCGGGCAAAAGCGGCATTTTCCGAAGTAGGCGCAGGCCCGGCATTCCTCGCTGCGCCGGTAGCTCAGAGCGGCGTCGTTGACCTGCCGCCAAGCCGGCATAAAACCCTCCTTCAATACGTTGACCGAAGCGAGCGGGAACTGGCCGCAGGGTTGCATATTGCCGAAATATCCTATCGTGAAGGAGCAAAGTCCCGCCACGCAGGGCATCCTTGAGCCTGACGCCTCCGGCTCTCCTTGCAAAAGGGGCTCGATGAAATCCTCATCGCAAAGCGAGAAGGTTTCCATGCCGTTCTTCTGGATCGACCTCTGCCAGAGCCGCGACTGCTCCTCGAAGGAGAGAGCGTAATCGGAGAAGCGCTTTCCCGAGCTGACGACGGGCTCGAACATATCGGAGTCCAAATTTATCCTGCCAAAGCTCATGCTCTTAGCATAGTCGAGCAGGGCGTCGAAGTCCTCGTAGTTGTAGCGCGACATCGTAAGCTGAATATCGGTAGGCACTTTGGCCTCCTTTAAAAGCCTCAAAGCGCGGTCAACCTTGAAAAAGGCGTTTTTTGAGCCGGTAACCCGTTCATAAACCTCCGGACAGCTCCCATAAACCGAAAGCCGGACAACATACGGGGGCATTTCGTGAAGTCGCTTGGCGGCTTCCTCGTCGATCAGCGTTCCGTTGGTGAGCAGAAGGATGAACACTCCGCGGCTCTTTAGATGCTCATATATCCGCCAAAAGTCCGGATGGTAGAAGCACTCGCCGCCGGTCAATCCGGCGTACAGCAGGCCCGCGTCGATTGCTTCGTCCATTATGCCTATCCACTCGTCTCCGTTCAAAACCCGCTCGGGGTACTTGCCTTCGGAGGAATGCACATAGCACATCTTGCAATCGAGGGTACAGTGAGGGGTAAGCTCAAAGGTGCCTTTCAACGGGAGCTTCCGCTTCGTATACTCACGGCGAAGCAGGTTGAAAAGGACGGAACTGCGTTCCTCGGCCTTTGAGGCGGCAAGCTCCGAAAACAGCGTGGAAGCTCCGCCGTTCTCCGGGGAGATGGACGTGGGCTTCGGTTCGCCGGCGAAATTTGCCGGCTCTGCCTGTGGGGAGTCTTGAACCACATTTTCTGCCATCGTCAATCCTCCTTTCCCGGAGCATAGCCTCGGAGCCATATAACAAAATCGAGTATGGCGAAGCGACAACTCCGCATGAGCATACTCATATCTTATTTTATTTTATGACGCGAAAAAAAGCAAGCATTTTTGGAAAAAATCTCGAAAAAACCTGCAAAAGTTGCGCTAAAAACGCGTTTTTTTGCTAATCTTGAAATTGCTTTGAAATGCAGAGCGACAAAGTCTTTAAAACCAGCCTTTCCGCCTCGTCGATTCGGGCGGCGGGGTCGCCCGAAACCAGCCCGACCGCGCCGATAGCCTCGCCGTTAACGATTATCGGGAACATATCCTGGCAGGGGAAGGAATGCTCCTGATCCCGCACCAGCTCGATATTGATCGGCTGGTTTTGCGTTTTCAACGACTGCTTTGCCAGGATAGCGGCCTGAAACGGCCTTGTCAGCGGCTTATCCGCCAGCGTCCTTTTTAGCTGGCCGGCGCAGGCGACCATCCTTTCGCGGTCGCAAACGAACGCCGTCATTCCGGTTGCCCCGTTGATCGCCTGAACGATCTCTTGAGCCTGGGTTGACAGCTCGGCGACGGGGGAGTAGGGCTTCAAAATGATACTGCCCTCGCGGTCGGTAAATATCTCCAGCGGATCGGATTCCCGAATCCGCATGGTTCGTCTAATCTCCTTGGGTATAACGATTCGCCCCAGCTCATCAATGCGTCTAACGATTCCGGTTGCTCTCATATCCTGCTCCTTGGTTGAATTCCCGCTTATTTTTTGATATTTTACAAAAATTATACGGGCTTTGAAAACTGACTGTTGAATGGAGTTCCATTATCGTGTATAATTAACTCAAGCATGAATTATCCGGACTTTTATCGTTGGCGCAAGCCGGAAAGAGGCAAAGAACCCTCCGTTTTTGGGAAAAATTTGGGTTTGTTGTTGCCAATATCGGGCGAGTAGCTTATAATAAAGGGCACGTTTCAAAGACGGACGCGGGTTGCAGGATGGGACAATTTGAAGGAACAAGGGCGGGGAATACATTTTTTTGAGGTGAATGAATGAGCAAAGGAACGGTTCTGGTGAGCGGTGGAGCGGGCTACATCGGTTCGCATACCTGCGTTGAGCTTTTGGACGCGGGCTTTGAAATTATCTGCGTGGACAACCTCTGCAACAGTAAGAGAGAGGTCATCTCCCGCATTGAAAGGATAACCGGAAAACCCGTGATGTTTTTCCCGATTGACGTTTGCGATGAGGACGCTTTGGACAGGGTTTTCGCGTCGCACAGGATAGACTCGGTGATTCATTTTGCCGGCTTAAAGGCTGTGGGCGAAAGCGTTGAAAAGCCGTTGGACTACTATCAAAACAACCTGACGGCTACGATAAATCTTTTAAAGCGCATGGAGGCGCACGGGGTTTATAAGCTGGTATTCAGCTCCTCCGCAACGGTATATGGCATACCGAAGGAGAACCCGATTTTGGAGACCGCCGACCGCTGGTGTACCAATCCCTACGGGTGGACGAAGTATATGTCCGAACAGATAATCCGCGACTGGTGCGCCGCCGTGCCCGAGGCGTCCGCAATGTTGCTTCGCTATTTCAACCCGATAGGCGCGCATGAGAGCGGGCTAATAGGCGAGGATCCCAACGGGATACCGAATAATCTTTTGCCCTATATCTGCCAGGTGGCTACGGGCAAGCGCGAGTATCTTAGGGTATTCGGCAACGATTACGATACTGTGGACGGCACGGGCGTGCGCGACTATATTCATGTTGTGGATCTGGCAAAGGGGCATCTGGATGCGTTGAGCTACCTTGACGAACATACCGGCGCTGAGGCGGTGAACCTCGGAACCGGAATCGGGTACAGCGTGCTGGAGGTGGTCGACGCTTATTCCAAAGCCGCCGGAATGGACATTCCTTACAGGATTATGGACAGGCGGGCGGGGGATGTAGCGGTTTGCTATGCCGACCCGGGCAAGGCGTGGGAGCTTCTCCGCTGGAAAGCCCGTCATGATTTGAACGATATGTGCGCCTCGTCTTACAAGTGGCAGCGCATGAACCCGGAGGGATACGGAGACTGATATGAAAACCGCCGTTTTGGGAACCGGAAGCTGGGCAACCGGACTGTCGCAGGTGCTTTGCGACAACGGGCATACCGTGCTGATGTATGGGGTGGATAAGGACGAGATCGAGGACGTCAATCTGCGCCATCGCAACTCGCGCTATTTTCCGGGCGTTGAGATTCACAAGGGCATACGGGCAACGGCGGATATCGGGCTGGCTTTGCAGGGCGCGCAAATGGTTGTCATCGCGGTTCCTACGAAGGCGGTTAAGCAGGTTGCGCTGAAGGCGCTGCCCTATATGGAACAAAACGCCGTGGTGGTAAATGCGTCGAAGGGCTTCGACCCGGAGACTAACGACCGCATGAGCGAGACGCTGAGAAAGATTTTTGCGGAGCGGCCGGACATAAAAACCGCGTCGGTTATAGGCCCGAGCCATGCCGAGGAGGTAATCCAAAGGCAGCTGACCGCGGTCTGCGCGGTGTCCTCCGATGCGGAGGTTGCCGAGCGGGTTCAGGCGCTTCTGTCCAACTCCTATATCCGGCTCTATGTATGCACCGACGAGATAGGGGCTGAATACGGCGTTGCAATCAAGAACATCATAGCGATAGCTTCAGGCATCCTTGTGGGCAGGGGCTACGGTGACAATGCGAAGGCGGCGCTGATCACCCGGGGCTTGGCGGAGATGGTTCGCTTCGGCTGTAAAAAGGGCGCGAAAAGGGAGACGTTTTTCGGCTTGACTGGGGTCGGAGATCTGGTCGTAACCTGCTTTTCGAGGCATTCGAGAAACTATCAGGCGGGGCTTGAGATAGGGCGGGCAAACGGCGCGGGCGAGTTTTTGCGCGAAAATAAAAAAACTGTAGAGGGGATAAACAGTTGCAAAGTCATTCATGACGAGCTACAATATTGCGACTTTGAAATGCCCTTGGTGCAGAGTATATATGAGATCCTGTTTGAAGGCAGGTTGCCGTCGGAGGCGATTAAGGAATTGATGGAGCGTGCTTTGAAACCGGAATAAAAATGGTGGAATTGGTGGTATATGAGGAGCATTAAGGAGCTTAAGGGGTTTTTCTTTAACAGGGGGACGAAGATTGTGTCGTTGCTGGTCTTGGACACGGCATGCATTTTCCTTGCGTTTTTGCTGGGAGCATGGTCAAGTTCAGCGGCAGATCCGACAAATCCGTTCTCTTTCCCGTTTGACGGGGTGTTTCAACCTTGGACGGTGGCAATATTTGCAGCCATCTATCTGGTTGTGTTCTGTGTCTTTAAAATGTATAGCAGCCTGTGGAGCGTTTCGGGGCTGAACGAGGGTATCAACATCATTGCGGGGGTAGGAATCGGAACCGCGATATGTATCGGCGTTAATCTTGCATTTTTCTCGAAAATGCAATCGGAGTTTCTGATCGGGCTTTCGGGCATGTTTCTCGGCGCGATGGCGTTTTCAACCCGCTTCGGCTACCGCATATTGCGGAGGATTTGGACTAATATCAACAATCGTGCGTCCAAGGGCAAGAAGGCGATAATGATAGTGGGCGCCGGAAATTTCGGCAGTTACGTTCTCGGCCAGATCGAGGCCGGGGCGCGGGCAGTCAACGAGCGCGCGGTTCTGTTTGTGGACGATGATCCCCAAAAGCAGAGGATGAGCGTTGGCGGAATCAGGGTGCTTGGAACCTGCGAGGATATTCCGGAGCTGGCTCAAAAATACGATATCGACGAGATCATCATAGCGATTCCGTCGTTGAACACGGAGCGGAGAAGGGAAATCGTTTCCATCTGCGCTAAAACGAAGCGCCGCGTTTTGCTCGTGCCGGGCATTTGGGAGGTCGGGGATAACCCCTCGATGGCGGTGCTGAGGGAGATGAGCATTGCCGACATCCTGTTCCGTCAGGAGGTCAGCCTCGATCAGGAGGGAATCAGCGATTATATAACGGACAAGGTGGTGCTGATAACGGGCGGAGGCGGCTCGATTGGCTCGGAGATAGCGAGGCAGGTCGCCATGTTTACCCCGTCGCGGCTGATCCTTTTCGATATCTATGAAAATACGACCTATGAGCTTTATTGCGAGCTGAAGCAACGCTTTCCGGAGCTGGACGTTATGGTTCGCATCGGCTCGGTGCGGGATAAGGCGCGGCTCGACGAGCTGATGCTCGAGTTCAAGCCCAATCTGGTGGTGCATACCGCCGCGCATAAGCACGTTCCGCTGATGGAGGACAGCCCTGCGGAGGCGGTCAAGAATAACGTTTTGGGAACGCTGAACGTTTTAAAGGCGGCGGAGGAGCATGGGGTTGAGCGCTTCGTTCAGCTCTCCACCGACAAGGCGGTTAACCCAACCAACGTCATGGGAGCGACCAAGAGAATAACCGAGCTGATAGTTCAGGTTTTTGCGGCGACGAGCAGGATGCGCTGTATGACGGTGCGCTTCGGCAATGTTTTGGGCTCGCACGGAAGCGTAATTCCCCTGTTTGAGCGGCAGATAAAGGCGGGCGGGCCGGTAACGGTCACGCATCCCGAGGTAACCCGTTATTTCATGACGATACCGGAGGCGGCGCAGCTCGTGCTTCAAGCCGGCTCCATCGGCGAGTCGGGGGCTATCTATGTGCTGGATATGGGCGAACCCATCCGGATTATTGCCCTTGCCGAGAAGATGATCCGGTTCTACGGCTATGAGCCGGGGGTCAACATGGAGATAGAGATAGTGGGCCTGCGCCCCGGCGAGAAGATGTATGAGGAGCTGTTGCTGGACGATGAGAGCGAGTGCAGGGAGACGACCTCCCACGGCAGGATATTTAAAACGCATCCTGCAACGATCAACCATCAGCTGTTCATGGCCAATACGACCGCGCTCATCCGTGCCGCAATAGAAAACGAGCCCAACCTGATCGACCGTATCCGGCTGTTGGTTCCAAATTTCAATCATCCGGACGATGCGATAGCTTAACTTTCAAACACAAACTCAAAACGGCGCTGAAGGATTCGAGTCAGCGCCGTTTTTGATATTATTAAGGCTGTGATACCGCTTTTAAGTGCGTTACAAAGCAAAGGCCGCGTTTTTACGCTCAGCCTCCGTTTCGCAGGGCGTCCTCATATACCGCTTGAGCTACGGCGGCGGAAACGCGGGGGTCGAAGGGCGGGGGGATTATATAGTCGGGGGACAGCTCGGCGTCGGAGACGAGGGCGGCGATGGCTTCGGCGGCGGCGCGCTTCATGCTCTCGGTGATGCTCCTTGCCCTTGCGTCCAGAGCCCCCCTGAAAACGCCGGGGAAGGCAAGCACGTTGTTGATTTGATTCGGATAGTCGCTTCTACCCGTGCCGATGATGAAAGCGCCCTCACTTTTCGCCTCGTCGGGCATGATTTCGGGAACCGGATTCGCCATCGCAAAGATGATCGGCTCGGGGTTCATCGAACGCACCATATCGGCGGTGACGATGTTGGGCGCGCTGACGCCGATAAACACATCGGCGCCTTCCATGGCGAGGGCAAGCTCCCCGCTGAGCAGGCGCGGATTGGTTTTGAACGCCAGCTCCGCCTGATAGGGATCGAGCGTCGGGTCGTTTCGAACGATCAAGCCCTCCTTGCGAACGAGGGTCAGATCCGTAGCGCCCGCATCGAGCAGGATTTTTGCGACCGCCATTCCAGCCGCGCCCGCGCCGCAGACGACTATGCGCACCCTGTCCAGGGCGGCTTTTTTCAGCCGCAGAGCGTTTTTCAGCGCCGCGAGCAAAACTATCGCAGTTCCGTGCTGGTCGTCGTGGAATACCGGAATGTCGCAAAGCTCCTTCAGGCGGCGCTCTATTTCAAAGCAACGCGGGGCGGAGAAATCCTCAAGATTGATTCCGCCGAAGGAGGGAGAAATCCGGTAGATAGCGTTAACTATCTCGTCGACCTCGGTGCTGTTGATGCAGAGCGGCACGGCGTTGACGTTTGCAAAGGATTTAAAGAGGACGCATTTGCCCTCCATAACGGGCATGGACGCCTCCGGGCCGATATTCCCCAGCCCCAAAACGGCGGTGCCGTCGGAAATGACGGCTATCGTATTGCCCTTTCCGGTCAGCTTGTAGCTTAATTTTAGATCCTTTTGGATCTCCAAACAGGGCGCGGCTACGCCGGGCGTATAGGCGAGCGATAGCTCGTCCCTGCCGGTAACCTTCATCTTGGGCACTATGTCAAGCTTGCCCTGCCATTCCTCGTGCTTTTTTAAGGATTCACGCATATAGTCCATATTATCACCTCAGAGGGATTATACCACCGAAACGGGCAGGATGCAATGTTGCCAAAACGCAACAAATGCGGTATACTGCACTATATATTTTGAAAGGCGGGCTGGCTTTGAAGCGGATACGGCGCTTGGGAGTTTTTGACAGCGGACTCGGCGGGCTTACGGTCTTAAACGAGATCTGCAAATATAATGAAGGGCTTGAGATAGTGTACTTTGGCGACACGGCGCGGGTGCCCTATGGATCGCGTTCGGACGAGACTATCCTGAGCTACGCAAGGCAGGACGTGCGCTTTTTGATGGCGCAGGAGGTGGACGCCGTAGTCGTCGCCTGCGGAACGGTGAGCGCAATCGCTATCGACAGGTTGCAGGCTGAGATGGATATTCCGATATTCGGGGTTATTCCCTCGGCGGCGAAGGCGGCGGTTGAAAGCTCCAGGACGAAGCGGATCGGTCTGATTGGCACGGCGGCAACGGTTCGGAGCGGGGCATACAAGCGGACGATAACGCAGATTGAGCCTCGTGCGGAGGTTGTGGCGGAGGCCTGCCCGTTGCTGGTGCCGCTGATTGAAAACGGTTGCAAGCCCGACGACGAGCTTGCGGAGCTGGCGTGCAAGCGGTATCTTGAGGCTTTTGGGGGCGGCAGGGTGGACACCATCGTTATGGGCTGTACCCACTATCCCTTCTATCGCAGAACGTTTGAGCGGCTTGCGCCCGGCGTGAGCTTCATTGATATAGGCGAGGCGCTGGCGAGGGAGCTGGCGAGCCTGCTTCCGCTCGCGAAGGGCGAAAGCACCCGCGTGAGCTATTATGTGAGCGATTCGGATACGGGCTTTGGGGAAATCGCCTCCAGATTTTTAACCGTTGTCGAGGCGAAAGAGGTTCGTCCGGTCAATATCGAGAAGTATTAGTTTGTCATGAAATAAGCAAGTCCCCTCATACACTTGAACAAATGCGTATGGGGGGTCTTAATTTGGATTACACCGAAGAAAGAATTTATCTTGCGGCACATTATATGCTGGAACACAGCGCTACGGTCAGGGATACGGCGAGGGCTGTGCGGTCGAGCAAGTCAACGGTGCATAAGGACTTGACGACGAGGCTTATGCAGCTCAATCCGACGCTGGCGGGCGAGGTGAGAAAGGTGCTGGACGCCAACAAGGCGGAACGGCATATCCGCGGCGGACAGGCGACGCTGAACAAGTATAAGCGCATGAAACGGGAATAAATTAGCTTTCGGCGCGGCAGGCGCAGAGCGAGTATACCCTTAAAGCACCCGCGCTTTTCAGCGCTTTCGCGCAGGCGGAAAGGGTGGCTCCGGTCGTGAACACATCGTCGATAAGGAGGACGGACAGGCCCTTGACCTCCGGAGCGGCCTTGAAAGCTCCGCGAACGTTCTTTGCCCTCTCCTTGGGCGAACGATGGGTTTGGCTTCCGGTATAGCGCACCCGTTCGATAAGGTCGCGGCAGTAGGGGAGCTTATAGGCGGCGCTGATCCGCTTTGCCAGCGTTTCGCTTTGATTATAGGTTCTGAACAGCTCCTTTAGATAGTGCAGGGGAACGGGGGCGATTATATCGACCTCCCATTCTACTGGGACAGCCATATACTGAGCGAAGAAATCGGCGTATTCGCGCCGGTCATGATACTTGAAGCGGTGCATCGCCCTCCTTACCGGGTCGGTATAGACGAGTCCGGCGGCACAGCCGTCCAGATATGGAGCGGGCGGCGGGGCAATGCAGAGCATAAGTTCGTTCCGACAGCGGTCGCAGAGATTGTCCGCGCCCGGGACGCTTTCTTCGGCGCAGAGATAGCAGGCGACGTAGGACGGGGAGATGAATTCAAAAACTTTGCTAAGGAAGCTACTCATTGCCGTAAGCGTCCAAAAGCAGGGTGGTAAGCGCGGTGTAGCGCCGCCTCCGGCTGTTGTTGCCAACCATGGAGGCTATGGTGTGTTCGCTTCCGAGGCAGAGAACCTGCCGCCTGGCGCGGGTGACGGCGGTGTAGAGGAGATTCCTGGTGAGGAAAAGCGGGGAACCGCCGAGGAGGGGCAACACAACTATGTCGTATTCGCTTCCCTGGCTCTTGTGTATGGAAACGCAGTAGGCCAAACTGAGATCGTCAAGCTGAGAAAATTCGTAGACGGCGAGCCGGTTGTCATCGAAAACCACCGACAGACTTCGCGTCTCGGAGTTGATTCGATATATCGTTCCGAGATCCCCGTTAAAGACTCCCTGCCCGTCCGTGTACGACAGCTCGGTTGGGGAATACCGCTTCCATTCGAGTTTATAGTTGTTCTTCACCTGCATAACCTTGTCGCCCTCGCGAAAGACGGTCTCGCCCGTGGAGTATTCCGCCTTGCTCGGATGGGGCGGGTTCAGCGCCGCCTGCAGGATGCGGTTCAAGCGGATAACGCCCAAATTGCCCTTCTTTACCGGCGATAAAACCTGCAGGCTCAAAACCCCGTGTTGCGCAGGGCCGCTTTGCATCTTGCAAAATGATACTATTCGCTCGGTTATCTCGCTCTCCATATAGAGCGGCTCAAACACGAAATCGGAATGCGGTTCGTCGAGTATGGGCATTCGCCCGTTGTTTATCAGGTGCGCGTTGGTGATTATCCGGCTTCGAGACGCCTGCCTGAATATCTCGGTCAGGCGCATCACAGGAAGAACCCCGCTGTCGATGATGTTGCGGAAAACGTCGCCACAGCCGACGGGAGGGAGCTGATCGCAATCGCCTATCAGCACCAGCTGAGCCGAGCGGGGCAGGGCGGAAAGCGCGGCGTGCATCAACGGGAGGTCGACCATGGACATCTCGTCGATGATTAAAACCTGGGTTTCCAAGGGGTTTTCGGAGTTCCTTCCAAAGCCCTCGACCGGGTGATATTCGAGCAACCGGTGAATCGTGCCCGCCTCCGCGCCCGTGGCTTCAGCGAGCCGCTTTGCCGCGCGGCCCGTTGGCGCGCAGAGCTTAAAATCAATATCCGCGTCGGCAAGGGCGTGAACCACGAAGCGGACGATGGTGGTTTTTCCGGTTCCGGGGCCGCCGGTTATAATAAGGTTGCCGCCCGAAAGCGCGAGCATAATTGCCTCCCGTTGCTCGTCGGAAAGGCTCAGGCTCAAGTCCTTCTCATACTTTTCAAAATCCCAAAGACGGTTTGAAAAAGCGGCTGGCTGTCGGCGCGTAAGCTTTTTGGCGACGGATTGCTCCATGCGCAACAAATAGGGCAGAAAAACGCCGTCGTCCTCACCGACCATATGATAGAGCAGGCCGCCGGAGTCCACCATATAGTCCAAGGAATCGGAAACCGCCTCCATGCTAACGCCGAGCAGGGAGGCGGCCTTTAGAATGAGCTTGTCCCGAGGCAAAAAGGTATGCCCATACTCCTGCTTTGCGCTCTCAAGGGCATATTTGATGCCGGCGCAGAGACGGGAAACGGAATCCGTCTCAAAGCCCGCGATATTCTGGGCTATCCTGTCGGCGGTAACAAAGCCGATGCCGTCGACGTCCTCTATCATCTGATAGGGATTCTCCTGGAGCTTTGCGAGGCAGACGTCGCCGTATATCCGGTAAAGCTTGTAAGTTTGATGAACGGTAACGCCGTAGGGTTCGAGCGCGAGAAATATATCGCGCATATTCTTGTTTTCGCGGTAGGAGTCGATGATAAGGCGGTACTTCTTCTTGCCGATGCCCGAAACCTCCATCAGGCGTTCGGCTTCGCTGTCCAAAACGCGGAGCGTATCCATGCCAAAATGCCCGACTATCGCGGACGCCATCGCAGGGCCGACCCCCTTGATTGCGCCGCTTCCGAGATAGATTTCCAAAGAGCGCAGGGAGGAGGGGGCGGTGAGCGTATAGGAAGTAGCTGTAAACTGACGGCCGTACTTCGGATGAACGCGAATCTCACCGTGAAATACGGCCTGTTCGCCAACGTTGCAAAGCGGGAGAATCCCATTGACCGTGAGGGTCTCGCCGCCTGCAAGCTCAAGGCTCAAAACGGAATAGCCGTTCTCGGCGTTGCGGTATATGATCGAAGTAATCAGCCCTTCAATTTCCATCAGAATGCAAGCTTCGCTCCTATATGCGCGGCGACCTCGCCAATAGGAACGCGCTGTTGTTCCATGGTATCGCGGTCGCGGATGGTTACACAGCCGTCCTCCAGGGTGTCGAAGTCCACCGTGATGCAAAGCGGAGTTCCAATCTCGTCCTCGCGGCGGTAGCGCTTGCCTATGGAGCCGGTTTCATCGTAGTCGACCATAAACTCCTTGGACAGCTCGCCGTAGAGCGCCAAAGCGGGCTCGCTGAGCTTTTTGGACAGCGGCAGCACCGCGGCTTTAAAGGGAGCGAGGGCGGGGTGGAATCGAAGCACCGTGCGAACGTCGCCCTCCGAAAGCTCCTCCTCGTCATAGGCGTCGCAAAGGAAGGCGAGGGCGACCCTGTCCGCGCCGAGGGAAGGCTCGATGCAGAAGGGGACGTATTTCTCGTTCGTATAGGGATCCTGGTATTCAAAGTTCTCCCCACTGCAGGCGGCGTGCGCTTTGAGGTCGAAGTCGGTGCGGTCGGCTATGCCCCACAGCTCGCCCCAGCCAAAGGGGAAAAGGTATTCGATATCGGTGGTTCCGTTGCTGTAAAAGGAAAGCTCCTCCTTGGAATGCTCCCGGAGCGTAATGTTTTCCCGCTTCATGCCGAGGGCGAGCAGGAAGTTCAAACAGGTTTCCTTCCAGTATTCATACCACTTTAAATCCGTTCCGGGCTGGCAGAAGAATTCCAGCTCCATCTGCTCGAATTCGCGGGTTCTGAACGTGAAGTTGCCCGGGGTTATCTCGTTGCGAAAGCTCTTTCCAATCTGGCAGATGCCGAAGGGAATCTTCTTCCGCGAGGTGCGCTGAACGTTTTTAAAGTTGACAAAGATGCCCTGCGCGGTTTCGGGCCGGAGATAAAGCTCGGAGCTGGTATCCTCGGTAACGCCCTGAAAGGTTTTGAACATCAGGTTGAACTTTCTTATCGGGGTAAAGTCGTGCGAACCGCATTCCGGGCAGGGGATGCCGTGTTCGCTGATGAAGGCCTCCATGCGGGAGTTGTCCCAGCCGTCGGAGTGGACGGAGGGATCGAAGTCCTCGATGAGCTTGTCGGCGCGAAACCTCGCCTTGCAGGACTTGCAGTCCATCAAAGGATCGGAAAAGCCGCCGACGTGGCCGGACGCGACCCAGGTTTGCGGGTTCATCAAGATTGCGGCGTCCATACCCACGTTGTAGGGGCTCTCCTGAACGAATTTTTTCCACCACGCCTTTTTTACGTTGTTTTTGAACTCAACGCCGAGCGGGCCGTAGTCCCAGGTGTTGCTGAGCCCGCCGTAGATTTCGCTGCCCGCGAAGATAAAGCCTCTCGCCTTGCAAAGGGCGGTGATCTTATCCATAGTTGCTTTTGTCGCCATAGAAATCTCCTCCAATATTATCACTCCATTATTCAGCAGAACCGGCTTTTTGTCAAGACCCGCACACATAAAACGGATTCAGCGTATTATGCAGTACGATGCCTGACATCGAAAATAAGTTAGGAGGAACCTTTTACAATGTTTTGTAATTCCGGAAGTTCTAATCTGATGTGGATTCTCGTTCTTCTGCTCGTTTTGGGCGACAACGAGAACGGCTGCGGTTGCGGCTGTGATACGCTGATCTGGCTCTTGTTGCTCAGCAAGTATTGCGGCGGCGACAACAACGGAACCTGCGGCTGTGGTTGCACCACCTCAACCCGTTCCTGCGGCTGCTAAAGTCATGATTTGCAAATGATGAGTTAAGCATTTCTTTTACGCCTCCTTTGTGTTACAATATACAAAGGAGGCGTTTTTGTGACTTGTGGAATTGAAAAGGAGCATATTGTCGTTGGCCTTTCGGGCGGAGTTGACAGCTCGGTTGCCGCGCTTCTTTTAAAACGGGCGGGGCATAGGGTTGTCGGCGTGTTTATGAAGAACTGGGACGAGCAGGACGAGGACGGCGTTTGCACCTCATGGCAGGACTATGAGGACGTGCGTTCGGCGGCGGACTGCATTGGCATACCTTACTACACGGTCAACTTTTCCAAGGAGTATCGCGAGCGCGTATTCTCCTACTTTCTCGACGAATACCGGCGGGGAAGAACGCCCAACCCCGACGTGCTATGCAACTGCGAGATTAAATTCGCCGCTTTTTTAAACTTCGCTCTAAAAACCGGAGCCAAGGCCATCGCCACTGGGCATTATGCCGGGCTCGACAGGGATGCGGAGGGGGTGAGGCTGAAACGGGCTTTCGACCGCGACAAGGATCAAACCTATTTCCTTGCGGGGCTGACTCAAAAACAGCTTCAAAACGCCGTCTTTCCGCTGGCTGAGCTAAAAAAGAGCGAGGTTAGGGCGCTGGCGCGGGAGCAGGGGCTTGCCAACGCCGAAAAGAAGGATTCCACCGGAATCTGCTTTATCGGGGAGCGGAATTTCAAGCGGTTTCTGATGCAGTATCTGCCCGCACAGCCCGGCGAGATGGTGGACGAGCGGGGCAGAACGGTCGGAAAGCACGATGGGTTGATGTATTATACGCTGGGACAAAGGCGCGGGCTGGGCATAGGCGGGAGCAAAGGCGGTTCGGGCGAGAGCTGGTTTGTTATAGGCAAGGATTTAAAGAGGAATCTTTTAATAGTTCAGCAGGGCGAGCATGAGGAGCTGTTTTCGAGTTCGCTGAGCTGTGAGCGGGTAAACTGGATTGCGGGAGTTCCGCCCGGGGACGGCGCACAGCTTACCGCAAAGTTCCGCTACCGCCAGAGCGATCAGGCGGTTCGGGTTTTCAAGCGCGGCGATGGGGCGTCTGTGGAGTTTTTTAAGCCACAGCGCGCCGTAACCCCCGGACAATGGGCGGTATTCTATGATGGGGAGATCTGCCTCGGCGGAGGGCCTATCGACGAGGTGAAGCCGCTTCGGGAGATAAGGATTTGAGTGCGGGGCAGAGGCGGATACGGCTGTCGCCCCGACTTCAGGCCGCCGTGGATATGCTGGAGGACTGTCCGGTAATCGCGGACGTCGGTTGCGATCACGGAAGAACGGCGGTGGCTTTGCTCCAGCAGGGCAGATGCGAGTGCGTTATTGCGACCGATATAAGCGCGCCCTCGCTCGAAAAGGCAAGGCGGCTTGCGAAATATGTCGGAGTGGACGGGAGTATCGACTTCCGAACGGGCGACGGCTTTGCCGCGATTAAAGCGGGCGAATGCGACGCTGTGATGATATTGGGCATGGGCGGCGAGCTGATTGCCGGCATCCTGGACGCCTGCCCGTTGCCACTGATGGGGGCGGGGCGCGTCGTGATGCAACCCATGCGGGGGCAGGAGGAGCTTCGGGAGTATCTTTACTCGCACGGGTATTGGATAAGGGAGGACAGGCTGGTTCGGGAGGGAAGACGGTGCTATCAGGTGCTGGCGGCGGAGCCGTCCAAGCTTGTGCAAGAGCCGCCCAAGGGCTGGCCTAAGGACTGCTTCGAGGTGGGCTTTATGTCCTTCTTATGCCGCGATCCCCTGCTTTTGGACTTTGTAGCGGAGAATTTGCAACGCTGTGAACGGCAACTGGCGGAGGCGCGGGGAACGGAGGGAGAAGCCGTCCTGAACGCGAGGTGCGGGCGGCTTAAAACGATAATCAAACTTTGGGAGGACAGTTATGGAACTAAATGAGTTTTTGAGCATGATGGAGCGCATCGTTCCCAAGGCGTATGCGATGGACGGAGACAACGTGGGACTTTTGGTCGGCACGGACAGGACGGAGATAAGGAAGGTGCTCGTGGCTTTGGATTGCACCGTGAAGGTGGCAAAGGAGGCGCAGAGCCGGGACGCGGATTTGGTGCTGTGTCATCACCCGCTGTTCTATGACGGGGTAAAGCGGTTTCTCCCGAACGAGCCGCAAACGGCGGCGGCCTATATATTGGCAAGAAACGGAATAGCGATGTTTGCGGCGCATACGAATCTGGACGCGGTGGAGGGAGGAGTAAACGACGCTCTTTGCGAGGCTTTGGGGCTGACCCACGTCGTGCCGCTCGAGCCGGATCGGCTGGGGAGACTGGGATATGCGCGGGAGGGAACGACGCTCCTTGATTTGATGCAGGATTGCACGAGGGCGATGAACTGCTCCTGCCGCTATTCGGGCAGGCCGGACGCGCCGGTTTCAAAGGTCGCGGTTATCGGCGGAAGCGGAGGCGGGGATCTGTTAGCGGCGGTTGAAAATGGAGCGGACGCCTTTGTAACCGGAGAGGTAAAATATCATCATTTCCTTAATGCGGCGGTGATGGGACTGAATTTGGTGGTTTGCGGGCACTATGAAACCGAGGCTCTTGTGCTGAAATCTCTAATTTCACGTTTACAGATGGAGAAAAATGATGTACAATATATGTTAACGCAGACTGGGAACGTGGCTCCCTGCAGTCGCTTTGGAGGATAAAAATGAGTAGAATTGATGCGCTCCTGGCCTACCAAAAGGCCGATGAGGAAAAACAACAGCTTGAGCTGGCGGTTAAGACGACCGAGAACCGTCAGCGGCTGAACAAATTGCACAAGCTTTTAAAGGAACAGCAGGCGACGGTTGCAAAGGCAAATGAGAACCTGGAGCTGACTACCGCCGCGCTTGCGAGAATACAAGCCCAGTGTTCCGCCTTCTTCGACCGCTATGAGCTTGAAAGCGCCGAGTTGGATAATCTGAAGCAGGACGAGGAATGCACCGGCGAGGAGATGACCGAGTTTCGCCTCGATATCGAAAAGCTCAGCCGTGAGATAGGAGCCATGGAGAAGGAAGCGGAGCGGTTGCTTGAGAGCCTCAATAAGCTCGTCGACGATTATCAAAAGACCCGTCAGGTGGCGGGCAAGGCGAAGAAGGAGTATGACAAGCTCCGCCTCGTTTGCGAGGAGGAGAAGGAGCGGAGCGCGGCGGCGATAGACGACTGCGCCAAGGAGATGAAGCGGCTCGCGGAAAGGGTCGACGACAGGCTGATGCAGAGGTATAGGCGGGCAAGACAGCATTATCCCACCCCGGTTGTCCCGGTGCTTCACCAGAAGTGCAGCGGTTGCAATATGTCGCTGCCCACGCTCATGCTGAAAAAGCTGTTAAACGCCGATTCGGTGGCGGAGTGTGAGAATTGCGGCAGATTGCTGTATATTACAAAAGAATAAGGTTTTGAGCAAGCTGGACGATTGCGCCCTAAAAGGGGTGAGGAAAGTCCGAGCACCACAGGGAAGAGTGCCGGGTAACACCCGGTGGAGGCGACTCCAAGGACAGTGCAACAGAAATAAACCGCCGCATTTGCGGTAAGGATGGAAAGGCGAGGTAAGAGCTCACCGACGACATGGCGACTTGTCGGGCCTGTAAACCCCACTCGGTGCAAGATTGAATTGAGAGCATTTAATGGCGTCCCGTCAAGCTCTTTGTAATCGCTCGAGCCGTCGGGCGACCGGCGGCCAAGATAGATAATCGTCCTCGACAGAACTCGGCTTACGGCTTGCTCAAAAATTTTTAGATGAGGATAGTATGGAAGGAAGAAAACGGATTTTTTCGGGCATTCAGCCCTCCGGCAACATCACGATAGGCAACTATATAGGCGCCTTAAAGAACTGGATCGAGCTTCAGGACGATTACGATTGCATCTACTGCGTCGTGGATATGCACGCTATTACGGTAAAGCAGGACGCTTCGGTTTTGAGGAAGAGAAGCCTCGACGCGCTGGCGCTGTTGCTCGCCTGCGGAGTGGAGCCCGAGAAGTCCATTCTTTTCATCCAGTCCCACGTTCCCGAACACGCGATGCTGAACTGGGCGCTTTGCTGTAAGACCTATATTGGGGAGCTTCAGCGCATGACCCAGTTCAAGGACAAGAGCGTGCGCCACGCCGACAATATAAACGCCGGACTCTTTACCTATCCCGTATTGATGGCGGCGGACATACTGCTGTATCAGGCGGAGCTGGTTCCGGTCGGCGAAGACCAGAAACAGCACGTCGAGCTGACGCGGGATCTCTGTTTGCGCTTCAACAAAACCTATGGCGAGACCTTCGCCATGCCCGAGCCGCTTATACCCAAAACCGGCGCGAGGATAATGAGTTTGCAGGAGCCGCAGAGAAAGATGAGCAAGTCGGATCCCAACCCGAACGCCTATATCAATGTTCTCGACGAGCCGCAGGACATCGAGAGAAAGCTGAAACGGGCGGTAACCGATTGCGAGGGGCTGATAGCCTACGATCCCCAAAACCGCGCCGGAGTGTCAAACCTGCTTGAGATATACTCCGCCATGCGAAATATTCCGGTCGAAAGGAGCGTTGAGCTGTTTTCGGGTTTGGGCTACGGCGAGCTTAAAGCCGAGACCGCCAAGGCGGTCATAGAGCGGTTTGCGCCCATACGGGAGCGATATAGGGAACTGACCTCCGATCGAAAGCGACTTCTGATTATTGCGGAGGACGGGGCGGACAAGGCAAAGAGGATAGCCCAAAAAACGATTGCGAAGGTATACCATAAGTTAGGGTTTGACAGCAAGTGAAGCGATGAAAAACCCCTGAGGAGGACGGGCTTATTTCAAAAAAATTAGGAAAACACAAGGCGATTATGCGGGCGTCGACAATAATCACGATAGCCCTGCTGGTCGCTTTTATCGTCGTGGGCATAGTTTTCCGCCCATCGGCAATGGATGCGGACGCGGAGACGGAAACCTGGTTCGACATTGACGAGCTTATGCAACAAATCGACGGGAGCGCATATGACTACATGGACGGCGGGCTGTATTCGGACGGGGAAGGCTTTGGCCAGCTTAACGTTGAGACGACGCCGGAGGGAGGCGTGGAGAGCCTCACGCTGTCGTTGCGAATCGGTCGCAAGCCCGATGGCGGCAACAGCCAGATAGCCCTCGAGCTTCAGGCGGAGTACGAGAGGGAGCTGGCGCAGTTATACGGTTCACTCCAGCTCGTATATGATACGATCGCCGCGGACAGCGCCACGGGGATGAAGAGCGTAAGCTCGGTGGCAAACTCCATAATCGACAATCTCGATACGGGCTATTATACGGACTGGCAATGGAAGTATTATGTTCTTCGGGCGAGTAGCCGGAAGCTAACGTCGGGCAAGTATTCGGTAACGCTGACGATGGAGCTGATGGATCTGAACACATAGGTTCAGCCGTCCTCTTTGGGCTTGCGTTCCAAGGCCTTCCCCTTCACTATCAAAGCGAACAGCAGAGCAAAGCTCAAGCTTACGACCGAGCAGAACAGAATTCCGGCCGTGGTGATGGCGTTTGTCAGCTCGCGCTTTCCGATGGACAGGGCGAGGGCGATCTCTCGGGGAACGAGCAGGGGCGCGATCAAATAGCAAACCAGCCCAGCGCATAAGCCCATCGCAAATTTCACGCCGAGATAGCGCAGAGGATTGGCAAGCTTCAAAAAGCATAGCGATTGGAGCGCGATCGAAAACCCGCCGAAGGCGGTAAAGAAGGCGGAGAAGGCAAGCTGAAAGCGCAGATTCAAGCCGGTTTCAAGGAGCATCCTGCAACCGTAGGTCAGCTCGATACAGCCCCCTATGAGCGCGCGGGCAAGGGGCGAGGACAGGCTCGTTACGGTGAAAAGGCATTCGGATACGACCGCGCAGATCGCGATACAGCCGCCGACCTTTAAAAGTGAGAGCATCGCTTCGGCGATCGAGGCGGCAAAGGCTTCGGGAACGGGCAACAGTCCGGTTCGGCTTAGCGGGCGGCTCACGGGCAGTTTGAGCAGGGCGGAAAAGATGGCGATGGTCAAAACGTGGGAGACAAAGAGCGGCAAAAACACGCTCTTGTTTTTATAAAGGCCAAGTGATAGAATTGTCATGATAAAAACAGGACTGCATAGATTAGTGATATACGACATGGTTTGAGCTTCTTTGCGGTTCAGCGCGCTGCGTTCGACACAGCTCCCCAGGAGCCTGGCTCCGCCGGGATAGCCCGCAAGCGCGCCGAACAGAAAGACGGGAAGCAGGCGCAGGCGCTCCCGCCTGTAAAACAGGCTCAAAAAGCCGAGCCTTTCCAGCATGCCACAGCAGATGAAGAAAGGCAGCAGGGCGGGAAAAACCTGCTCCCACCAAAGCCCGATTCCAACCTTAGCCCCGTTGAGCGCGGCGGAAGGGAAAAGGAGCAGGCAAAGGCAGAGCAGGGATGTTAAAACGAGCGCTAAGCGTTTCATAGAGCCTCCGGGTCGTACTATCAAACATTATACAAAAAGGGGTAGTTTTATTCGATGAAGGAAAGAAAGAAGGTAGGTCTGGCTTTGGGTTCGGGCGGCGCGCGAGGGTTTTCGCACCTCGGCGTTTTGCAAGTGCTTGAGGAGAACAACATACCGATAGATATGATAGCGGGTTGCAGTATCGGCGCGATAGCGGGGGCGATATACAGCGTCGGCACGGATCTGAGGCTTCTAAGCAAGTTTATAGCGGCGATGGACGCCAAGAGCTTTATGGATATAACCTTGCCTACTCAGGGCGGAATCTTGCAGGGAAACCGGTTTGAGGAGGTGGTGCGGATACTCACGCACGACAAGAGCTTTTCGGAGACGCGGATTCCCTTCTTTTGCACGGCTACCGATCTGGAATCGGGAACGCTGACGGTCTTTTTCGAGGGCAAGTTGCACAGGGCGGTTCGCGCCAGTATGTGCGTTCCCGGCGTGTTCGTGCCGGTGGAGATAAACGGCAAGCTCTATGCCGACGGCGGGATATTGGAAACCGTTCCCGCAACGGTGTTGAGACAGCAGGGCATGGATATAGTCATCGGGGTCGATCTGTCGGATAAGCGCAACCGGCTTCACGAGGGAGGAAAGGTCAACGCCTACCATACGCTGATGCGCACCTTTGATATCATGCAGGCGGAGATAAGCCGGCTCAAAAAACCTAACGTGGACGTTCTGATAAAGCCCTCGGCGGCGTTTATGTCGATGCTTTCCAATGTTGGAACGGACGCTTGCGTTGAGGAGGGCCGACGGGCGGCGCAGGAGGCGCTTCCGATGATTATGGACTTAGTGCAGGGTCAAATCGAGGGAGCGACCGTCCCTGAACTCGCTTAGCGAATAAAGGAAGAATAGGCGTCGCACAGGACAATCTCATCCCCCCGCTCATAATAGGAGTGGTGGGATTTTTCCAATATGCGGCAGTCGAAATGCGGATTGGAGCGGACGATATCTGCGGCTTCGGGCGCGACAAGCTCATCCAAGGCGGACTGAAAGGCGAGGGCGGGAACGGCCGCTTTTTTTAACAGCTTCCTTGTCCTCGAAATCTGAAAAAACAGCTCCATATAGCGGGGGATGAAGCCTATTAACTTCCACTTGTTTTTTTCGGGGGCAAGGCTGTAAGAGGCGTTAGCCGGAGCGGGATTATCGGGGCTCATCTTGCCCATAAACAGCTTCAGCCCCTTAAAGATGGTGGACGGATTACAGCGTATCTTCAGCGGGACGGCAAGGAGAAAGAGCTTTTTAACCCTGTCCGGGCGCTTTACTGCCTCCTCGATGGCAAACAAGGTTCCCATCGAGTGCCCGACGATGATGATGTTCGGATAGCGTTGGCAGAGCGAGGCTATCAGCTCGGAGACCTGAGCCTTCCATTGCTTCATGGAGGAACGGCAAAAGTCGGCTACGGAGCCGCCGTGCCCTCCGAGCAGGAGGTTATAGATGGAATAGCTATCGGGAGTTCGCGGAATAAAGCGCAAAAAATGGTCGGGCGAGCCCATAATGCCGTGGATGAAAACCACGGCGGTATCGCTTTTTTCTATTTCTCTGATGAATTCTTCGTGCGGCATCGCGCCTCCTTGAAACGCTATCTATTATGCGTCGTGGGCAAAAAACTATTACAGCGTAATTGCCGACTGGTTATCCCGGTGCAGTTCCTTTTTCAGCGCGTAGGCGATAACGTCGGTGGAGAAAGCGTCGATGCGCAGGGACTCCTGCGCCGCCGCCGAGCAGGAGAGTACGTCGGCGTTGCGCATGATAATCGGCGTCCTTGAGAGGCTGACGATGGCGGACAGCAGGGAGCGGGCGGAGCGGCGCAGGCCCAAGATGCGCAGATAATGGTTCTCGGGAAGGCGCATCCGTTCGCCAAGCTCGCGGTTTATGCCCAAGAGGGCGCTCATGCCGATGCGCTTGCACCGCGCCAGCGTATAGCGCTTGCTCTTGACCGCCGCAAAGAAGCTCTCGGCGTCGCAACAACTGCGGGCGCAACGCAAAAACACCTGCTCCAAGCCCTCGCCCATATCCGGAAGCTCTAAAAGCTCCTCGACGCTCATCGAACGAAGCTTGTAGAGCATCATGGCTCCGATATCGTTTAGGGAGATTGGGAACTGCGGGTCGAACTGCAAAGCGCCGCTGACAAAGAGGGGCAGGGCGGAGATCACGCGGGGGTCGCCGTTGGAGAAGGCGGAGCGAATGGCGGTCGCGCTGGAGATTTCGCCGGTCAGCGCGGTTTCGTTATAGGCGTTCTGAATCCTCTCGATAGGGCAGGGCGCGATATCCTGGGCAAAGAGATTGAGACAGCGCAGATATTCTATCGCCAAAATGTTGTTCGGTTTGGCAAGCTCCTTTAAAAGGACGGGATTCAGCCCCATCTCCGCAAGCGCGTCATAGCGGGCGCGGGGGTAGGACTTGCCCTGCTTTTGATGGATGGCAAGGGTTTGACGGAACGCGGGAGTTTCATCCGCCAAGATGTCGGAAAGCCGGTAGAGAGCGTCGAGGTCGGACTGCTCACAGCCGAAAGCGAGATCGGTTACTATTCCGGTTTCGGCAAGCAGGCTGATAGCGCCCTCGGCAAAGCGTTCCGCGCTCGCGTTGGCAAAGACCGCGGGCAACTCGATAACGAGATCCGCGCCCGCCTGCAGAGCCCATTCCGCACGGGTGAACTTATCGGTGCAGGCGGGTTCTCCGCGCTGGACAAAGTTGCCCGACATGACGACTATGCAGTAGGCCGCTCCGGTGCGGCGCTTAGCCTCCTCCAAATGATAGATATGCCCGTTGTGAAGCGGATTGTACTCCGCAACTATTCCGACTACTCGCATTTTCAATTACCCCAACTTTTTCTTGCTTACAGTATACCATTTTTCGACGCGTTGTGGTAGAATATAGAGTAATTTTTTGTGGAGGGTTAGAAAATGGCATTGATGGATCTGTTTTTTGACAAGGCGAGGGCGGATAAGAAGCATATTCTGCTTCCCGAGGGCGCGGAGCCGCGCACGGTTACTGCCGCGGAGCGAATAGTGCGCGAGGGGATAGCCGAGGTCACGCTGTTCGGCAATATTGAAGAAATCCGGCAGGTCGCCGCCGAAAGGGGTGTCTGTCTCGACGGAATCGCCCTTATCGACCCCGAAGCCCATCCCGACTATGAGCGCTATACCGATATGTTCTATGAGTTGCGCAAGGAGAAGGGCGTTACGCCGGAGAAGGCGGCGGAAACCATGAAGAATCCGCTGTTCTTCGCCGCGATGATGATAAAGGACGGCAAGGCGGACGGCTTTGTGTCCGGCGCTATCAACACCACGGGCAATACGTTGCGGCCGGGACTGCAGATAATTAAGATGCAGAAGGGCATAAGCACGGTTTCGAGCTTCTTCATCATGGACATTCCAAACAAGGCGTATGGGGACGAGGGCGTGATGATATTTGCAGACTGCGCGGTGAATATCGACCCGACCGCCGAGCAGCTTGCCGAGATAGCCGTTTCGTCCGCGAAGTCAGCCAAAGCGCTCTGCGGCATGGAGCCGCGGGTTGCGATGCTCTCCTTCTCAACCAAGGGAAGCGCCAAGCACGAGAATGTGGATAAGGTTCAAAAGGCGACCGAGCTGGTTAAAAAGCTTGCTCCCGAGCTGGACGTCGACGGAGAGTTGCAGGCGGATGCGGCGCTGGTGGAGAGCGTTGGACGGCTCAAATCGCCCAACAGCTCCGTGGCGGGCAAGGCCAACGTTTTGATCTTCCCCGATTTGCAGTCGGGCAACATAGGCTACAAGCTCGTTCAAAGGCTGGGCGGCGCTGAGGCGATAGGCCCCATCTGCCAGGGCTTTGCCGCGCCGATCAACGATCTAAGCCGCGGTTGCAGCGTTGAGGATATAGTCGCGGTGGTCGCTATCACCGCAGTACAGGCGCAGAACAGATAAGGAGAAAAAAGATGAAAAGTGTATTGGTTATCAATGCGGGAAGTTCCTCGCTCAAGTATCAGCTCATAGACATAGAGGACAAAAAGGTTATCGCCAAGGGACTTTGCGAGCGCATAGGCATCGCGGATTCGCTGATGAGCTATAAGCCCCACGACGGCGACAAGGTTGAGATTAAGCGCGACATGAAGAACCACGAGGAGGCGATAGCGCTGGTTCTGGATACGCTCGTGGATGCAAAGATAGGCGTTATTCCCGACATGAGCGGCATAGCCGCCGTAGGCCATCGGGTGGTTCACGGGGGCGAGAAGTTTGCCGATTCCGTTTTGATAGACGACGGCGTTATCGAGGCGATTCGGGAGTGCATCCCGCTGGGGCCCCTGCACAATCCCGCCAACCTGATGGGAATAGAGGGTTGCCGCGCTGTTATGCCCGACGTGCCGATGGTTGCGGTTTTCGACACGGCTTTCGGTCAGTCGATGGAGCCGAAAACCTATATGTACGGGCTTCCCTATGAGGCGTATGAGAAATACGGCATACGCCGCTATGGTTTCCACGGAACCTCGCACCGCTATGTTACGGGCCGCGCGCTTGCGCTCTTGAACAAGCCGGACGCAAAGGTGATAAGCTGTCATCTCGGCAACGGTTCGAGCGTCAGTTGCTCCATAGGAGGCCGCTGTGTGGATACTTCGATGGGACTCACCCCGCTGGAGGGGCTTCCGATGGGAACCCGTTGCGGAAGCATCGACCCCGCCATAGTACCCTATCTGATGGATAGGGCGGGCATGAGCGCCAAGGAGGTTGACGCCTATATGAACAAAAAGAGCGGAATGCTCGGCATATCGGGCGTATCGAGCGATTTCCGCGATCTTTGGGCGGCGGCAAACGAGGGGGTCGAGCGCGCTAAGCTGGCGCTTTCGATGTTCGCGCTTGCGGTAAAGAAGTATATCGGGGCCTATGCCGCCGAGATGAACGGAGTGGACGCGATAGTGTTCACCGCCGGGGTCGGGGAGAACGACAGGGGAGTGCGCGAGCTGGTGCTGAAAGGTTTGGACTATCTCGGTGCTGAAGCGGATTTTGAATACAATCTCAGCTGTCCGCGCGGCGTGGAGACGGATATATCCCAAAACCACAGCAAGGTCAAGATCTTTGTGATACCGACCGACGAGGAAATGGCAATCGCGAATGATACGGCGGCTCTGGCTCTCTAAATCCGAATACGGTGAAAGACTTATAGGGGGCTTTTCGCCCCTTATTTCGCGCCTTTTGAATCAGCGCGGGATAAGGGATGAAATCGACTGCTACGCCTTCTTCCATCCAAAGGAGCAGGCGCTGGTCTCCCCCTTCATCCTGCCGGACATGGAAAAGGCGGCGCTTAGGATCGAGCGGGCGATAAGGGAGCGGGAGACAATCTGCGTTTACGGCGACTACGATGCGGACGGGACGCTGGCGACCGCGATACTGGTCGATTGTTTAAAGGCGCTCGGAGGCGATGTTGTCTACTATATCCCCTCGCGGCATTTCGAGGGCTACGGAATGAACCTCCGGTCGGTCGCGGCGATGAAGGAGCGGGGAATAGGGCTCGTTGTAACCGTTGACAACGGAATTTCGGCGTTCGAGGAGATTCGCGCCTGCTACGAGGCGGGCATGGAGGTCGTGATTACCGATCATCACAAGTGCCACGAGACCCTGCCCGAATGCGAGGCGGTGGTTTGCGTTTCACGCGAGGGTTATCATCGGGAACGAACCAATCTCTGCGGCGCGGGAGTGGCTTATAAGCTCGCCTGGGCGCTGATGGGGGAGGCGGAGGCGACGCGGCGGTATCTTGGGCTTGCCGCGCTCGCAACGGTTGCCGATGTGATGCCACTAACGGGTGAAAACCGAACGATAGTGGTCAGGGGAATGGAGTTAATCCGCGAGAATACCGGCCTGAACGCGCTGTTGAGGGCGGCGGGCGGCGAGGCGGAGAGCATTGACGAGAATACGCTCGCCTTTGTGCTTGCTCCGAGGCTCAACGCGGCAGGCAGGATGGGCGACGCGGCTCGGGCGGTGGAACTGCTTTTGTGCCGCGATGATCAAAGAGCGGAGGAGCTGGCGGGCGAGCTGGACGAGGCGAACCGCGCCCGCCGCGAGGAGGAACAGCGCGTCCTGCTCGATTGCGAGCGGCTTTTGGAGGGCGAGAAAGAGCCCTCTGCGCTGGTGCTTTTGGGCGACGATTGGAACAGCGGGGTTGTCGGGATAGTCGCTTCGAGGCTCGTGGAGCGTTTCGGCTGTCCTGCAATCCTGTTGACGAGGGCGCATGACGGCTCCCTGTGCGGCTCCGGAAGAAGCGTCGAGGGGGTGGATCTGTTTGGGATGTTGCAGGCCTGCTCCGAATATCTTACCCGCTTCGGCGGGCATGCGCAGGCGGCGGGGCTCAACCTTGAGAGAAGGAGCTATGAGGGGTTCAAGAAGGCTTTTGTTGAGCGCATCGAACAGGCAAAGCCCGCTTCGGTCGTATACTACGACGCCGAGATAAGCCTTTCGGACTGCGAGCCGCAGATATGCGAACGAATCGAGAGCTTCGCCCCGTTTGGGGAGGGGAATGAGCGTCCGGTATTCAGGCTCGACGGCTGTACTTTGGAACAGATAGCCGTGATGGGGAAGGACGGGAAGCATCTTTCCGCCGTGGTTCGGCAGGGGAGCGAAGCCAAGCGGTTGGTGGCGTTTAATCTGGGGCAGTTGGCGGAGGAGTGGCGGCGCGAGCCGCATTGCGATCTGCTGTTTGAATTGAGGGAAAACCGGTACAGGGGCAGGATTTCCTGCGATTTGCATTATATTGCGAGAAAAACCTAAAAAAAGGGATGCAATTTTTCGCGCAATCATGTATAATAAATTGTACGCCTATGAGGCGAATGTTTAAGGAGGAAACAGGCATGGATTTTGAGAGCAAAATTCGCAATATACCCAACTTTCCAAAGGAGGGCATACTGTTTCGGGATATCACGACGCTGATTAAGGACAAGGAAGCTTACGTCGCATTGATAGATACGATTAGCGAGTCCTTGAGGGATAAGAATATAGATATAGTAATAGGGCCCGAGGCGCGAGGCTTCGTTATGGGCTCCGCGGTGGCGTATGCCATAGGCGCGGGCTTTGTTATGGCGAGAAAGCCGGGCAAGCTCCCGTGGAAAACGAAGCGCATCGAATACGGGCTGGAATACGGCAACGATGTATTGGAGGTTCATGAGGACGCCATCGTGCCGGGACAGCGCGTTGCGCTCGTCGACGATCTGCTTGCCACCGGCGGCACGGCTATGGCCGTGATAAAGCTCTGTGAGCAGATGGGCGGCGAGGTCGTTGCGGCGCGATTTGCGATAGAGCTGAGCGATCTTAGGGGCAGGGATTTGCTGACAGACTACGACG
Source organism: Clostridia bacterium (assembly GCA_030527115.1). Taxonomy (GTDB): domain Bacteria; phylum Bacillota; class Clostridia; order Christensenellales; family CAG-138; genus JAQUTY01. The sequence continues at coordinate 50,899 of JAUNBM010000002.1, forward strand.
TGGAATCCGTGATGGCCTTTTTGGGCGAATAAGCGTCTCTGTTTTTCAATCAACGGGCTTGCCCGTTGATTTTATCGTTATCGGATTTGATTTCGGAGAGGACGAATGGACGAACTGACTCGAAAATTTATCGAGTGCTACGGGCAGGAGCAGGCGCAGTTGGCTGAGCGGGCGATTGCGTTTGCTTCCGATGCACACAAGGATCAAAAGCGCGAGTCGGGCGAGCCCTATATAATCCATCCGAAGGCGGTGGCGGCAACCCTTATGAACATGGGGATGGACTCGGCGACGGTCTTAGCGGGACTGCTTCACGATGTGGTGGAGGACGGCAAGAACGTCACGGTGGAGGATATCGAGGCGGAGTTCGGAGCGGACATAGCTTTTTTGGTCGACGGGGTGACTAAGCTGACAAAATCGGGCAAGCAGACCTATATCACCAAGAAGCAGGAGCAGACCGAGAATCTGAGAAAGCTCTTTTTAGCGATAGCCGAGGACGTTCGGGTGGTTATAATCAAGCTTGCGGACAGACTTCACAACATGAGAACGCTCGAATACTGCAATACCGTCAAGCAACAGCGCAAGGCTAAGGAGACGCTCGACGTATACGCTCCGCTTGCGCACCGCTTTGGAATGGGCGCCATAAAGAGCGAGCTGGAGGATCTTGCGTTTCAATATCTGATGCCTGAGGAATATGAAAACACGCGAATGCTCGTGTCGCGCCAGCAGACCGAGAGGATGGCTCTGCTTGAAACGGCGATGGATACGATGAAAAGCATTCTTGCGAACGAGGGCATCGAGGCGAGCGTTTCGGGCAGGCCCAAGCATCTGCTGAGCGTTTATCGCAAGATGGCGCGGCAGAACACCGGAATCAACGAGATATACGATTTGATAGCGATTCGCGTCATAGTGAATTCGGTCAACGATTGCTATGCGGCGCTGGGAATAATCCACGCGACCTGGAAGCCGTTGCCCGGCAGGTTTAAGGATTATATCGCGATGCCCAAGCCCAATATGTACCGCTCGTTGCACACCACGCTTTTGAACTCTTCGGGGATTCCTTTCGAGGTTCAGATTCGGACGATGGAGATGCACCGCACCGCCGAATATGGAATTGCCGCGCATTGGATGTACAAGGAGGGCAGGTTACAGCAAAACTTCCTCGACAAAAAGACCAACTGGCTCAGGCAGGTTCTTGAGGCGAAGGAGACGACCGAGGACAGCAAGGAATTCGTAGATAACATTTTAAAGGACTTTTTGGGCGAGTATGTATTCGTACTTACGCCCAAGGGCGAGATTATAGATTTGCCGAGAGGCTCCACGCCCCTGGATTTTGCCTATCGCATACACACGAATATCGGCCATCATTGCCAGCACGCAAGGGTGAACGGCTCTATGGCGCGGCTCGACTATAAGCTCCAGACTAACGACGTTGTGGAGATAATCACCTCCAACGCTCAGGTTGGGCCGAGCCGCGACTGGATGAACATCGTTAAAACGCAGTCCGCGAAGAACAAGATACGCCAATGGTTCAAGCGCGCCAACCGCGACGAGAACATTCAAAAGGGCAAGGAGATGCTTGAGGAGGCGGCAAAGCGTCACGGCCAGTCGTTGCAGGAGCTTTCCAAGCCGGAATATTGGAACGAGGTTTTAAAGCGGCATAACTTTCTTTCGATGGAGGATATGTATTCCGCCATCGGCTACGGCGGGGTATCGTCGGGGCAGGTCTTGCATAAGCTCATGGATATGCACCGCAAGGAGCAGAAGCTCGAACAGATGCAGGCGCGGCTTGCCGAAGGCGATTTAAGGGAGGGCAAGCCCACCCGGCACAGTCCCAGCCCCAATACGATAATCGTTCACGGCGATTCGGGAATGGCCGTCCGTTTCGGCAACTGTTGCAACCCTCTCCCCGGCGACCCGATAGTGGGCTATATTACCCGCGGCAGGGGTGTTTCGGTACACAGGGCGGACTGCGCCAATATCCGGAACCTAAGCTCGGACGAGGACAGGATGATAGCCGTGGAGTGGTCGAACCAGAAGTCCAGCTTCTCGGTTTCGCTGAGGCTGAAGCTCATAGATCAGACCGGAGCGCTTTTCGAGGTCTCCAAGGTTCTGACCGCGCTGAACATCAATATCACCGACATGAGTTCCAAGGCCACGGGCGAGGGCTATGCGGTGATCGACATGACCTTCATGATTGAGGACGCAGACAGGCTCAAGGCGGTAGTTGCGAATTTAAAGAAGCTCAAGGCGGTCGAGTCGGTATTCAGGATAAGCAGGTGACGGAAGGTTGAGAGCGGTAGTTCAGAGGGTGACAAAGGCAAAGGTTTTAATAAACGGCAGCGCCGAGGCGGGCATAGATAAGGGGCTGATGGTGTTGCTCGGCATTGCAACCGGGGATTCCGAGGAGGACGTCAAGTATATAGCGGACAAGCTTTTGGGGCTTAGAATCTTTGATGATGCGAACGGCGTTCCGAATCTGGACGTGCGGGACGTTAAGGGGGCAATCCTGCTGGTTTCGCAGTTTACGCTGTTGGGCGACGCGAGAAAGGGGAGACGGCCCAGCTATATTGGAGCCGCCCGCCCGGAAACGGCTGTTCCGCTCTATGAGTCGATGATTTTGCGATTGAAGGACGAAGTTCCCCTCGAATGCGGCGTATTTGGAGCGGATATGCAGGTAACGCTAACCAACGACGGCCCGTTTACTATCCTGCTGGACAGCGGAAAGGAGTTTTGATGGAAATAAATACGGTCACCTGCGGCGCGCTTGCGACGAACACCTATATCGTATACCGGGAGGGTTCCAAAACCTGCGCGGTTATAGACCCTGCCGACGGGGAGCGGGTCTTGCAGGCGCTCAAGGAGTGCGGCAAGGACTGCACCCACATACTTTTGACGCACGGGCATTTCGACCATATCTACGGAGTTCAAGCCGTTAAGGAGGCTACGGGCGCCGAGATATGTATTCATGAGCTGGATTCCAATGCGCTGACTAGCAGTCGCTCCAGCCTTGCGATTCTCGTGATGGAGATTCTACCCCCGCAAAAGGCCGATCGGCTGTTGAAGGACGGGGATATAATCCACACCGCCGGGCTGACCTTCCGGGTGGTGCATACGCCGGGGCATTCGGAGGGCAGCGTAATGTTCGTGTCGGACGAGGACAGGCTGGCATTCTGCGGGGACACGGTGTTCTTTGAGAGCGTCGGGCGCACGGATTTGCCGGGGAGCAGTACGCAGGCGCTGATTGATTCCTTTTTCAACAAGGTGCTTCCGCTGACTGGCTATCACCTCTATCCCGGACACGACGAGGAGACGAGCGTGGCGCACGAGGCGCAGTTCAACCCGCTGATCCGGTATTTGCGGAGGTAGCTTTGATAAGGCTTATCACAAACACGCCGCAATATTTTAACGACATAGCCGAGGAAATCCGGCTTTTTTTAGGTATGGCTGAGATCGGCGGAGCGGAGGTCGAGGGCGCGGATACCGAGCTGAGGATAGAGCTTTTAGCCGACCGTGCGGAGGGGAGCTTGCTTCCGGGCGGGCTGAAATGCTCCGTACCGTTCACCTATGACGACGGGGACGCGATGGACAAAAAGCGACAGCAGAAGCGGGCGGTCAAGCTTATAGCATACCGGCTGATGAAGGAACGGTTTGTTGCGAATACGCCCTGGGGCGCGTTGACGGGCATCCGCCCGACAAAACTGCTCCGCGAGCTGAGCCAAAAATACGGGGAGACGGAGGCTTTGCGGCAGTTTTCGGAGGTGTTTTCCGTAAGCGGGGAAAAGAGCGGGCTTGCGAGGACGATATGCGCGGTGCAAAAGCCCTTTATCGAGTCCGCGGGGGAGAGGGCGTTGGATGTGTATATAGGGATCCCCTATTGCCGTTCGCGATGCCTGTATTGCTCCTTCGGAAGCGCGGTGGCAAGGACTGCCCATGAGCTTTCGGACTATCTCGCCTATCTGAAACGGGATATTCACGAGGGCGCAAAGCTTATGAAGCAGGGCGGCTATGAGCTAAGGTCGATATATGTTGGAGGCGGCACGCCCACGGTTTTTTCGGCGGATCAGCTTAGTGAACTGCTAACCTGCGCCTTGAACAGCTATGGAGGCTTTGGCGAGGAGCTAACGGTGGAAGCGGGCAGGCCGGATACGATAACGGCGGAGAAGCTCAGGGCGATGCGGGAGCTGGGGGTTTCAAGGGTTTCGGTCAACCCTCAGACCATGCAGGACAGGACGCTCGGCGTCGTCGGAAGAACGCATACGTCGCAGGAGACGGCCGATTGCTTCCAACTGGTGCGCTCGTTTGGATTTTACAGCATCAATATGGACGTAATCGCGGGCTTGCCCGGCGAGGGCACGGCGGAGTTTGAGGATACGATGAACAGGATAGCGGAGCTTCGGCCGGACAATCTCACGGTTCATACCCTTGCGATAAAGCGCTCCAGCCGGCTGAAGGAGACCCTGCCCGATTATGCCTTGCCGGAGGCGGAAGTCGTCGAGAGCATGACGAAGCTGGGAGCAGAGACGGCGAAGGCGCTCTCGATGCGACCGTACTATATGTACAGGCAAAAGTATATGCAGGGCAATCTCGAAAACGTAGGCTATGCGGTTGCGGGCAAGGAATGCCTGTACAATATAGATATGATGGAGGAGACGGCGAGTATCATGGCGCACGGGGCGGGGGCGATGAGCAAGCGGGTATTCGGGGCTCAGAATCGCGTTGAGCGGCTGAGAAACCCCAAGGATATCCAAACTTATTTTGAAAAACAGGAGCGGCTGTTCGAGCAGAAAAAAGAATTGTTCCTTTCGGATTGACAGGCGGAATAAATGTGATATAATGCAGCAAAGGCGATGAACGGAGGAGTAGGTTTTCAATCCCCGCAAAGAGAGCGTGGCCGAGGCTGTAAGCCGCGACGGGGACAAGACCGAAGGACGACCGCGAGCCGTATGTCAAAAAAAGGCATACCGTATCAGGCGTTAACGATAATGAGTGAGGCTTAGGCCTAATCAGGGTGGCACCGCGGATTTTCCGTCCTTGAATGGATTGAAAGTCCGTATTTTTTAAAACAGGAGGAGCTATGGCTATCTATCACGCCCCAAAGGGGACAAAGGACGTATTGCCGCAGGAGAGCTACCGCTGGCAGTATATTGAGAATATCATACGGGGGATAGTTCAAAAGTACGGACTTTTGGAGGCGAGAACGCCCGTAATCGAGCATACCGAGCTGTTCCTTCGCGGGGTTGGCCAGACCACCGACGTGGTGCAAAAGGAGATGTACACCTTTTTGGACAAGGGCGGCCGCAGTATAACGCTGAAGCCCGAGGGAACGGCGGGCGCGGTCAGAATGTTCATCGAAAACGGTCTGTTTTCCGAGCCTCAGCCGACCAAGCTGTTCTATCTGTATTGTCCGGTGTTTCGCTATGAGCGGCCTCAGGCGGGGAGGCTCAGGGAGCATCACCAGTTCGGAGTTGAGATCTTCGGAGCCAAGGATGCGAGCGCGGATGCGGAGACGATAGCGATAGCCGCGGAGCTGTTCGACACGATCGGCATAGAGGATCTTAGGGTGAGGCTGAACAGCATCGGCTGTCCCAAGTGCAGAGGGGAGTATCAGAAGGCGCTAAAGGACTATTATTCCGAGCATCTGAAGGAGCTTTGCCCGACCTGTCTGGAGCGCTTTGAAAAGAATCCGCTCAGGCTTTTGGACTGCAAGGAGGCGCGTTGCCAAGAGATTGCGAAGAACGCCCCGCACACGATGGACTTCATATGCGAGGAATGCCGGGAGCATATGGAAAAGCTCGAAGGCTATCTGGAGCTTATGCATATAGATTATGAGCTTGACCCGATGCTGGTGCGCGGACTGGACTACTATACCAAGACCGTGTTCGAGATAGTTACCGATATGCCCGGGGTGCAGGGAACGCTGTGCGGAGGCGGCAGATACGACGGGCTTATCAAGGAGCTGGGCGGGCCGGATATGCCCGCAGTTGGGTTCGGGCTCGGCATGGAGCGCCTCCTGCTGATGATGGAGGAGAGCGAACAGCCGCCGCGCTATGAAATCTTTTTGATCTCGATGGACGAGGAGAGCAAAAAAGCGGCGTTTGAGCTGTGCTTCCGGCTTCGCAACAGGGGAGTGAAAGCCGAATGCGACCATATGGGCAGGAGCCTCAAAGCGCAGATGAAATATGCGTCCAAGATGGAAACGGAGTATTGCATCGTCATAGGCAAAAATGAGATTGAGAGCGGCAGGGCGATGCTGAAATATATGCTGGCGATGAACGAGGACGAGCCGATTGAGCTTAATCCCGACGCCATAATTGAAAGGATAAGATGATGAGCGAATTATTGAGCGGTTGGAAGCGAAGCTGTTATTGCACCGAGCTTAGCAAACAGGACGTCGGCAGGGAGGTTACGCTGATGGGCTGGACGAATGTGCGCAGGGATTTGGGCGCGCTGATATTCGTACAGCTTCGGGACAGGAGCGGACTCATGCAGATAGTGTTCGATTCCTCGGTTTTGAGCGCGGAGGACTATGCGCGGGCGGGTACGATACGCTCCGAATTCGTGCTTGCGGTGAAGGGCAGGCTGATGGAGAGAACCGGAAACATGATCAACCCGAATATGCAGACGGGCGAGGTCGAAGTGCTGGTTTCGGAGTTTAAAATCCTGTCCAAGAGCGAAACCCCGCCGATCGAGGTGGACGACGATTGCAAGGCAAACGAGCTACTCAGGCTGAAATACCGGTATCTCGACCTCCGCCGCCCGTGTATGCAGAGAAACATGATGATGCGCCACAGAATAGCGCATATCGCGCGCACCTTCTTCGACGAGCAGGGCTTTTATGAGATAGAGACCCCGATATTGACCGGAAGCACGCCTGAGGGGGCAAGGGACTACCTTGTGCCGAGCCGGGTGCATCCGGGCGGCTTCTATGCGCTTCCGCAGAGCCCCCAGCTCTTTAAGCAGATGCTGATGGTTTCGGGCTATGACAAGTATATGCAGATCGCCAGATGCTTCCGAGACGAGGATTTGAGGGCGGATCGCCAGCCGGATTTCACGCAGATCGACATGGAGCTTTCGTTCGTGGAGGCGGAAGATGTGATGGAGGTCAACGAGGGCTTTTTGAAGCGGGTGTTCAAGGAGACCTTGAACGTCGATATCGAGCTTCCGCTCCCCCGCATCACCTGGATTGACGCAATGAACCGTTTCGGCTCCGACAAGCCCGACACAAGATTCGGCATGGAGCTTTGCGACTTGAGCGCGGCGGTAGCAAACAGCGAGTTTTCGGTGTTCAGAACCGCCATAGAACGGGGCGGGAGCGTGCGCTGTATAAATGCCAAGGGGGCAAGCTCGCTGTTCTCGCGCAAGGAGATAGACGCGCTTGCCGAGTGGATTAAAACCTATCGCGCCAAGGGGCTGGCATGGATGAACTTCAAGCCCGAGGGGCTGAATTCCCCGATTGCGAAATTCCTCAAGGAAGGCGAGATCGAGCGCATACGGGAGCTTGCGCAGGTGGAAACGGGCGACCTTTTGTTCATTGTTGCCGACGTCAACGACGTCGTTTGGGCTTCGCTCGGCAATCTGCGGCTGAAGCTGGCGGACAAGCTGGGCTTGATTCCCAAGGGCAAGTACAACCTGCTCTGGGTAACCGAGTTCCCGTTGCTGGAGTGGAGCGAGGAGGATCAGCGGTTCGCCGCAAAGCACCATCCGTTTACGATGCCCATGGACGAGGATTTGGACAAGCTCGACCTCGATCCCGGCGCGGTTCGGGCGAAGGCATACGATATCGTGTTGAACGGCGTTGAAATCGGAGGCGGCTCCATCCGTATCCATTCGTCGGAGCTTCAGGAGAGGATGTTCTCCGTGCTTGGGTTTACAAAGGAGCAGGCATGGAAGCGCTTCGGCTTCCTGCTTGAGGCGTTCAAATACGGAACACCCCCGCACGGCGGCCTCGCCTATGGTTTGGACAGGCTCGCCATGCTGATATGCGGAGCGAGCAGTATCCGCGACGTGATAGCCTTCCCGAAGGTGCAAAACGCCTCCTGCCCGCTGACGAACGCGCCCTATGCGGTTGAGAAGAAACAGCTCGACGAACTGCATATACGCTGCATAGAGGAGACAGACTAATGCCGCAGGAGCTGAGGCATACAGGCACGGTTATAGGCGTGGCTGACGGAAAGGCCACCGTTCGATTTCAAAGGACGAGCGCCTGCAAGCGTTGCGGAGCCTGCCTGACGGCGGGAGACAAGCATATGGAAACTGAAGCGGAGGACAGGCTCAACGTTAAGGTTGGCGACAGGGTTGAGGTGAGCTTGCGATCATCGTCGATGCTGATTGCGTCCACCCTCTGCTATGCCGTTCCGCTGGCGCTTCTGTTGATGGGAACCTATGTCGGCTCACTTTTTAGCGACGTGCTGGCGGTCTGCCTGGGCCTTGGAAGTTGCGCCCTTTCGTATCTGATATTGAGGCTGGTCGAAATAGGGCTCAAAAACAGCCGCCGGTTCACCCCAATAATAAATAGTATTGTAACGGAGGAAAATGAAGATGAATGACAACATGATTATCGGAACTCAGGAAAACTTTGATGCGATTATCAACGGCGATATGCCCGCGCTGGTCGATTTCTGGGCGAGCTGGTGCGGCCCGTGCAGGATGCTGATGCCCATAGTCGAGCAGGTTGCCGACGAGTATGCGGGCAAGGCAAAGGTCGTCAAGGTCAACGTGGACGAGCAGGGCGAGCTTGCGGCGCGGTATCAGATCAATACGATACCCTGCCTCATCCTGTTTAAGGATGGGGACATTATCGAGCGTTCGGTTGGCGCAAAGCCGAAGCATCTCGTAACGGCGATGCTTGACGGCGCGCTGTAAGCCGGACTATCAAGGGAATAACAGCTTTAGGGTTGCCGCCGCGTTCAGCCGAACCGGTGGTTACCCTTTTTTGGCTCTGATTCGTGCGCGCCGATTGACTTAATAAGGGATCTGGGCTATACTCAAAAAAACGGCCGATGGAGGTATTTGATGGATAAGAAGCTTACCGATTTGACAGTAGCAGAATTTTTAAATCTGCTTCAAAGCAACGCTCCCGCTCCCGGCGGCGGCTCTGCGTCCGCGCTTGTGGGCGCTGTTGGCATGGGGCTTGGGATGATGACCGCAAACCTTACCTTGGGCAAGAAGAAATATGCCGACAGGGAGGAGCTGATGCTGAGCGCGATAGAGGCGGGCGCGCCATTCCTTGCGGGAATGACTGCAAGCATCGACAGGGATACCGAGGCGTTTAACGAGGTTATGGCGGCGTTTGCCCTGCCGAAGGCGACGGAGGAGGAGAAAGCGGCGCGCAAAGAGGCGATAGAGCTTGCGACGATGGCGGCGACCGGAGTTCCCTATGAGCTTATGCAAAGTTGCGCTGAGGCGATGGAGCTTCTTGGCGGGCTTGAGGGGCAGATAAATCCCAACTGCGCCTCCGACCTTGGAGTAGCCGCCCTCTGCATAAAGACCGCAGTTCAGGGCGCATGGCTGAACGTTCTCATCAACCTTGGCGGAATCTCGAACGAAAGCTTTCGCGACGAGCATATAGAGCGGGGAGAGACGCTGGTTCAGGCGGTTTGCCACAAGGCGGACGAGGTTTATCGGAAGGTGCTTGCAACCATTGCCTGAGATAAAAGGTGTTACAGGTGAAGGAAGGAGGGCTTGAATATGAAACGAATCCTTTGCATAGCCTTTGCTTTGCTGATTGCGGCGACTTTTGGTTGCCGGAGCGGAGAAAGCTTTGAGGGAGCGCAGGCGAGTTTGGAGCCCACGCCGATCAAGGAGATTGAGAAGATGATAGACCCCGCGCCGCCGATTGTTCAATCCGAGATTGGCAAGAACGAGCCAATAGCCGTGGAGGACTATCAGGGCTTTGCCGCGCTCACAGCGATACAGGCGCTCGGCGGCAGAACGGATAACGCCAACTATTCCCCGATAAGCCTCTATCTCGCCCTGTCGCTGGCGGCGGAGGGCGCTTCGGGCGAAACGCTCGCAGAGTTGCTTTCGGCGCTCGGAGCGGAGGACTTGGAGAGCCTTAGAGCCTCAAACGCGGATATGTGGGCAAAGCTTAAAAGCGATAATGAGTTAGGCGTGCTGGAGCTGAACAATTCGCTCTGGTGCAACGATACTCTGCCCGTTTACGACAGCTATAAGGAGCTGGCGGCGTCCTACTACAATGCCGAGGTCGAGAGTCTGCCCCTGGGCGAGCCGGCTTCCTGGGCGCGCATCGGAAGCTGGATAGCCGAAAAGACCAGGGGAACCATAGAGCCGGAGGTGGAATTATCCGCCGAGGATCTGCTGGTTTTAATCAACACCATCTACCTGAAGGCTCAGTGGGCGAGCATATTCGATTCCAACGCCAACACGGTTGAGGATTTCACGCTGGCGGACGGAACGAAGGTGAGCGCCGATTTCATGAACCAAACTTTGCAGGATGGACAAATCTTCTTTGGCGAAGATTATGCGCGTTGCCATCTCCATCTTCAGGGCGTGGGCGAGATGCGCTTTATTTTGCCCGGCGAGAACAGTTCGCTGAATGCTTTGCTGGCGGACGGTGAAGCGCTCGAAAACGCCCTGTATGGAGGAAGCGCCGAGGACAGAACGGTGGTTTTCAGCCTCCCCAAGTTCACCTTCACCGACAAATACGAGCTGATTCCTATGCTTCAAAGCTTAGGGGTATATTCGGCTTTTGACGGGGAAGCGGCGGACTTTTCCAATATGAGCGAGCTATCCTCATTTATCACGAGGATTTTGCAGGAAACCTATATCAACGTAAACGAGCTGGGCGTTGAAGCTGCGGCTTACACGATGATAACGATGCGAAATACGGCCGCCTTTGAGGAGCCGCCGACCTATGTCTTTGCGCTCGACCGCCCCTTCCTGTTTGCGATAACGGCAAACGACGGAACGCTTCTGTTTGTGGGCGCGGTTCAAAACCCGAATCAATAGCGGCGGAGCGGATTCCATATAAAGCGCATAGACTGTTATATGGAGACGCTCAGAGAGCTTTCAATCGGCGGGGACGCGATTATAGTGAAGGTATGCGCAAAAGGCGGGCTGTTTAGCCGCCTGAGCGAGCTTGGAATGACAAAGGGCAGTCCTGTGTGCTGCCTTTTTTGCGCGCCCGGCGGCAATCCGCGGGCATATCTCGTCTGCGGGGCGGTAATCGCAATCCGAAACGCCGACGCGGAAAAGGTTTGGATAGAAACGAAGTAAAATAAGTCCGCCCACAGCTTTAAAAACCGTGGGCGGATGCTGTTTGTCTTTTTGTACGCTCAGCGCTTATAGGGGGTGTTCTCAAGCGGGAGGCGGGTGCGGAAAACGCCGTCAAGGTTATAATAGGCGTTCTGCACCGCCGGCGCGGTTGGAATCGAACAGATCTCCCCGATACCCTTGGCTCCGCAGGCCAGATGCTCAAGGCTGGATTTCTCGACTATCATGCTGTCGACTTCGGGAGTATTGTTCGCCTTAAACAGCCCCAGCGTTCCAAATCGCGCCAGGGGCTTGCCCTCCTTCAGCGGGAAGTCCTCGGTAAGCGCATAGCCCAGGCTCATAACGACGCCGCCCTCTATCTGGCCTTCGATGGCGCGGGGGTTGACGGCCTTGCCCACATCGTGAATGGCGGTTACGCGCTCCACCTTCCCGTCGCCGTCAAGCTCGACTATATGCGTCGCATAGCCGTAGGCGATATGGGATACGGGGTTGGGTTTATCCGAACCCATCCTATCGGTTACACCGGTGTACTCGCCGAGGAAGTTCATGCCCTCCAGCTCCGCGAGCGTCCTGCCCTCGTCAAGCAGGCTCTTGATTTGACGCGCGGCGCGAACAGCCGCCTCGCCGGTAAACAGCGTCTGGCGCGAGGCGGTGGTGTTTCCGGCGTTGGGAGAGTCCACGGTATCGGGGGCGTGATAGACTATAAGCTCCGGCTCCAGCCCCAGGGTTTGGCAAACCATCTGAGTTTGGATGGTACCCATGCCCTGACCTATGCAGGCGGCGCTGGAATGGAGGTGAAGCCTTCCGTCCCTGACCTCGATAAGACAGCGTCCGGTGTCGGGGATTCCAACGCCGAGCCCGCTGTTCTTCATGGCGCAGGCAATGCCGGCTTTGGGATTTCTCTCCATAATAGGACGTGCGGCTTCCAAGGTTTCCAAAAGCGCGGTTGTATCGTCGGCGATCTGACCGTTTGGCAGGGTTTGCCCGGGACGAATCGCGTTTATCAGGCGCATCTGATAGGCGGAGACGCCCACCAGCTCTGCAAGCTGATTGAGGTTGCATTCGGTTGCGAAGCAGCTCTGGGTTACGCCGAAGCCGCGAAACGCTCCTGCGGGCGGGTTGTTCGTATATATTGCCTTGCCGTCGATATCAATATCCTGATAGTTATAGGGGCCGGCCGCATGGGTGCAGGCGCGTTGCAAAACCGGACCGCCGAGCGAGGCGTAAGCTCCGGTATCCGCGATTATCACCGCCTTCATGGCGGTGAGACGGCCCTGCTCGTCGCAGGCGGTCGTGAAAGTCATGTCCATAGCGTGCCGCTTGGGATGGATCAGCAGGCTCTCGGCGCGGGTGAAGGCAACCTTGACGGGACGGCGGGTGAGATATGCCAAAAGCGCGGCATGGTGCTGAACGCTCATATCCTCCTTGCCGCCGAAGCCGCCGCCGACCATCATGGCGGTAACGCGAACCATGGAGGGCTCGAACCCCAGCATGGCGGCGCATTCCTTCTGGGTTTGATAGATGCCCTGATCGCCGCTGTAAATTCGGATACCGTCCTCCTCCGGATGCGCCACGGAGCATTCCGGCTCCAAAAAGGCGTGATCGGTAAAGGGGACATAGTAGCGGTTGGTGACCACATACTTGCTGTTTTGTATCTTCTCCTCCGCATTGCCGCGGATCAGATGCTCATGAGAGAGGACGTTCGTCCCATTGCTTTGATGGACGAGGACTTCGTCTTTCGCCCCCTCCAGCATATCGACCACCGGTTCAAGGGGCTCGTACTCGACCTTCACCAGCTTCTTGGCGGCCTCGAGCGCCTCCCGCGTTTCTGCGGCGACAAGAGCTATCGCATCGCCGAGGAAATGGGTGATTCCGCCCACGGGAATCATCACGTCGTAGTCCTGTTTGAGATGCCCGATCTTTTGCTTGCCGGGGATATCCTCCGCGGTATAAACGCCATAAACGCCGGGAACGGCCTTGGCGGCGCTCGTGTCTATCGAAAGCACGCGCGCCCGCGGGTATTCGCTTCTGACCGCAGAGCCCAGGAGCATTCCGTCAAAATACAGATCGTCGCAGTACAGAGCCGTTCCGAGCGTCTTTGAGGGCGCGTCCACGCGGTGAAGATTGTCGCCTATCAGCCCCTTCAGCTCGCACTTGGGCACGCTTAAACCCTCGCGGAAGATTTCGGCGGCGAGCAAAACCGCGTCGATTATCTTCTTGTAGCCGGTGCAACGGCAGATATTGTTCCGCAGGGCGAATTTCACCTCGTCGCGGGACGGGGTGGAGTTGGCATCGAGCAGAGCCTTTGCCGACATAACCATGCCGGGGGTGCAAAAGCCGCATTGAACCGCGCCCGCCTCGGTAAAGGCGTAGGAATACACCTCCCTTTCGCGAGGGGTAAGACCTTCGCAGGTGATGATATGCTTACCTTCAAGCCGGTCGGTATTCTGCACGCAGGCCTTGAGCGCCTTGCCGTCGATAATCACGGTGCAGGTTCCGCAGGCGCCCTCGTTACAGCCGTTTTTAACGCTTATCAGACGCAACTCGTCGCGGAGAAAGGGCAGAAGCTTTTGCCCCTTCTCAACCGTAACGCTTTTTCCGTTTACAAAAAATGTTGCCATAGTCGCTCCTTACAGAAGATAGCTGTAGTCGTTTAGTATGGTTTCCATGACCCGCTTCAATGCAGGATAGAACTCGTCCTTATCCAAATCAATCGTGGAGACCGTTCCGAGCCGGACTTTAAACCGCTTGCCGCCCAGATGGAAGAATCCCTGGTTTTCGGAGGTATCGAACTCCTCCTCGGTGGAGAACAGCGTCCACTTGTCCTTATAGGGCGCGCTGTCATACGGGCAGAACACGAGGCAGTTTCCGCACTCGTTGCACATACGGTCGATATGCACAATCTGCGGCGCCATGCCCGAGACCTCAATCGCAACGTTGGCGCGGTTGGGGCAGACCTGAACGCAGGCCTCGCAGATGACTCCGCAGTGCAGACAGCGCTCCTTCTCCTTGTCCGCGCTCTCATAGTCCTTCAGGATTCCCTGCTTTTTATAGCAGTCGGCGGGACAGCCCTTGGCGCAATCGGGGATGGAATACTTGTATTCTCCCGCAATCGCGTCCGCAACCTTTCTTGCATCGGCTATCGCCTCAACAACGGTGGCGGGCCCGCGGTTGCAGTCGCCTATAACGAAAACGTTTTCGATATTCGTCATGAGGTTTTCATCGGTCTTAACCGCGCCGCGCTCGGTAAGCTCGATTCCGTTGCCGATGAACAGTTGCTTTTCGATCTTTTCACCGACGGCGGTAATCAAAGTATCGCAGGGGACGAGGACGGTTTCGCCGGTCTTTTCGGGCGAACGACGGCCGCTTGCATCGGGCGCGCCGAGCTTCATCCGCTCGCAGAGCAACGAGCCGTTTTCGAGCGCAACGGGAGACAGAAGCTCGCAGAATTCAACGCCCTCGTCGAGAGCTAATTGCAGCTCCTCCTCGTCGGCGGGCATATAGCGGGCGGTTCTGCGGTAGACGAGGCGAACGTTTTGAACGCCTTTCGTCCGCTTTGCAACCCGCGCCGCATCCATCGCGGTATTGCCGCCGCCGATGATTACGACGTTGGAGCCGATATTGCCAAGGGTTCCGTTTTTACTGCTTTCAAGGAAGCGGATCACGTTGATGCCCTCGCCCTTTTCAAGCTTCATGTTGCCCTCCGCCCATGCGCCGACAGCGTAAATTATGTGGGTATAGCCCTGTTCCTTGAGCGCGGCAAGCGAGGGAGCCGGAGCGCCGAGCTTCAAGTCCACGCCGAGGCGTTCCATCATAGCCGCGTCCTTCTCAATCGCTTCGTTTTTAATGCGGAAATCCGGGATGACATAGCGGACGATTCCGCCCAAGGCCTCGCGCTTTTCAAACAGGGTAACGTTTACGCCGCCCCTGGCGAGGAAAAATGCCATGGCTATGCCGGCGGGGCCGCCGCCGACTATTGCGGCCTTCTTGCCTTCCGCTTTCGGAACGGGGAGAAGCTCCGCCATCAACTTGTCGTAGCCTTCCTGGGCGGCGGCGAGCTTAGCGTTTCTTATCCTTACCGCTTCGTCATAGAAGGTGCGCGTACATTTGTCCGTGCAATGATGCGGGCAGATAGTCCCCGTGGTGAAGGGGAGCGGGTTCTTCTCAGTTATCAGCTTCAATGCCTCAAGATATTTTCCCTGCCCGACCAGCTCGATATACTCGGGAATATCCTGGTTGATAGGACAGCCGAAGGTGCAGGGGGAGAGGAAGCAGTCTACGAGCGGGACTTCCTTTTGAAGCTTGCGGGCGGGCTGGGGCTTGATGGGCTTTTGGTTGCGGGAGGAGGTTCTCGCCGCAATCGCCAGCTTCTCCACCGCGCCAACCTTTACGCCGTCGAAGGGGGCGTAGGGGAGCGCATAGAGCTTTGAAGCTATCTGGCTCAAGCGCTGATAGCCGCCGGTCTTGAGTATAGTCGTCGCCAAAGTGATGGGCCAGATGCCGGCAAGATACAGCTGGTCGATGTTGAAAGCGTCAGCGCCGCCGGAGAAGGAAAGGCGGAGCTTACCGTCGAAATCGCGGCTGATGCGCCTTGCCATCTCGATCGTGAGCGGATAGAGCGAGCGGCCGGACATATACATCTCGTTGCTCGGAAGCTCGTTTCTTTTAACGTCCACCGGAAAGGTGTTCGACAGCTTCAAGCCGAAGCTCACGCCGTTTTTGCCGGCCAAATCGAGCAGTCGCCTGAACATCGGAACCGCGTCGGAATATTGCAGATCCTCCAGAAAATGATGATCGTCAAAGGCTATATAGTCGAAGCCCAGAGCGTCGAGGGTTCTCCTTGCGAAGTCATAGCCCAGGATCGTCGGATTGCATTTTACAAAGGTGTTGAGCTTTTTAACGTCTATCAAATATGAAGCTATGCGCTCAATCTCCTGCGGCGGACAGCCGTGCAGGGTTGAGAGCGTGATGGAGGTGCAGACATGGGGCGTTATGGAGTCGATATAGGCTTCGTCCAGCGCGCTGAAGCGGTGGAGGTTCGCCTTTGCCCAAGCCTTGCACTCGCTCCAGATATCCGTCTGCTCGGCGTTTTTCAGGCCCTCGATGAAGTCGTCGATCTTTTTAGAAGTGATACCTGCAAAGTCATAGCCGACGCTCATGTTGAACATGAAGCCGTTGGGACAGCCCCAGCCAAATTCTTTTGAGAGCAGTTTCAGCGCGAACCACGCCTTAACGTACTCGCAAAATGCCTGTTGCACCGTCAGCTCGGTCGACCACTCGCAGTTATAGCCCTCGTCGTCCGCCAGGATGCAGGGACGGTTGATGCAGGCGGAAAGCTCCGCGCCGTCCATAATCTGCACGGTTTTCAGCTCAAAAAAGCGCGCGCCGGCAAAGTAGGCGGCTATAATGTTTTGCGCGAGCTGGGTGTGCGGCCCTGCGGCTGGCCCGAATGGGGTTTCGAGCTTCTCATCGAAAAGCTCCAGCTTCTTTCCGCCGCCCGGAACGAAACCGCGCCGAACGCCAAAGACGCTTCCCTGCCGGTTCTCCGCCAGTATCCAGTTCATCAGATTCCCAAAGGGGATGGGGGTCATTACTTCAGACATATTCTACCTCCTGCATATTTATGCGTTAACTGTATTCCACAGCTTTGTTGCGCTCTCGCGGCACTTTGCCATAATCTCCGCCTCATCCGCCACAAGCAGCTCCCTGTCCTTCATCAGCACCTTGCCGTTGCACACGGTGGTTATGACGCTGCGTCCGTTCATTCCGAAAAGGATGTGACTGCTGCAATTCTGCCCGTTCATCGGGGTAAGCGGGTCGTAGTCCGTTATGATGATATCTGCATATGCGCCCTCTTTGAGTATGCCGAGCGGGGCTTGGAAGTAACGGGCGGCAATATCGCGGTTTCCGTAAAAGAGCATGGCGGGGAACTCCGCCCATGCAACGGTGGGGTCGCAGAGCTGGTGCTTTTGGATGATGTTTCCGACCTTGTAGCTCTCAAGCATATCGTTGGTGTAGCCGTCGGTTCCGAGACCGAGCAACAGCCCCTCCTTGAACATCTGAATCACGGGACTGCAACCGACGGCGTTGCCCATGTTGGATTCGGGGTTGTTGATAACTGCGGTGCCGGTGGCTTTCAAAAGCTCCATCTCGGCGCGGTTTATATGTACGCAATGGATGGCGAGCGTCTTGTCGCCGAGAATGCCCGCATCATAGAAGCGGCTGATTATCCGCTTGCCGTAGGAGTCGAGGCTGTGCTGTAAGTCGAGCGGGCCTTCCGCGCAATGCACATGGAAGCCTGCGTCCGCGCCGCCGTGGGCAAGGCAGTCCTCCAGCGTCCTTTCGCTGACGGTAAACGAGGCGTGCAGGCCCATCATGCCCTTAATCATATCGCTCGTATCCGCCTTAGCCTTCTTGATGAAGCGTTCGTTCTCCAGAATGGACTGCAACCGCTTTTCCTCGCCGTCCCTGTCGGACACCTCGTAGCACAGCGAGGTGCGCACACCTAGCTTTTGCGCCGCTTCCGCAATGCAGTCGAGGCTGTCGGGGATATCCTGGAAGCTTGCGTGATGGTCGAATACGGTCGTCACGCCGTTTTTGATGCAGTCGATATAGACGGCATAGGCGGAGAGCAGGTCGTTCTCCTTGGTGAGGCAACGGTCAATCTTCCACCACATACCCTCAAGGATATCGTTGAAGTTGCGGGGATTATAGCCCTTGATCGACAGTCCGCGGGCAAAAGCGCTGTAAATATGGTTGTGCATATTGATGAGGGCGGGCATGATAACGCCGCCGTGCGCATCAATAAACTCCGCGTCGGGATACTTCGCTTTCAAGGCGGTCAGGTCTCCGACTTCCTTTATATAGCGTCCCTCGACAGCCACGGCTCCGCTCTCAAAAAAAGCGTCCGCGTCCCTTGTAATAACCCTTCCGTTTCCTATCAGTAACATAAAACTTGCTCCTTTTTTTCGCGTTTTTGCGATTTTTTGCATTTTAATTATACAATGATTCGGGATTCGACGCAACCGTTTCCGAAGCGAAAATCAATAAAATTCCAAAAAAGTCTGTACAAACGCATGAATATGCGATATAATCTAACACAATTGGAGGTAATTACATAGATATGAAGCGAGTAAAGGGCTACCGTTGCACTTTATGCGGTAAAGAATTTCCATATAAAACCGAGCTATTGACCTGCCCTGACTGCGGTGAGAAGGGCATTTTGGATATTATTTACGACTATAACGAGGTCAAAAAGGAGCTGAATTTTGAAGCTCTGAAGGCGAATCGCGACAACAGTATGTGGCGGTATCGCGCGCTTATGCCCCTGAAGGGGGAAGGCTTGAGCCGCTTTTTGCGCATCGGATGGACTCCCCTGTACGAGTCCAACCGGCTTGGGGATCAGCTTGGGATAAAGAAGCTATACATCAAGGATGACGGGATAAATCCAACCGCCTCTTTGAAGGACAGGGCGTCAGGCGTTGCGGTGGCTAAGGCGCTGGAGCTGGGCTATGACACGGTAGCCTGTTCTTCGACGGGCAATGCGGCGTCGTCGCTTGCCGGCAATGCGGCGCGTATGGGGCTGAAAACCGTAATCTTCGTTCCTGAGCGCGCGCCCATGGGCAAGGTCGCACAGCTTTTAATCTTCGGGGCGAATGTTATTTCGGTTCGCGGAGATTACAGGCAAACCTTCGAGCTGAGCAAGGCGGCGATAGAGAAATGGGGCTTCTATAACAGAAACGCCGGAATCAATCCCATCCTTACCGAGGGCAAAAAGACCGTGGCGTTGGAGATAGCCGAGCAGTTGAATTTTGAGCCGACCGACTGGGTGGCGGTATCGGTTGGGGACGGCTGTACGATAGGCGGAGTATACAATGGCTTCCATGATCTGTTACAGCTTGGGCTTATCGAGAGGATTCCTAAAATACTGGGGGTTCAGTCTCTGGGGTGCTGTCCCTTCGTCGACGCGGCGAACGAGAACCGGGAGCTGATTCCCGCCGAGGAGAACACTTTGGCGGACAGCATTGCCGTGGGCGTTCCGCGCAATCCGAAAAAGGCGCTCCGGGCGGTCAAAAACAGCGGCGGCAGGTGGTTGGCGGTTTCCGACGAGGAGATTCTTGCCGCTATGCGGCTTTTGGGAAGGACGGAGGGGGTCTTTTCCGAGCCTGCGGGCGTAACTGCCACCGCCGGCGTGAAACGGGCGGTCGCAGAAGGAATAATCAAGCCGGACGAGACGGTAACGGTCATTTCAACGGGGAGCGGGCTGAAGGACGTAACCAACGCTATGAAAGCGGCGGGCGAGCCCTTTAAGTGCGATCCCGACATCTCCGCATTGGAAAAGAGCGGAAGAATACATTAGATTGCAATGCCGAAGGGCATTTCAATAAAAAACATTAGGAGGAACATTAAATGAAGAAACTATTGGTATTTCTGTTGGCGCTTTGCATGGTCTTTACGGTTGTTGCATGCGGCGGCGGATCTGACGATGAGGGAGAGGCGACTGATGTTAAGGTTGGATTTATCTGTCTGCACGACGAAAACTCCACCTACGACCTTAACTTCATAAACGCGGCACGGGAAGTCGTTGCGGCGCTGGGCATCCCCGAGGAGAACTACATCCTTCGTGTCAACGTACCCGAGGGACAGGAGTGCTATGATGTAGCCTGCGAGATGGTTGACGAAGGCTGTGACATCATCTTTGCCGACAGCTTTGGACATGAGGACTTCATGATTCAGGCGGCAATGGAGAACCCGGACGTTCAGTTCTGCCATGCGACCGGAACCAAGGCGCATACGCAGGGACTCGACAACTATCATAACGCCTTTGCTTCGATCTATGAGGGCCGCTATCTGTATGGCGTCGCCGCAGGCCTGAAGCTTCAGGAGATGATTGACGCCGGCGAGTTCACGGCAGAAGAAGCGAAGATCGGCTATGTCGGAGCCTTCACCTATGCGGAGGTTATTTCCGGCTACACCGCCTTCTATCTCGGCGTAAAATCGGTAGTACCGACGGTCACGATGGAGGTTACCTTCACGGGTTCCTGGTATGACGAGGCGATGGAGAAGGAAGCGGCGAACAACCTTATCGCAAACGGATGCAAACTCATCGGACAGCACGCTGACTCGATGGGCGCGCCGACCGCCTGCGAAGAAGCCGGCGTACCGAACGTTTCCTACAACGGAAGCACGAAGGCCGCCTGCCCGAACACCTACATTCTGACGACCCGCATCAACTGGGTGCCCTACTACACCTATGCAATCAATTGCGTCATCAACGGCGAAGCGATTGATGCTGACTGGACCGGCACTTTGGAGAACGGCGCGGTTGAAATCCTCGACCTGAACGAGGCTGTTGCGGCGGAAGGCACTGCGGAAGCGCTTGAGCAGGTTCGTGCGGCCCTGCTGGATGGTTCGCTCCATGTCTTTGACACCAGCACCTTCACGGTAAACGGCGAAACCCTGACCAGCTACATGGCAGACGTTGACACCGACGCGAATTACACGGGCGACACCGAGGTTATCTCTAACGGAGTGTTTATGGAGA
The DNA here is from genome assembly GCA_030527115.1 of Clostridia bacterium. Lineage (GTDB taxonomy): Bacteria > Bacillota > Clostridia > Christensenellales > CAG-138 > JAQUTY01. The sequence continues at coordinate 71,675 of JAUNBM010000002.1, forward strand.
GTCATTTCCGCTCTGCGCCGTATTTTGATCTGCAAATTGACGGCATCACTCTGCTGGACAGCGCATTTTAACAAACTGTGACCTGAGGAGAAGTTCCCAAATACGCGGAACTTCTCCTTAATTAGTAAATGGGCCAAAAAGGAGAGCGATAGAAGCTATGCTACCATTGTCCTTTTTGACAAATAGGAATGAAAGGGGTTATTTCTCTTGGAAGAACTTAGAAACGAAACACAACAGCAGTCCTTATCCGATGTTGCGGTGGCGCTTCGCGGCATAACAAAGATTTTCGGTAAGACTGTCGCCAACCACAAGGTATCGCTCGATATTAAGCGCGGCGAGGTCTTGGCGGTCTTGGGCGAAAACGGAAGCGGAAAGACTACGCTTATGAATGCGCTTGCCGGTATTTACTTCCCCGATGAAGGCCAGATTTTCATCAACGGCGAGGAGGTTACGATTTCCTCCCCCCGCGTAGCCTTCTCCTACGGAATAGGTATGATTCACCAGCATTTCAAGCTGGTGGACGTTTTGACGGCAGTCGAGAACATCATCTTGGGGCTGAACGAGCCGGGCAGGATGAATCTGAAGAAGGTTGCCGCCCGTGTCAAGGAGATCTGCGACGCCTACGGCTTCGTGCTGGATCCTACGAAGAAGGTCTACGATATGTCCGTTTCCGAGAAGCAGACCTTGGAGATAGTCAAGGTTCTGTACCGCGGCGCGGAGATTCTTATCCTCGACGAGCCTACCGCCGTTTTAACGCCGCAGGAAACCGATAAGCTCTTTGCGGTTCTGAGAAATATGCGCCGGGACGGAAAGTCCATAGTCATAATAACCCATAAGCTGCACGAGGTTATGGAGATATCCGACCGCGTTGCGGTTTTGAGAAAGGGCGAATACATAGGCGAGATTGAAACCTCCAAAACGAACCCGCAGGAGCTGACAAACATGATGGTCGGCCGTCCCGTAACTTTGAATATCGACCGCCCCGAGCCTGAGAATCCCACGCTCCGAATCGAGGTAAAGAACCTCAGCGTGGTTTCGGAGGACGGGGTGCAGAAGCTCAACGACGTTTCCTTCAAGGCCTACGGCGGCGAGATTTTGGGCATCGCCGGAATTTCCGGTTCGGGTCAGAAGGAGCTTTTGGAGGCGATTGCCGGGCTTCAAAAGACTTCCGGCGGCGAGATTTTGTTCATCAACGACGATGGAAGCAGCGAGAATCTGATCGGGCGCAACCCGGTTGCCATAGCGCAAAAGGGCGTGACGCTCTCCTTTGTTCCGGAGGACAGATTGGGCATGGGGCTGGTTGGTAACATGGATATTTCCGACAACATGATGCTTCGCTCCTATCGCAACGGTTCAGGCCCGTTCACCGATCGAAAGTCGCCTTACAGCTTAGCGGAAAGGGTCGTTGGCGAGCTTGAGGTTATGACTCCGAGCATCGAAACCCCGGTCAGGCGGTTGTCGGGCGGAAACGTCCAAAAGGTGCTGGTCGGCAGGGAGATATCCCTGTCCCCGAAGGTGTTGCTCACGGCATATGCGGTGCGCGGTTTGGATATCAACAGCAGTTACACGATCTATGATCTGTTAAACCGGCAGAAGAAGCTCGGCGTGGCGGTAATATATGTCGGGGAGGATCTGGACGTTCTGCTCGAGCTGTGCGACAAAATTCTCGTTCTTTGTGCCGGCCATGTCAGCGGAGTTGTTGACGGGCGCACGATTACAAAGGAAGAAGTCGGGCTCTTGATGACCCAACACGGAAAGGAGGAGGCGGCAAATGAGTAAGGAACCAAACGCTGCGGCAACCAAGCGTTCTTTTGCGATAAGAAATCCGTTCGTGCTTACCAAGCGGACGGAGGGAATGCCGGCGTATAAAACATGGGGCGTAAGGCTGATTGCCCTGATTCTGGCGATTATAGTCTGCGGACTTATCACCCTGCTTATAACGGGGCTGAACCCGTTCGACGTCTATGCCACGATGATCCGGGGCAACTTCGGAACGGCGCGAAAGGCGTGGGTAGTATTGAAGGACATGGCGATATTGCTGTGCGTGTCGCTGGCGGTAACCCCCGCGTTTAAGATGCGATTTTGGAATATCGGAGGAGAAGGGCAGATTCTCGTGGGCGCGCTGGCTACGGCGGCCTGTATGATTCTCCTCGGCGATAAGATTCCAACGGGCTTGCTTATCCCGATAATGTTCATCGCGGCTCTAGCGGCGGGCGCGATTTGGGGAATTATTCCCGCGATTTTCAAGGCGTATTGGAAAACGAATGAAACGCTTTTCACGCTGATGATGAACTATGTGGCGTTACAGCTTGTCAGCTTCTTCATAATCGTATGGGAAGTTCCCAAGGGCGCGGGCCAGATAGGAATTATCAACCAGTCGACGCTGGCGGGCTGGCTTCCCTGGATCGGGGGACAGCAGTACCTGCTCAATGTTATAGTGGTGGCTGTGCTTACGGCTCTGGTCTATGTATATCTGAAGTATACGAAGCACGGCTATGAGATATCGGTGGTCGGCGAGAGCGAAAGAACCGCGAAATACGTTGGAATCAAGGTGCCGAAGGTACTCATTCGGACGATGGCTTTGAGCGGCGCGCTCTGCGCATTGGCGGGCTTTTTGAAGGTCGCCGGCACGGATCATACCCTGACTACAACGATAACCGAGGGCTATGGGTTTACGGCGGTTATGGTCAGTTGGATGGCAAACTTCAACCCGATTGCCATGATATTCTCGACCTTCATAATTGTGTTCCTGGATAAGGGCGCCGGAGAGATTTCCTCGATGTTCTATCTGAACCAATCGTTCTCCGAAATACTGACGGGAATAATTCTGTTTTTCATAATTGGTAGCGAGTTCTTTATCCGGTATAAGGTTTCACTTCGCCGCCACGAAACAAAGGAGGTATAGGCAATGACTGGATTATTGAATTTTCTGGTAACCTTTCTCCCCAGAGCTGTGGCTCAATCCGTCCCTCTGCTCTGCGGAGCTACCGGCGAGATATTAACCGAAAAATCGGGTAATTTGAACCTCGGTATCCCCGGCATCATGTATGTCGGCGCGATATCCGGCGTTATCGGCGCGTTCTTCTATGAGCACAGCACCGCGACGCTCATTCCGGCCGTCGCCATTCTCGTTCCGGTGCTTTGCAGTCTGCTGGGCTCGTTTTTGATGGGGCTTCTGTACTGCTTCCTGACGGTTACGCTGAGAGCCAACCAAAACGTTACCGGTCTTGCGCTGACGACGTTCGGAATAGGCGTCGGCAACTTCTTCGGCGGCTCCTTGATCCGGCTGGTCGAAACGGACGTTCCGTCCATCGTGCTTTCCGGAACGAGCGCCTGCTTCAAAATGCGGCTGTTCAATTCCGCGTCGCCGGGTTGGTTTGAGGCGCTCTTCCTCAACTATACCTTCATGACCTACGTTGCGATAGCAATAGCGATCATCTGCGGCTTCATCCTGAAGCGCACCAAGGTGGGTCTCCATCTCCGCTCGGTCGGTGAGAACCCAGCCACGGCGGATGCGGCGGGAATTAACGTCACGAAGTATAAATACGTGGCGACCTGCGTCGGAAGCATGATAGCGGGTCTCGGCGGTATGTATTATGTTCTCGATTACATGAACGGAATCTGGTCAAACGACGGCTTCGGAGACCGCGGCTGGCTCGCCATCGCGCTGGTCATCTTTACGGTTTGGCGTCCGGGCTCCAGCGTTTGGGCGAGCATCCTGTTCGGCGGTCTGTATATTCTGCATATATTCATCCCGACGGGAACGGACATGGCAATCAAGGAGATATACAAGATGCTCCCCTACCTCGTAACAATCATCGTGCTTGTGGCGGTTTCCCTCCGCAAAAAGAGGGAGAATCAACCGCCCGCCTCGCTCGGTTTGCCATACTTCCGCGAGGAGCGCTAAAAATTATTTAGCTAAGAAAAAATATATTTTTAAAAACGGGCTAAAACGCCCGTTTTTTCGTTGCTTTATTTTTATTTGGTGTTATAATTGAAGAAAAAACAAGGAGATAAACGATGAAGTACGATCGCATTTACAATTTTTCCGCAGGCCCCGCCACCATGCCGGTTGAGGTGCTTGAGGAGATCGCCGCCGAGGTTTTGAACTACAAGGGCAGTGGAATGGGCGTTATGGAGATGTCGCACCGTTCCAAGGTTTTCCAGACGATTGTTGACGAGGCCGAGGCCGATCTTCGCGAGTTAATGGGCATTCCCGACAACTACAAGGTTCTGTTCATTCAGGGCGGAGCAACCCTGCAGTTTGCGATGATTCCGATGAACCTGATGAAAAACGGCGTTGCGGACTACATCGTTACCGGCGGCTGGTCGAAGAAAGCTTACAGCGAGGCGAAGAAGTACGGCAAGATTAACCTCGTAGCAACGAGCGAGGACAGGAATTACTGCTATATTCCCGACCTTTCGGATCTCCCGATCTCTGAGGACGCCGACTATGTCTATATCTGCGAGAACGAGACGATTCACGGCACGACCTATCATAAACTGCCGAATACCAAGGGCAAGCCCTTAGTGTCGGATCAGTCCTCCATGTTCCTTTCCCGCCCCTGCAACGTCAGCGATTACGGGATGATTTATGCAGGCGTGCAGAAGAACGTCGGCCCGGCGGGCATGGTCGTCGCCATAATTCGCGAGGATCTCATCCGTTCCGACCTCGCTTCCAAGATTCCCACCTACTGCCGCTATGATACCCATGCGGAGAACGGTTCGATGTACAACACCCCCAACTGCTGGGCAATCTATGTCTGCGGCAAGGTGTTCAAGTATTTAAAGAGCATCGGCGGGCTGGCCGAGATGGAGCGCCGCAACGAGGAGAAGGCCGCGGTTCTGTACGATTATCTCGATGCGAGCAAGCTGTTCTACGGCACGGTCGATAAGCAGGATCGTTCGCTGATGAACGTGCCCTTCATCACCGGCGACAAGGAGAAGGACGCCGAGGTAGTTGCGGCGACTAAGGCGGCTGGCTTTGAGAACCTCAAGGGCCACAAGAGCGTCGGCGGACTTCGCGCTTCCATCTATAACGCCATGCCCAAGGAAGGCGTAGAGGCGCTGGTTGCGTTTTTGAAAGAATACGAAGCAAATCATTGAAGGAGATAACGAAGATGTTAAAGGTATTGGCGACAGACGGTATGGACAAGAGCGGCATCGCCGCCTTGCAGGCAAAGGGCGTTCAGGTGGATTGCGATTTCTATGAGCCCGACGCCTTGAAAGAAGCAGTTAAGGACTACGATGTTCTTGTGGTTCGCTCCGCAACCAAGGTTCGTGTTCCGCAGATTGACGCGGCGGCTGAGGCTGGAAGGCTGAAGCTGATCATTCGCGGCGGCGTCGGCGTGGACAATATCGACGTGAAATATGCCGAGGAGAAGGGCATAGAGGTGAAGAATACCCCCAGAGCCAGCTCCGACGCGGTTGCCGAGCTTGCGCTGGCACATATGTTCTCCGTGGCCCGCTTCATCTCGATTGCGGGACATACGATGCGCGAAAACAAGTGGGAGAAGAAGAACTACAAGGGCGTTGAGCTGGCGGGAAAAACCGTCGGTATCATCGGCTACGGCAGAATCGGACAGGCGCTCGGCCGCCGTTGCCAGGCGCTCGGCATGAAGGTGCTTGCCTACGATATCTATCAGGTTCCCGAGCTGGAGAACGAGAATATGAAGTATGTCGAGCTGGACGAGTTGCTTGCAAATTCGGACGTTATCTCGCTGCATACGCCCTCGCTCCCGGGACAGCCGCTCGTAAACGCGCAGTCCATTGCCAAGATGAAGGACGGAGTCATCCTGATTAATACCAGCCGCGGCACCAATATCGACGAGGCCGCCCTCCTGGACGCGCTGAACAGCGGTAAGGTCTACGGCGCAGGCCTGGATGTATTTGCCGAGGAACCCGCTAAGAACGAGGCGCTGTACAGCCACCCCCGCGTAAGCGGAACCCCGCATATCGGAGCCTCCACC
>JAUNBM010000067.1 GCA_030527115.1 Clostridia bacterium
CGAATAAGCTACAACCCCTCATTGCACATCTATCCCTAAACGGAGCTTTTAGTTGAAATCAACGTTAACCTCGTTTACGCTCTTGTCGTCCCAGTAGTTCAGCGCCCAAGCGGATCTTGAACGGTAGTTCTCATTCGGATAGCAGGTGTTCTCAAAGTTCTTCTTCTCGTATCCAAATTCCTTAGCCAGCGCAATCGCCTTGTCCTGAAGCTCGGTGAGCTTGTCAAGATATTTGTTGGCGGCGGAGGACAGGCTGTTGCTCTTTCCGTTGCGCGCCTTTTTCGCCTCGCTGTCGGCGGTATCGCGCGCGTCATCAAGCTCGTCAAGGCAGGTTAGATAGTCCTTAAAGAGCTGGCGCTGTTCCTCGGTGTATTGGCGGGTCAGCGGCGTAGCCTCGGTATAGTAGCCCACCGAACTCAAGCGCGCCGCCGGACTGAAGGACTCGTAAGCTCCGGTTCCCTCGCCCGTCGATGAGGGCGAGCTTGTGGGCTCGGCAGTTACGGACGGCGTTGCGGTGGAGGTGTCGATCGTGGGAATATCGGGCGTCGCGGAGACCTCGGGCGAAATGCTCGGGGAGGGGCTGACGCTCGCGGACGGCTCGGGGGTGAACTCCGGCAAAAGATCGTCCGCGTCGATGAGCTTCTGAACATATTCGGTCAGCGGTTTGCACAGATCCAAATAATGCTCCTCAAGCATGGTTCCCCAGCGATACTTCCCGTATTGAATCGTATACTGCGGATACTGCGAAACCTTCACGCCGTAAACCTGATTGATCAGCTCGACGCGGTTGGCCTGGTTTGTGAACACAAAGTTCCAGCCGAAATAGGAGCCGCTGTTCCCGCCCATCGTGTGCATCCTGATATTTGCGGGGTCAAGCTGGTAAGCGAAGGTCGCCAGCGCGGCGGTCTGTCCCGCGGTGCAATTCGTAAACAGCCTGCCGGAGAAGGCGGAAACGATGCCCGGAATGTTGGTTATAAGATTCTCATTCTTCATCTTTTGGAACAGCGCAACCAGCATCTGCTTTTGACGGTTCACACGGTTGGTGTCGGAGGTGGAAATCGTCCATTGAACCGTGTTGCTACTCTTTTTGCGGACGCGCATATAGTCCAGAACCGCCTGCCCGTCCATGTGTTGCAGGCCCGGCTCATAAAATCTGCCTCCGATATCGAAATAGCCCTCTATCTCATATTCGATGCCGCCTATCTCGTTGACGAGCGCCTTAACGGTGTCCATATTGACGGCATAGTAGTAATCCACCGGAATCCCGCCCAGCATCCATTCCGCCGCCTCGCAAACCTTCTCAAAGCCGGCATAGTTTACCGTTCCGTCGTCATTCATATAGCCGCCGCCGCAGTTAATCGCGGCGTTGAGCTTATAGATTCCTTTTACATCGGGAATGTTGGCATAGGTGTCCCGCGGAAGCGAGATCATGTCCACGCACATATCCTCGAAGTTGACGGCAATAACGAGCATAACGTCGGAATGCCATTCCGACTTGCCGTTCCACTCGCTGCTCGTCTCACGGTACTCGTCGGCGTCGACTCCGATGACAAGGATGTTCACGATATCCTTCATCATCGAGGTGTCCGCCTGCTCCTGCAACGTAACGAAGGGGTCTATCGTCGGGGTGGGCGTGGGCGTGGGCGTTGCGCCCGGCTCAAGCGTAAAAACGGGCGGAGTTGGAGTTGCTTCCGTCTCGGAGATATCAACGGTTTGAGGCACAGGCGTAGACCGCTCCCAGACGGAGCCCTGGTCGTTTATTATCCTATGAAGATATACCCCACCGATAACTCCCGCCGCTATAACGACGACCGCAATCGAAGCGAGTATGGCGAATTTTGTCCTTTTCTTCATCCTAATCCTTCTTTCACTGATAACGCTGACGAAGCATTATTCCGATACTATTCCTATTCTACACGAGTTAAAACGGCTTTTCCACCGAAATTCTTTAATATTACAAACAGTTTACAAAAAAACAACAGTTTAGACGAAGGTCAATATGAGTTTAAGATCCTATCCATCATTATCGCGGCGAACACAGCCGCATTCAGCGACTCAGCCCCGCCCTTTTGCGGAAGTCGGTATCTGTAGCACAGGCTCGCAAGCTCCTCCTTAACCCCCCTGCCCTCGTTTCCGATAACCAGCGCGGTCTTTTCCGCCTTGGGCGGAGGAGTCTCCGTCCCTTGAAGATGCCCGCACAGCAGAAGGAAGCCCTGGCGCTCCAAACGCTCCAGCTCCGAAAGAAGCCCGCTCCTGAACACGGGGATATGATAGCACGAGCCCATGGCGGAGCGCACGCACTTGGGAGAAAAGGCGTCGGCGGCATCCTCGCCCAGAAGCACCGCCCGCGCTCCGAGCGCATCGGCGGTACGGATTATCGTCCCAACGTTGCCCGGATCCTGCAGACCGTCCAGCACGACGACGAGCCCGTCGGGATATAGCTTTGGGCAGGAGCAATCCGGCGTGGCGGCAACGGCGCAAAGATGCTGGGGCGCTTCGGTCTCGCAGAGCGATTCCAGCACTTCCCGCGAAACAAAAACGCAGGGCGCTCCCGCGGGAGCGTCGAAGCCGGCTTCAACAAAGACGGTTTTTATAGCGGCTTTTGAGCGGAGGGCGTCCAAAACCAGCTTGTCCCCCTCGATGAGATGCAAGCCGCTCTCCCTGCGCTCCTTTGCCCGGCGCAGGGCGCGGGCGCGCTTGATAAGCTCGTTGGATTTTGAAGTGATTATCATTCCTGTAAAAATACAAAACCGCCTTGCGGCGGTTTCAAACTCGCTTAGACGCTACGGACAACCTTGCCGGAACGGAGGCAGCGCGTACAAACGTTCATCTTTTGCGCTCTGCCATCAACTATGACATGAACACGCTGGATATTGGGAGCCCAGCTGCGCTTCGTTTTGCGGTTGGAATGGCTAACCATGTTGCCGGACATTGCGCCCTTGTTGCAGACTTCACAAACCTTACCCATCAAGTCCACCTCCTTATCAAAAATCGAACGGCACTATACTACCATACCCGATTTTAAAAAGCAAGAACTTTTTTGATAACTTACAAAATTTCCAGGCCGATTGTGCGCTAAATTATGCAATTCGGCGAGAAAAACCGTTATTTGTAGAAACTTCGATTTACCGCAGGGAGAAAAACCCATTTTGCCTGAGCGCCTCGTACAGCACGATGGCAACCGAGTTGGAGAGATTCAGCGACCGCTGGTTCGTTCCCATCGGTATCCGGACGGCGCTGTTCTCGTTTTCCCGCAGCAGTTCCTTGGGAAGCCCCTTGGTCTCCCTGCCGAAAACAAAGAAGTCCCCGTCTTTAAACCGCATATCGGTATAGCGGTTTTTGGCGTGCGTGGACGCATAGAAGAACCTGGCGTGCGGATACGCCAGCCTTAGCTCCTCAAAGCTCTGATATTCGTGCAAATCAAGGTCGTGCCAGTAATCCAGCCCCGCCCTTTTCAGCTTGCTGTCGTCAATGGAGAAGCCGAGCGGATGCACCAGGTGCAAGCTCGCGCCCGTGACCGCGCAGGTTCTCGAAATGTTGCCGGTATTCTGCGGAATCTCCGGCTCAACCAATACGATGTGAAACATAAAATCCTCCCGGGCGAAGTATAGCACGATCGCCGC
>JAUNBM010000031.1 GCA_030527115.1 Clostridia bacterium
TAGGGATTCTTCATCTCATTGTCAGGGTTTTGCTTGCAAAAGTCGGGTTATACCATAAAACAGCCCATTTGTGTAGGTTTTAGGCAATTTGTTCGGTTTTTCTTCACAGCTTTGTCAATTACTGGATACGGATTCTTAACTTTCGATCAGCCGCAGAAGCTCGGCTGAAACTCCCATGAGCCGCATTATCCGCTGAGCGTCCCTCGGAACCTGCGTATCCCCCTCTATCTTCAGCAGGCTGTAGTCCATATTCATGGCTATGGCTTCCGCGCCGAAGCGGCCGCCGTCGATATCCAAAGGCTTCAGTCCGGCTATCTGATAGCTCGTCCGCGCCTCCTCCGCCACCCCGTCATAGTGCGTGGCGATGAGATAGAAGTCCCCGCTGTTGTTCCCATAGCGGCACAGGCCCCTTGCGATAAGCGCCCCCTCGTGTGGATTGGTTCCCCGCGCCGGTTCGTCCAGCAGAATCAAGGACAGCCGCTCCCCGTCCGCCGCCTCCATCACGCGCTTTAAAGCCCCGACCTCCTTTGCAAAGCTCGACAGCCCCGCCTGAGCCTCCCGCCCCGTGTCCCCAAGCAGATATAGCCCGTCCAGCAACGGCAACCGCGCCTCCTTTGCATAGACCGCCAGCCCGCAATGCGCCAAATAAACGTTGAGCGCGAGCGTTGACAAGGTCACGCTCTTTCCGCCCATGTTCGCGCCGGTTATCACCGCGCTCCCGATATTCAGCTCTATCGTGATCGGATGGAAGCGCCGCGGAGCTATCTCCGCGCTCACCTTGGGGTTGATCATCTCGGCAAAGCGAAGCCCGCCCTCACCAAATTCGGGCAGAACCGCCCCGTCCTGCAGAGCCAGCCTCGCCTTGCAAAGCGCCATATCGAAGCGCGCAATCGCCTTCATACTCTTAAAAACCGCTTCCATATGCGGACTCAGGCTTTTGCAGAGCCGATTTTGCTCAGCCCTTTCCTCCCGCTCCTCCTCCGCCGCCAGCATCAGCCTCCGCCCCCCCTGCGCGCGCGCCTTTTCAAAGCGGATGCGTTCGAGCTTATCGGAGCTGTAAGCGAAGGTCGGCGTTCCCGTGTTTGCGGGGTCGAGCAACGCCAAAGGCTCGTTCAAGCTTTCGGTAAACAGGCCGTCGAGCGGGCTGTACCGCCTCAGCATAACCGCCAGCGCGTTCCAACTGAGCAGGTAGCGCTTGAGTTCAAAGAAATCCACCTCGCCCGCCGTTCCGTCCGCAATCCGCTTTACCGAGCTTTGAATCCAGAAAAAATGGCCAAGCTCGACCGATATCCTTGCAAACTGCGCCTCCTCCTTCAAAACAGCCTCCCGCATGAGTCTGATATCCTCAATCGCCAGCTCAAGCTCCCAATTCTCCTCCCTCGAAAACGGGCGAAGCTCCTTTTTCGCCTGCCTGCCGTAGGGGCTGTCGGGTTGCAGTCTTTCCATTATATAAGCGAAGCCTATCTCTTTTTGCTGTTGCAAGCTTAATTCCATGCGCCCTCCTTAACGTCTATCACCGGAACCTCAAGGCTATCCTGAAGCCGCCTTAACAGTTCCTTTGCGTTTTGATGCGTCCCGCCCGCCGAATAGGGATTCGAAGCGACGAACAACAGCCGGCTCCTACGCCTTACCTTGAGCGAGATGTTCAGCCTGTCCATCATTTGAAGCGTCTCTATCGAAATCAGCGCCCGGCTACCGTCAAAAATCACGAGCGTCAGCGGCCGCGCCGCCGCGCTCCTTATCAGCGGATTCAGCATCGCATCGGTCAGCGCCCCTCCTATATAGAAGCAGTCGTCGTCTTTGTGCGCGGCAACGAAGTCGCCCAGCGCGCCCCGAATTTCAAGCGCGGGCTGATTATCAACCTCGGGAAGCGAAAGCAGGCGGGCGGCATGCGCGGCGTCCCGAACGATAGTATCCAGGTCGTTGGAGCAGGACGCGCCAACGCAAAGCGCCGCCGCCTCGCAAACCCCATAGCGAGCCGATGATTTTCTAAATATCGCCCCGTCCACCAGCACCTTCTGCGCGCCGAGCCGGAGCAGGACGGAGGTCAGTTGCGGGATATCCTCCGTCATCGACGGCCCCGCAATCTCAACGAAGCCTCCGTTAAGGGCGCGAAAGACTATCACCCTCCCGAGCGGGGTGGAGATATTCGTAGCGTCGCAAATCTCCCGGCTGCAATCGCACTTTTTTAAAAGCCCCTCGGCGGTCGCCACGAGCGTTCCCGCCTCAACGAATATCTGGGGCTTGGGCGTTTGGGTCACCAAATCCACCCGCTCCCCGTCCCTGCCCACGGAGGTAAGCGCAACCCTTACCCCGTGAAGCTTCAGCTCGTCGAGCATCGCATTTAAAACCGTCGTCTTGCCGGCGTTTTTGCACATTCCGACGATGGCTATCGTGGTATAAGGTTCAATCAAGTCGTACAGCCGCATCTTACCTTTCCTTTGTAAAAATCATAGCCCATCGGGGCTTAAAAATCAAGAAAAGTTTTCATCTGTGCAACCTCCGCTCCTCCCGCAAGGTGTTTCTTAAAGGAGTCTTAAAAGAAGGGCTTTATTTCCGTGCTTGACATACGGAACTAAAGGCTTAAAATAGACTTAAGCGCCGTCTCGGCGGAATTGGAGGCTTAATTGTATGAAGAAGAAGCGTAAGGCTATCGTTCCCGTCATCACAGTTCTTGTTTTGTTGCTTGTAGCGTGCGGAGGCTACTATGCCTACAACCGATGGTTTGCGAACGAGGATTCCCAAAACACCGTGTATGTTCAATCCGTTGCCGAGATAACCGGCGCGGCAAGCGCGGGGCTCACCAACCGCTATTCCGGCATAGTTGAGGCGCGGGAGCAGGTGGAGATAAATCCGGAGGGCGAGCTTGCCGTCAAGGAGTGCTTCGTTTCCGCCGGAGACACGGTGAAGATCGGAACTCCGCTGTTCGCCTATGATGTGGACAGTCTGGCGCTCTCCTATGAACAGCTCTTGCTCGATATCACAGGCGTTGAAAATACGCTCATCGCCAGCCGCGAGGAGATTACTTCCCTGGAGACACGTATCGAACGGGCAAGGGAATCGCAGAAATACGAACTGACGCTTGAACTTCAAACCGTTCAGCTCACCGTAAAGAAAAGCGAATATGAGCTTTCGGAGAAGCAAAAGCAGGCCGAGCAGATGAAAAGCGCGCTTGAGAACGGCACGGTTTTTTCACCCGTTAGCGGCATCGTCCGCTCCGTAAAAAGCGATTCAAGCAACGATCCCTACGCCTACTATGGCTACGGCTCGGAGCAGGGGAGCGACGCCTATATTACGATAGTCGCCGGCAACGATTACTGCGTCAAGGGAACGGTGAGCGAACAGAGCGTTCATTCCCTCTATGAGGGCATGGAGGTCGTGGTGCGCTCCCGGCTCGATCAAAACGTAACCTATACCGGCTCCATCTACCTTATAAATACCGAGGAAACCCAAAGCTCCGGCTCGTCCTCCTACTACTACGGCAGCGACGGCGAAAGCAGTAGCAAATACGCCTTCTATGTGGCGCTCGACGATACCTCCGGCCTGCTCATGGGTCAGCACGTTTTGATCGAGCCCTCGATACCAGAACCAGCGGCGGCGCTTAGCCTCGCGGAGCATTATATCATCGTGGAGGATGGCGCATACTTCGTCTATGCCGCCGATTCCGCGGGTAAAATCGAAAAGCGGGAGATTACCGTCGGCGAATACTATCCCGATTCCGCCTCCTATGAGATTCTCGGCAACCTCAGCCTGACCGACCGCATAGCCTTCCCCGACGACAACGTTGCGGTGGGTATGCCCGTCTCCGAAACGCAGTACGCTCCGGCAGACGAGGAGCCTTCCGGCGACAACTTATTCCCGGAGGAGAGCGGCGTTCCCGAGTCGATTATAATCGGAGGTTGAGATGATAGCTGAGCTTAGAAATATCGAGAAGGAATACGTCCAGGGCGAACAGCGCGTGCCCGTGTTGCACGATATCAACCTGAACGTGGCTGAAGGCGACTATCTTGCCATCATGGGGCCATCCGGCTCGGGCAAGTCCACGCTGATGAACATCTTAGGCTATCTCGACTCGCCCACCTCCGGCGAATATCTCTTTGAAGGCAAGAACAACTCCAACGCCTCCGATGCGAAGATGGCGCTGATACGCAACCGGAAAATAGGCTTCGTGTTTCAAACCTTCCATCTCATGCAAAGGCGCAGAGCCTGGGAGAACGTCGCCCTCCCCCTGCTTTACGGCGACGTTCCAAAGCGGGAGCGCAAGGCGCGGGCGGAGGAAGCCCTGAGGCTTGTCGGGCTTGAGGACAGGATGGACTTTTTCCCAACCCAGCTGTCCGGCGGCCAATGCCAGCGCGTTGCCATTGCAAGAGCCATCTGCACCCGTCCCGCCCTGCTCCTCGCAGACGAGCCGACCGGCGCGCTCGACAGCCGCTCCGGCCAGCAGATAATGGACATCTTCGACACGCTTCACGACAGCGGAATGACTATCGTGATGATAACGCATGAAGCCGCCGTTGCCCAACGCGCCGAACAGATCCTTTATATCTATGACGGCAGGCTGAAAGGGGAAGTACAATGAAGAAATGGCTGAAAACCCTCATCATAATCCTTATCTGTCTTGCGCTCCTTGGCGGAGGCATCTTCGCCTACGCGCATTTCTCCGGCAAAACTCCGGTGGAGGTTCAACCTGCGGGCAACTGGATGCTGAGCTATATGCCCTACCAGAGCTATTTATACGGAACCGTTTCCTCCGATACCGCCCAAACCATCTATCACGACGGGGAGCGCACCGTTTTGGAGGTGTTTGTAGCTCAAGGCGACGCCGTTTCCATCGGCGATCCTCTGCTCCGCTACGATGCAACCCTCGACGCCATAACGCTGGACGAAAAGAAGCTTGAGCGCGAGAAGCTCTACAACGAGCTTTTGGACGATTACATCGAGTATAAGCGCTATGCCCGACAGGATTTTGAGTCCTCGCTCGCCACCCCCTCGCCCTCCGCCTCCTCGCAAACCTCAGGCGTCTCGGCGCAAACCGCGCCCCGCCACGCCCGCCTCTCTTTAAGAGGGCTTGCCGATCTGTCCCTGCCCACCGGCGGCGACGGAACCGTTGCCAACCCCTACACCTATTCGATATCCGACTCCGAACCCGTCTCCGCCTCCTTTTTGGCGGATATGAAGGAGCTTGCCATAGAGCGCGCGGCAACGGTTTTTGCCCGTCTGGTTATCGACTCCCAACGCAAGATTGAGCTTTATGTGAAGCCCGACGGCCTGCTGAGCTTTTCCGTTCTCATGCCCGAAACCACGGCTAAGACCCCGAACTTCCAAACCCCAATCTCCGGCGACGGAAGCCAGGAATCGCCCCTCGTCTTTGACTTTGCCGCGAACACCTATGTTCCCGAGGGCTTTTTCACCGTCCATTCCCAAGCCGCCCAGCAAAAGCTTGAACCGGTCTATGTAAGCCTCAGCGCAAACGCCTTTACGGCAAGCATAAGCTTTTCCCCCGACGGGAGTTGCGCCTTCTTTGTGAAGGCGGCAAGCCCCAGTCCAACCCCCTTCTCCTCGCCAACGCCTTCCCCCAGCCCAACGCCTACGCCTGAGCCGACCGAAACCCTCGACCCCTCCTCGTCCCCCACTCCGGAGATCGGGGGCGGCGGCGGAATGAGCCGCGCCGAGCGCGAGGAATATGCCCGCCAGGTTGCCGCAAAGATTCGCGAAAAGGAGCTGAGATACCGTCAGCTCTCCCACGATATTCTAAAGCTGGAGCTTAACGGCATGGACGGCATAGTTTACAGCTCCATTGACGGAGTAGTTACCAACGCTAAAGACCCCGCGGGCTTGTCCACAGGCGACGTCGTCCTCGAAGTCAGGGGCGGTAGCGGCTGTCACATAAGTTGCGTCATCGGTGAAAGCGAGCTGTCCCAATACCCCGAGGGAACCATTCTGGAGGGCTTCTCCTACGATTCGGGAACCGAGGTGACGGCGCAGGTTCTCGAAGTCGGAACCATGCCCATCTCGACCAATTACAGTACGAACGGAAGTCCCAACTCGTCGGGCTATATGATAGTCCTGGAGGTCTTGGACGACTTAACCCTCAACATCGGGGAGTATATTGAATTCAGCTCGTTCGAGCCGCTTTCGGAGCAGGGGATGATCTTTTTAAACAGCGCCTTCATTCGGGAAATCGACGGCCGCGACTGCATCTTCGTCGTTCGCGATGGCGTACTCCGGCAGGAGACCGTCACCACCGGGAAGCGGGTTGACTCCTATGTGGAGCTGATCGACTGCAACCTAACCTCCGAGGACTATATAGCCTTCCCCTACGACAAGCATTGCCGGGACGGAGCGCCCTATGAGCTTGCCGAAAACGAACCCTACTATTATATGTATTGAGGAGGCAGCAAAATGTTGGAGAATTTTAGAGAAGCCTTTGACGGCATCAGATCGCACAAGCTCCGCAGTATGCTCACCATGCTCGGCATCATCATAGGCATAGCTTCCATTATAGCCATTTCCTCAACCATACTCGGCACCAACGAGCAGATCAAGGAGAACCTTATCGGCGCGGGCAACAACGCCGTTGAAATCCGGCTCTATCAGGGCGATTATGCTTTCGAGCCCGCCTATCAACCCGTTCCCGAATACGTTCCGGTTCTGGATGAGAGCATCCTGGACGAAATCAACGCCGTTGCCGAGGTCGAAGCCGCCTCCGTTTTCTATCGCCGCGACGCCTATGGCATCATCTGGTACGGCGCTTCCGGTCTCAATCAGGGGACGGTTTTCGGCGTGGACGATAATTATCTCGATGTGTACGGCTATGTTATAAGGGGCGGCAGGGGCTTTATCGAGAGCGACTTTTCCACCTTCCGCAAGGTCGCCCTGATCGACCGGACCGTTTCCGAAACCCTCTTTTCGGGCGAAAACCCGATAGGCAAGGCCATCGAAATCAACGGCGAGCCCTATACGGTCGTCGGAGAGTTCACCCAGTCCAAGGAGTTTCAGCCCGTGATAAACTCCATCGAGGACTACTATACCTATACCGACCGTTCGGGAGGCAAGGTTATGATTCCGATGACCACCTGGCCCGTCGTCTTTCGCTACGACGAACCCATCTCCCTCGTCGTTCGCGCAAGGGGCACCGACAGCATGACCGAGGCGGGCAGACAGTCCTCGGAGATTCTAAACTCCAAATTCGTCACTACCGGCGACGTCAGCTACAAGAGCGAGGATTTGCTCGAGCAGGCAAAACAGCTTCAGGAGCTTTCCGGCTCCACCAACCGCCAGCTCATCTGGATTGCGAGCATCTCCCTGCTCGTCGGCGGCATCGGCGTTATGAATATCATGCTCGTCTCCGTAACCGAGCGCACCCCGGAAATCGGGCTGAAAAAAGCCCTCGGCGCAAGAAAGCGCAGGATCTCCTTCCAGTTTCTCACCGAGGCGGGCGTCCTCACCTGCATCGGCGGCATATTGGGCGTTTTGGCAGGCGTGGGGCTCGCCTTCCTCGTCTCCAGGCTCTCGCAGGTGCCGATCTTCATAAGCTGGTACATCATAGCCCTGGCAATAGTATTCTCCTTTGTTATCGGAATCTTCTTCGGCGCGATTCCCGCCGTAAAAGCGGCAAACCTCAATCCAATCGAAGCGTTGCGCCGCGAATAGCAAAGCGGGCTGTTTTTCGCCGCTCCCATTTTCCTCCGCCCCGCGTTCAGGCTTTTGCCGGTAAATTAAAAAAAGCCCGCAAAGCCTGAAGCTCGGCGGGCAATTATAAAACCCATTCTACGAGGCGTAAGGAAGCCGGACAAAATCAGAATAGGCTCGAAGCTCCCCCGCCTCGCCGCCTTCAATCAGCGCGCTGACCGCCGCAAAAGCCGAATCCGCCGCCGTTGCCCAATCCACGTCTATCCAGCCCGCGAGATAGGGCTCGAAGCTTCGATAATCCCCAAAGAACTCCAGGGCAAACACCTCCAGCAGATCCTTGCGTTGCGCCTCAACCAGCGCGCTTGCCGCCGCTATCGCCTGCTCCTCCGTCTCGCAGAGAATCGCGTCCAGCATCCCCTCGACATATTGATCGAGCATATCGGCAAGCCATTCCTCCGCCGTCTGCTCCTCGTCCGTCGCATAGTACACGCCCTTGACCAAAATCTTCCCCTCGTCAACGCGCTCGTTCCACAGCGTCTTTAGCTCGCTGTCCTCGGTCTCAAACATACCCAAAAGCCTCACGGGAGTATCGTGCGGAGGGTAGCTCAAGCAGGCGTCGATCAGCTCCTGCGCGGTCGTTGAAGGCTCGTATGGTATGAGCGTCACCCCCTCCGAAACGGCGCTTTCTCCGCCGCAGACTATCACCTCCGCGCCCGCCGCAAGCATATACTCCAGCCGCGCCTGAATCAGTCCCTCGCCCTGAAGCACCACTATCTTTCTGCCCTCATAGCTCAAATCCGGAGTGGTATTGGACAGGCCGCGTTCCGAAAGCTCGGAGGCGAACTGCTCGTTTTCCACCGAAACATATACCTTGGGCTCAGGCGTCGGCGTCGGCGCAAGGGTGGGAACCGGAGTTGGCGTGGACGGCGAAACCTCCGTCTGCTCGGCGGTCGGCGCGGGGCTCGCCGTCTCGCCCGAAAACAGCCCACAGCCGCAGAGGGTCAGCATTATCCCCATTATCAGCGCAAGTTTCTTCATAGAGCCTCCTTAAAGCTTGGCAATCCGCTCGAGACGCTTGTTCTCCCCAACGACAACTATTATATCCCCCGCGCAAAATTCGGTTTCGGCGGACAGCGAGATCATCAGCTCGTTGTTCCTGCGAATCGCAAACACGGAGACTTCGTAGTTCTTCCGCACGTTCACGCCGCCCAGCGTCTTTCCAATCCAGGACTCGGGAACCATCATCTCGTTTATACTATGATTCTCAGATAGGTTCAAAAAATCCAAAACGCTCTCCATATCGAGCGATTTGGCAAGCCGCTCCCCCGCGGCATGCTCCGGCAAAACGACCTTTGTCGCGCCCACCTTCTGCAACAGCTTCGCATGGAGTTCGTCCTGCGCCTTGCAAATGATATGCTTCGCGCCGTGTTCGGCGCACAGCACCGTTGTCAGCACCGATGCGCGGATATCGCTTCCGACCGCGATTATCACCGCGTCAAACTCGTTCACGCCCATGCTCTTTACCACCGTCTCATTAGTCATATCGCATTGGGCGACGTTCATGACCTGATCCTTAATCGCGTTTACATAGCTCATCTGCCTGTCGACCGCCATCACCTCGTTGCCGAGCTTAGACAGCGTAATCGCCGTTGAGCTTCCGAATCGTCCAAGTCCTATTACCAAAAAACTCTTTGCCATCGTTCCTTCTCCTATCCTATGGGTACGTCCTCGTCGGGGTAGCGCAGTTGCGCCTCCTTCTTCTGCCTTGTAAATGACAGGGCTATCGTTATCATGCCAACCCTGCCCGCAAACATAAGGGCGATGATGAGCAGGCGGGTTCCCGTCGAAGCCGCCGCCGTCAGCCCGCTCGTGAGTCCCACGGTTCCCAGCGCGCTCGCCATCTCGAACATTATGTCGAGCAGTCCAAAGCTCGAATTGCCGCTCTCAAACAGGGAGGCGAGCAACACCGAGGCAAAAACGAGGCTTACGGCAAACACCAGAAGCGACAGCGCACGAAGTATGAGCTGGTTATTTATCCTCCGGCAATTCGTCGTTACCTCCTGCCGGTTCCTCATCATCGCCTTAACAGCCAGGAACAGCACGATAACCGTCGTCGTTTTAATTCCGCCCGCCGTGCCCGCCGGCGAGCCTCCAATCAGCATCCAAATGACGCTGATAAACCGCGAGGCCTCGGTCAGCGCCATCTGCGGCACGGTTGAGAAGCCCGCGGTGCGCAACGTAACCGATTGAAACAGGCCCGCCATCAGCTTATTTGAAAAGCTCAGCCCGTCATAGGCGTGATTCCACTCGAACAGCAAAAACAGGCCCCAACCCACAGCAATCAGCGCCAGCGTCGCCTTGAGCGCCATGCGCGTATGCAGTCTCCAGCGTTTGGGCCGCTCGCTCAACATATTCACCACGACGGCAAAGCCCAGCCCGCCCGTGATAATCAGCGCCATCAGGGTAAAGTTTACGAGCGGGTCGCCCAAATATCCCTGCTCAAACGAAGCGCCCGTTCCCAAAATATCGAAGCCCGCATTGCAGAACGCCGAAATGCTGTGAAACACGGCCTTCCAAAGCCCCTCCCAAAAGCCGAACTTGGGGATGAACCGCACCGCAAGCAGGGCGGCTCCCGCCGTCTCGGAGACGAGCGTAACCTTTCCCGCCGTTGCGGCTATCTGACGAAGCCCGGTCATCTTGTTTTCGCCCAGGCCCTCCATGAGCGTCATGCGCTCGTACAGGGAGACCTGCTTGCGAACCATCATGAACAAGCCGGCGGCCATGGTCATAAAGCCCAGCCCGCCGATCTGTATCAGAAATAGAATTATCGCCTGTCCAAAATGGGAGAACTGCGTTGCCGTATCAAAAACCACCAGTCCGGTTACGCAGGTCGCGGAGGTGGCGGTGAAAAGCGCGTCCAAAAAGGGCAGTCCCTCACCCGAATTGTTTGCCGCAGGCAAGCAGAGAAGCCCGGCGCCGAGCAGTATGATCAGCATAAAGCCGAATGGCAGTATGCGAATCGGCCTGATCCGCATCATCAACCGTTTCATCAGAATATTATACTACATCCCAAAGCCATATGCAAATGCAAAGATGCGCATATCGCGGCATCGGGGCGGGGCTTCAATCCGCCCGCCCCGCGTCGGCGCTCATCTTCCGATGAATGCCCAGTTTAAAGTCTCGGCGGAGATCTCCATTCCGAGCTTTCTTTGCAGATTCAGCGACTGTTCGTTGTCGACATAGATATGACCGTAGGGAACATAGCCCTTGTCGAGCTGAAAATTCACCAAATACCGCTCCAACTGCAAGCCCAGTCCGCGCCTGCGATATTCGGGGAAGATCTCCAGCATACCTCCCGACCCGTCGTCATGCAGGCCGGCAAAGCCCATCAACCCGCCAGTCGCCCTATCAAACAGCCCGAACATCTCGCCCGCGTCGATCCTGCCCTCGATATAGGCGGGCTCACCAACCAAGCGGTAGTGCTTCAGCACCTCTTCTATATGCTCGCGGCGCAAGGGACGGATATCCTCCTCCCGCTCGACCGCGAGGCGCTCCGTTTTTAAATAAGCGCATTGAAAACAGGGCTTGCCTAGCTCAAAGCCCAGCTCGCTTTGCACCGCCTCCTTCGCGCCCTCGCCCCGCACGACCACGCAATCGCCCTCGATCAGTTCGCAGAGCTTAGCCGCCGCCCGGTAGCTGACGCTCGAAAGCAGATAATTCCCCTTCTTCTCATTGTGCAAAAGTACGCCGTCGCTACCGGCGTACAATACCTTTGCGCGTCCCCGCTTTATCGCTTCCGACATATCCACATGGATCAGCGGGGCTCGCTCAAAATACTCAAATGCCGCGGTTTCCAACTTACAGCACCTTGGTTCCGCAGTTGCCGCAGAATTTCACCCCCGGCTCGACCGTCGTCTGGCAGTTCGGGCAGACCACCGGCCGCGGCGGCTGAGGTGCCGCCATCGGAGAACCGCACTCGCGGCAGAACTTCGTGCCCTGCGGGTTCGTTGCGCCGCAGGACGGGCATTGATTCATCGCCATCGGCGCGCCGCAGTTGTTGCAAAACTTGCCGCTTCCCGCGGGCTTTCCGCAAACCGGACAGGTGGTAGTCTTGCTTTCCAGCTTTCCCTTCCAAACCGTAGCGGTCTCTGCGGCCTCGTCGATGTTGCGGCGCATCGCATCGCTTCTCGCCTTCGCCACATATATATCCTGGCGCGGGGCGCAGTCCACGCACAGCCCCTCCTCCTCGTTAAAGCAGGCGTCGCAAACCCATTTGGCGCAGGAATGACAGCGGTGGAAATGCTGTTGCGCCTCGTTTTGCGCCATCTCAAAGGCGTGCTGATGCTCCTTGTGCCATTCGGGGCTCTGGCCGGAAAACTTTTCGGACAGCACATTCCCGCTCCGTTCGGCGGCATAGCCTATATTGCGCGCCTGTCCGCCGATCAGATTGCCCAGGATGCTCGCGCCCGTGGACAAGCCGCGCATACGCTTTTGTTTCTTATAGGTCGAGGACTCCATGAAGCTCGACTTGTAGCCGTCGTTGCAATGATCGCAATAGAAGGTGAACTGGAAGCCCGCTTCCGTCGAATTGTCATAATAGTTTCTGGTAAATGCTTTCATAGTATCGCTCCTAAGTTTTAAAGCTTTTTGCCGCAGGAGGTGCAGGTCTTGTTTTCAAAGAACTGCATATCCAAACAGCGTTTATTTCTGCATTGCTTCATAAGGCTCTTGCCACAGCGCTCACAGCTGTCCTGAACAAAGGTCGGCTGCTTGCAATGCGGGCACTCGATATAGAGCAGGCGGCCGCAACTCACGCAGGCGCGCTGGGTCTTGTCTATCCTCGCCTTGCACTTCGGGCAAAGGTAGCCGAACGGACTCCGGCTTCCACAGCTTGGGCAGAAGCTCGCCGCCCCGTCGATGAGCTGTCCGCAATGCAGGCAGGGCTTTTTGTAGGTCGCCATCGCTATTCTCCGAGGCGGTTGCCGCACTCGCCGCAGAAGCGCGTTCCCGCTTCGTTAACCGTGCCGCAACGCGGGCAGGTGATCTTCGTGACTATTCCGAGCCTCGCGCCGCATTCCTGGCAGAACTTCAGCCCGTCCGGGTTGCGCGTTCCGCAGTTGGGACAGGTCGCCTTCTCCGCCGCCTCCTTCTCCGCGGCCTCCTTCTTCTGCTTCTCGGCCTCGGCGGCTGCAATCTGTTGCTGAAGCTCCTGCATCTCCGCCGCTATCCGCTCAAGCTTAGCGGACAGGTCGGTGCAAAATCCGTTCCCATACTGTTGCAGGGCGCGCTTGCCGATCTGAGCATAAACGTCGTTCTGTTCCTTTTGCAAATCAGCCAGGCTCGTTTTGGCATTCATGAGCTTAACCTCAGGATCATCCTGCGGCATAAACCCCGACAAACCTTTGATAAGACTTCCGAATCCTCCGAAAATATCCGCCATCATGCTATCCTCCTAAAAAAATATTGTGATCCCTTTTTTTAATATACCATCATATATTGTCAGTTTCAAGACTAATTTAGGGTTTTTCGCTAAATCTCGCGATAACCGCCTCCGCCCCCTTCAGGCCGTCCACGGCGGCGGAAACGATCCCTCCGGCATACCCCGCTCCCTCGCCGAGCGGATAGATTCCATGCGCCGAGGGCGATTCCATATCCTCCCCGCGAACGATTCTCAGCGGCGCGCTTGTCCGGCTCTCAACCGCCGTCAGCACCGCTTCGGGCATATCGAAGCCGCGAAGCTGTCTGGAAAACTGCCGGATTCCCTCCCTTATCCCGGCGTTGATAAAGTCGGGCAGGCAGGTTTCGAGATGCTCGCCCCGAACTCCCGGCAGATAGGTTGGGCTGACCTCCAAAAACCGCTTGCACCGCCGCCCCGCCAAATAGGCCTCCACGGTGCTGGCAGGAGCCGTCCCGCCTCCGCCGCCGAGCTGATACGCGCTCCTCTCAAGCCTGTTTAGAAACCTTAATCCGTCCAGCGGCGAAGCCCCGCAGTCCTCCGGCCGAACCTGAACCACGATAGCCGCATTCGCGTTTTTGCCGTCCCGCGCATAGTCGCTCATCCCGTTTGTAACGACTTGCTCCTCCCCCGAAGCCGAGGCGATAACCCTTCCTCCGGGGCACATACAGAAGGTGTATACTCCCCTGTCCCCGCTCTTTCCCGTAAGCGCATAGGACGCCGCTCCCAGCCGCGGACGGTCGAAAAACTCCCCATACTGCGCCCGGTTTATCAGTATCTGCGGATGCTCGACGCGCACCCCGGCGGCAAACGGCTTCGCTTGCATCCACAGTCCCCGGTCATAGAGCATCTCATAGGTATCCCGCGCTCCCTGTCCGATTGCAAGCAGGAGCGCACAGCACTCGATTCGTTCCTTCTCGCCGCCCGCTTCGATAACTATATGGGTCAGCTTGCCGTCGCTTATCTGCACGTCGCACAGCCTGCTTGAAAAGCGAACCTCCCCGCCGAGCTCCTCTATTTGCCGCCTAAGATTAAAAACCACGCTCCTCAGCCTGTCCGTTCCTATATGCGGTCGGGCAAGATAGGCTATCTCCTTTGGCGCCCCGCAATCAATAAGCCCCCTTAAAACCCTGTCGATTCTCCTGTCCTTGATTCGCGTCGTCAGCTTTCCGTCGGAGAAGGTTCCCGCTCCGCCCTCTCCGAAGGCTACGTTGCTGTGCGGGTTCAACTCCCCGCTTCTCCAATACCGCTCAACGTCCGAAACCCGCTCCGAAACCGGCTTGCCCCTCTCGATAACGAGCGGCCGGTATCCCTCCGCCGCAAGCAACCGGGCGGCAAAGAGCCCGCAGGGCCCCAGTCCGGCAACAACTATACGCCCCCGCTGGCGCTCGTTTCCGTGAACAAGCTCCGTCCCTTCCTCGCGCAGAGCCTCCTCCGCCAGCCCTGCCCCAATCAGCCTGAGCGCCGCTTTTTCTTCCATCTCCGCCTCAATATGGACGGAGAAGCAAACGGCATTCTTCTTTCTGGCGTCTATCGACTGTCTTACGAGCCTCAGCGACAATATCGTTCCCGCGGGTAAGGAAAGCTGCCGCTCGAACAGCCCGGAGAATTCCTCCTCCTTGGAGTCAAGCGGCAGTCTTAAATTTCGTATAAGTAAGCGCTTTGTCATATCGCGCTATTCGGCATAGCTAACCAGCGTGAAACTGCACCTCTCCGTGTCCCGGACAAGCACAATCTCCAGCTTGCCGCCGTATTCGGCGGTAACGACAATCTCATGCGTTCCGACTCCGCGCCCGGTGAAATCGGCTATCGCGGTAAAGTCGCTCACCACGAGCTGTTCAAGCTCCCTGACCTTACCCTTGACCATGATGGTTATATAGGTTGGGGAATCTGTGGACAGCATAATATCCTTATCCAGCCCCACGGACTCAATCGGGATTTCAACCTCCATCTCGTCCTCAGCGTCCTTGACCGTTATCGTTACGCCAACGCTCCTCTGCTGACCCGCCCGGAGCTGTACTCCATCAGGTATATTAAGGTTGTAGTTTCGCGTCACCGTGGAATCCAGCATATCCTCGGTAATCGGAACCTCGACGGTCGTAATATAATCTATCGAGTCGAGTATGTCCTTATCGCCCAGCAGATCGACGGTATCGAAGGTGATGCTTGAGATAACCTCGTAATAGTATTCATCGTATTCGGAAAGAACCAGCCGGATCGGAACGTCCTCCTTGACGGCAAGGATTCCAAGCTGAACCACGACGCTGGGCTCGTCGCTCGAACGGGTTATCACCTCCAGGCTCTCGCCCGCCCGGTCATAGAAAGAAACCGTGACCGCGCTCTCAAAATCCGAGGTCATTCCGCTTACGTCCACAACGGCTTCAGCCCACGCGATAGGCGCGATATAGCGCTCCGCCCCCTCCACGATGATGGAGTTGGATATCGTCTGCGAAACTATCTCGTAGCCCTCGGCAACGTCCCCGGCGAGCGTCAGCCGCACCGGGATATTTTTGGAGACCAGATTATCCACCTCGACCGTCACGGTCGAAGGCGAGACCGAATCGACCGTTCCGAGATCGTTTTGAACCGTGGCGTCCAGCATAAGCTCATAGGTTCCCGCCTCGTTTATCGTGGCGACGCTGGCAACGCAAAGCACGCGGTTGGCATTTAAACTGCTGTGATTATTGATGTTGCTGTTTATCGTGACCCTCGCGGTTCCGGTTTCCGAATCCACGACTATAAGGTTTCTGCTCAACAGATCGTTCGTTCCCTCCAGGGTGATCTTAACGTCGGAAACGGTTTTGGGCTGTATGGGATTGAGATCCGCCATAATATAGCCCCACAACAGCGCCGCAAACAGGAGCGCGACTATCTTTATGCCGATATTTCGCGTTGCAAAATTCTTCAGCGCCTTTAAAACTGAACGGAAAAACTGACTGCCCTTGCTCATTTTGCTTTTCCTCCGTTCTTATTCTTCTTCTTGGGCTTTATCCAGGCAAACACGTTGCTCTGCTTGACAAAGAGGCTCTCCAGAACGTCCTGCAAGGCCTTAGCATCCAAATAGCGCACGAGTTTGCCGTCCCGCGCGAGCGAGATGGCTCCCGTCTCCTCGGATACGACAAGCACGAGGCAGTCGGAGACCGTGGACACCCCGAGCGCCGCCCTGTGACGGGTGCCCAGCTCGCGGGAAATCTCATAGTCGTCGGACAGGGGCAAAAAACAGCTTGCCGCCACGATTGTCTGCCCGCGGATTATCACGGCTCCGTCGTGCAACGGAGTATTGGGCTCAAAGATATTCTCAATCAGCGCCCCCGAAAGGTGCGCGTCCAGCCGCGTCCCTGTCGGCACTATATCGCCCAGCCCCGTCTTCTGCTCAAAGACCAAAAGCGCCCCGACCCGCCGTTTGGACAGATGCAAGAGCGTCCGCTGGAGATCCCGCACAATTTCGTTCCCGCTTACGTTGCCGGCGTCCACGATAGTTCTGCCGAGCTGTTTGCCGCTCCGGCCGAGCTTTTCCAAAACCCTTCGTATCTCGGGCTGAAACAGGATGAACAGAACGACGATAATCGAACCGGACTGCAAAATCGAATCCAATATCCAGCTCAGGGTCGTCGTTTGGAGCAGGCGGCTCAGGATGGAGAACACGAACAAGAGTCCGACGCCCTTTATAACCTCAAATGCCCGCGTCTCCTTCGTCCACATTATCAGCTTATAAATGAGTATGGTGATTATCACGATGTCCAGCGCATCGTGCCAATCAAAGAGCTTTAAGCCGCTCCACAGCGTGCTTAATATTCCGTCCACTTCTCTCCTCCTTCCGCCTCGGAACCTGCTTTTCTTATAGTATAACTTACTTGTGTCAGAATTGTCACGCGGAAATTACAACTCTGCGGAAATTTTCTCAAAATCAACTGCTGGGAATCATTCTCAAAAACGGATTCGCATGGTAGAAAAACCGTCCCAACGCCGACTCCTCTACATACTCCGCAAGCTGGGGCACAACGGAAAGGATGACCGGTACCAGCATAAACAGGATAAAAACGAGTACCGTCCCCTGCAAAAAGCCCACGCCCAGCGATATCGGAGCGTCGAACCGTTGCAAAACCGGAAGCCCCCCGACGCTGTAATCTATAAGATGCAGGGCAAAGCCCAGCAATAGCCGGATTATGGCAAACAGGATCAGCAACGAGAGGATATTTATTACAACGTCGACTACGGTCTGGTTAAAATAATCCCCGAGCGTATATATACTCATGCTTTCGTATTCGAGATTCAGAACGTTGTTCTTTATCGCCCTGTCCAGCGGTATGGGCATATCGGCGTTCGCCACTATGAGGTCTATCTCCTCCTCCGTAACCTGGGACGCCTGATAATGAACCATCTCCACGCTGGTCTCGTTGATATACTCATAGCCCTCAAAGTAGTAAACCATCATCGGATATATCGTCTCCCGGTTCTTAAAACTGCCGGTGAGCATCGGGATGCATAGAAGCGCCAAAAAGAAGGAGAGGACGGTAACTCCCAGGCTGATCGCAGAATAAACGACCCCGCGGTAATAGCCCGCGAGAACCGCCAGTCCCAATATGAGTAGTATCAGAAAGTCAACCATCAGTTTTCCTTATTCCTTATCTCGTCTGCGCCCGGTACAAGCCGTCCTCAGTAAAATAAACGAAGTATGTATCGGTCAGCTTATAAGCTTCATAGGCTGAGCCTTCGAGCGGGAGCGTTGCGGGATTGCGCCCCGCATAGGTATAGATATAAACGTTCTCCTCCGCGACTATCTTTATATATCCTCCCTGCAAAAAGGCGTTGACTATGGGCTCGGTCAGAGTAATATGCCTCCAGGAGGACAAGGCGTCGTCGGCCTCGGCAATCCTTAGAAGGCGCAGGTGATAGAACGGTTCGTCCTCCCGCGGCGCGAGCAAGAAGCTGGCGGTGCCCTCGGACGCGGTCATATCCAAAACCTTGTTTCCATAGATGCCAACCCGGTACTTCTCCCTGCCTCCGGTTATCGAATAGCGCACTATGTCCTGCGTTCCCACCACAAAGATGCTGTCGTCGGTGAAATACAGCGTCTCCACAAACTGATCGTAAAACGGCGACAGGTAGGATATCGTCCCGCCCGCGCCATAATCGAACATCTTGACCGTCGTAACCGGAGTGTTCTGCTCCGTCTCCACCGAAATAATCCAAAGCAATTCCCGCCCGTTATCGGTGTAGAAGCCGAAATTCGTAACCTTGCTGTCCGAAAAATCCAGAACTTCGCCCGCCACCTGGGCGTTGTAATCGAATACCACGATGCTGTCCGACCCCTGCCCTCCGGTGCGCAACACCGCAACATAGTCCTTGCCCATGCGAACTTCGCGGGCGGTGCCGATCAGCGTAACCGCCTCGGCGTTCTCGATATGAACCATTCCCCCGTCGTGAACGACTACCACATCGTCGCGAACGGCGTATCCGTCGATCTCGGCGTTCAGGGGCAGCTGACGGCTCTTTCCGCTCTCCGCGTCGTACAGATTGAGGGTATTGTCGGCAACATAGGAGATCGAGCCGTCCCTAACGCGATAGTCCGCCTGCGCAGGCAACGAAAGCCGCTCGGAAACGAGCTTGATATCCCTGTTTCCGAACAGAAGAACGACCATCGCTATCGCCCCGCCGATAACGGCAAGTCCCACCGCAAGAACCGCAACGATTCTGCCGATATTCAGTTGTCCGCCGTATCTTTTAGGCATCCGTTCCCACCATTACTGTCATAGCATTCTTTATTATCTCAATGGAGATGGGCGTTCCCTCCATAACCTCACCGTCAACCTCGATTCTCGAAACCGGTTCGCAACGCGCCTCGATGGACTCGGTTCTGAAATAAGTCACATACTTGCTTTTCAGATGCGTCCCCTTGAGCAGTTGCGGAAGCACCCGCAGAACCGTAAACTTGCTCACATCGTGAGCTATGCAAACGTCCAGCAACCCGTCCGAGGGATCGGCTTCCGGAGTTATCTTCATTCCCCCGCCGAAATGCGTCCCGTTTCCGATAGCGATTATCAAAACATTGCTGTCCATCTCGCGGTCGGGCAGGGTGATATGCGTCTTACGAAGCCTAAGCTTTGAAAGCGCGTGCAAAAGTCCGCGCAGATAAGCCAAGTTGCCGTGCTTGTACTTCCGCTTAAAGATCTCGGTGCTGTCCAAAACGTCAACGTCAAACCCGAAGCCGGCAACATTGATAAAGAGCTGTCCGTTCGCCTTGCCTGCATCCACCTGCCGTTTTTTTCCGTGGAGCAGAATATCCACCGCCTTTTCGATGTCGCGGGGAATGCCGAGCGGCCGCACATAGTCGTTTCCCGTCCCGCAAGGGATGATTCCCAGCGGAATCTGCGTCCCTATCAGCGCCAAGGCCACCTCTCGAACAGTCCCGTCGCCGCCGACCGCCACTATACAGCCGTGCCCCTCGCTTACCGCCTGTTCCGCCAGAAGAACCGTATGCCCCGGATACTCCGAGTATCTGAGCTGGTAATCCGCTCCGGCTTCATCGAGCAGGCTCTGCGCCTGAACTATGGCGTCTTTTGCCGCTCCGTTGCCCGCTATGGGGTTACAAATCAATAAATACGCCGCCATTTTGCTCTCCTCATATATATGATTTAGTGTAGCACAGCTCTCCCTGCAAATCAAGCGGCTTTTATTCGAGACCAGAATTGAAAGCGATAATTTGCAGGGAGCCACCCGCATCGCGAATGGCTCCCCCAATCTCTATTATACTATCGCTTGCTGTTAGTTGTATCTGCGGCGCACAACGGCAAAGCCGAGGGCAAGAACGGCGAGCATGGTTATTCCGGCGAACACCAGCACGGTCAAATCCTCACCGGTCTTATCGAGGGCATAAATCGACGTGGCCATATCGTCGCACTGCTTCTGGGTATGCGCCGTATTGTTGAAGATAACCAGCGCGGCGGTCAGAGCGTCGGTCCATTCCTTCTGCAGGGCGTCGGAGCACTCGTCAAAATCATTGGAAGCGATGAATTCCTGCGCATAGGTTATCGCCAATGCCAACCTGGTCGTATCTACCACAACGGTGGAGGGATTCTTGAAGTTGGTATTGAGGGCGGTGTAAGCCGCGTCAACCTGCTCCTGGGTGGCGTTTTGATCGTTCAGCACGGCAAGCGCAGCGGCAAGAGCCAGGCTGTCGGCAGCATAGTCGGCAGCCGAAAGGTAAACTGTGCCGTTGGCGAGCGTATCGGGGTTAGATGACATAACCGCCGAGTCAAACAGCGCCTTCTTCTCATTATACAGCGCTTGCAGGGCCGTCTTGTCAGCTCCGACAACGGGCGCGCTTCCGGCAATTATGTAACCATCGATACCGGCTACGGTGCTGGCGGTAAGGTCAATGACGGTCTGGGCCTGATCGACCAGCGATATAGCGAACTTGGTGAATTTAATGTCTATCTGTTCGCCGTCCGCAACGCCATCCTTCACCTGGAACTGCAGCGCCAAAACTACATTGTTGAGCGACTCATCGAACCACGAGCCCATGCCCGAAGCCACAGCGTAGTACACTTCGCTTGTAGCGGGCATCGCGGCGTCAACATTGATTTCGGGATTGACTGAAGTAGCGGAGCCCAAAGCATTCCTGCTGGTCAGCGGATTTGTGGTTGCGCCGACAAGCTCCAGCTTGGTATTGTCCCATTGGATATCAAACTCCAGCGAGCTGATAAGAAGGTCGCCGAGATCACTCAAAACCAAATTGAAGATCAGATTGCCGCTGGCGTCCTTTGTGAAGCTGTTCTCATAGCCCTGATCTGCGGCGAGATAGTAATCGGGAGTATCCGCGATTGCCGCCACAGGGATCAGGCAAAGCGCCAATACCAGCGCTAAGAAACCAGATACAAATTTTTTCATTAGTCTATTTCCTCCTTAATTTTTCTCCTCATACTAACATATCCCCCACATTTATGCAAGCCAATTACAGACATTTAACAATTTAGGCGAAAAAAGGAAACAAAAATTAGAGGAAAATGTGAAAATTCATCACATTTTAATTTTGTTTTCAGATGCTACAACATCTTAAAAGCAAAAAGGCTTTGAAGCAGAACGAGGCAAAAAATGCGCCTGCATTCCCCTTCGGCTAATCGCACGGGTTTCAGGATTTTACACATAGCATTGGGATGCGGGGGGTGAAAAAAACAGGCGTC
>JAUNBM010000032.1 GCA_030527115.1 Clostridia bacterium
ACGCTATTTGGAATGGTCCCCGAGGCCAGGTAATCGCATCCGAAAAATGCCCAAGTGCCTATGCTTACTACTCCGTTTGGCACAGTATACTCTGTTTCCGGTTTACCCGCAGGGTACTGAATTAAGACTGAGCCTGCTTTATCAAACAGCACCCCGTTCACATCCTTATAGTTAGGATTATTCTCCGCAACCTCAATGGAAGTAAGCCGATCACATTGCGATAGCGGGCTCTCACCAATGAAGGTTACGCTGGCAGGAATTTCGATAGAAGTAAGCGAGTCGCAAAGATTAAACGCCCAGCCTCCTATACTGGTTACGCTATTGGGGATGGTAACCGAGGTCAGCGAGTCACAGGATTGGAACGCTGCGTAGCCTATGCTTATGACCGAATCGGGGATGACTACGGAAGTCAGCGAGTCGCACTGATCGAACGCCGAATCGCCTATGCTGGTGACTCCGGCTGGTATGGTATAACTTGAAGCAGTCTTGCCCTCGGGATACTTAATCAAGGTTGTGCCATTCTTGTTGAATAAGACCCCGTCAATATCCATATAACTGGGGTTGTTTGACTCCACTTCAACCGAGGTCAGCGAGGAGCAGAAAGTGAACGCCCACTCGCCTATGCTGGTGACTCCGTTTCCGATGGTAACCGAGGCAAGCGAGGTGCAGTGATAGAACGCATAATCGCCTATACTGGTGACTCCGTTTCCGATGGTAACCGAGGTCAGCGATCTGCAACCCCAGAACGCTTCATCGCCTATGCTTGTCACCGGATAACCGCCGAGCGTGGAGGGGATTGTAATATCGCCGCCCGCGCCGGTGTAGCGGGTAATGGTGGCTTCGCCGTTTTCTACGGTGTACTCGTAGTCGCCCTCGGTTTCTGCAATAGCGAGACCTGCGGGCAACAGCGACACCGTAAGCAACAGGGTTAAAAAGATTGTCAGTAGTCTTTTCATGATATGCTCCTTCCTTTTGTGTAAATTCTCTTTTACACGTTAATTATAGTAAACATATTTACTAATGTCAATAGTAAATTCCTTTACTGTATAAAATTATTCAGGGGTAAGAAGGTTGCTGAAGATGAAGGTTTATTATGAGCATTTGAGAGATCTGCGGGAAGATAACGATTTGACGCAGAAACAGGTGGCTGAGATTCTGGGCACCTCTCAAACGATGTATGCGCGCTATGAGCGTGGCGCAAACGAGCTTCCGATAAGGCATCTGACAGTCCTGTGCAAGCTCTTTAATGTTTCCGCCGATACGATATTGAATATAGAGCTTACAAGCTCGCGGCAGACAGGCAGAATTTCAAACGAAACCCGCAGACGCTTTCCGGATAAAACGCCGCGCAGACGGAACAAACCGTCCTAATGCGCGCGGCAGACTCGTGGTGCAAAGGGCGAAAAGCGGCGGGACTGTCGCTCCGGAAGGATAATATCCCCGCCCCGTTTTTATTGCGGAGCTTTATTGGAAAGCGGAATTCGAATTAAAAAAGAAACCTGACAGCGCCGCTCTGCCCCGGACGGGGGACAAGGCGGCGCTGTTATTATCGGGCTTCGCCCAAACTATGGGCGTTAAGTTCCTTTAATCAGCCGTTATGGCGGGGCATGGCTTTGGCTTCAAGCTCCTTGAGCTTCTCCTGCGGGTTTTTAACCTTGGCGAGGAAGATCATCGCGGCGATGATATAGGGCTTGAACGAAGCCTGCTTATACAGCGGGTCGCGATAGCGGTCAAAGACGCTTGCGGCAACTTCGCCGGCTTCACAGCTGACGTCGGTGATATCGGCGGGCAGGCAATGCAGATACAGCGCCTTGCCATCCTTGGTGAGTTGCATCATCTCCTCGGTGCATTCCCAATCCTTGTGGTTGGCGTTTTGCGCGAGCAACCGCTTCTCCAGCGCCTTTATGCCCTCGGAATCGCCCTTGCCATACAGCTCGGTGCGCTCCTCCATCGCCTTAAAGGGAGCCCAGGACTTCGGATAAACGATGTCGGCGTCTTTGAAGGCTTCCGCCATATCGTTGGTGATTTCAAACTTCGCGCCGCTCTTCTTGCAGTTCTCCTTTGCAACCTCCACGACCTCGTCCATGATTTCATAGCCCTCGGGATAGGCGAGGGTCACGTCCATGCCAAAGCGGGTAAAGAGCCCAACCACGCCCTGAGGAACCGACAGCGGCTTGCCATAGGAGGGGCTGTAAGCCCAGGTCATAGCCACCTTCTTGCCCTTGAGGTTTTTGATGGCCTCGTCGAGATCATCGCTTCCGCCGAGGGTATGGATGCAATGGAGCATATCCGCCATGCACTGAGTCGGATGGTCGATATCGCATTGGAGGTTGACAAGGGTGGGCTTCTGCTCCAATACGCCGTCGCGGTTGCCCATCGTTACCGCGTCAACGACCTCGTGCATATAGGCGTTGCCCTTGCCGATGTACATATCGTCGCGGATTCCGATTGCGTCCGCCATGAAGGATATCATGTTGGCGGTTTCACGGACGGTTTCGCCGTGAGCTATCTGGCTCTTGCCCTCGTCGAGATCCTGAACCTCAAGCCCGAGCAGATTGCAGGCGGAGGCGAAGGAGAAACGGGTGCGGGTCGAATTGTCGCGGAACAGGGAGATTCCCAGGCCGCTGTCGAAGATTTTGGTCGAAACGTTGTTCTCGCGAAGATGGCGTAGCGCATCCGCTACCGTAAACACGGCGGCGATCTCGTCGTCGGTCTTTTCCCAAGTCAGGAAAAAGTCGCCGTTGTACATCTTCTCAAAGTTCAGCTGATCCAGCTTATCGGTATACTTCTTTACATTGCTCATAGTCTGTCTCCTTATTTTTGATTGATATAAAGCATCGGGGTTGCGGCGTAGACGGCGGCGCATCTTACGAGGTCTTCCTTCCAGGTGATCTCATTGGGCGCGTGCGCCTGAGACTCCGCGCCGGGGCCGAAGCCGACGCAGGGGATGCCATACCTGCCCTGGATTGAAACGCCGTTGGTTGAGAATGTCCACTTGTCGATGAGCGGACGATTCCTAAGATGCATGGTGTCGGGATGGCCCATGCGCTTGTCGCCATAGAGAGCCTTGTGCGCGTCCGCCATCGCCTTAACGTGCGGCGCGGTCTCCTTGTTGATCCATGTCGGGAAATAGCACTCGGTTTCGTATACGAGCCCCGTCCACGCGGGCCTGTCGTACATATACATCGAAACTTTCGCGTCGTACTTCTTAACCGCGGGCAAAGCGCGAATCTCGTCGAGGCAGGATTCCCAGGTCTCGCCGGCGGTCATGCGGCGATCCAGCGATACGGCGCAGGAGTCAGCGACGGCACAGCGCGACGGAGAGGTGTAGAATATCTGGGAAACCGTAACGGTTCCTCTGCCGAGGAAACGGGCGTCCTCATAATGATCGGGATTGAATTCGGGATCCAGCATCTTGACAAGACCCTTGATCTCGTCGCTTTCGCCCGCCCCGTTCTCGTTAAGGGCGCGAACCTCCTGAAGGATGTCCGCCATCTTATAGATAGCGTTTTCGCCGCGCTCCGGAGCGGAGCCGTGGCAGGAGATGCCGCGGACGTCCACGCGGATTTCCATTCTGCCGCGATGGCCGCGATAGATGCCGCCGTCGGTGGGCTCGGTCGAAACGACGAATTCGGGGGTGATTCCGTCCTCCTTGTGAATGTACTGCCAGCACAGGCCGTCGCAGTCCTCCTCCTGGACGGAGGCGACGACGAGGATGGTTACATCGTCGGGGATGAGGTTGAGATCCTTCATAATCTTTGCGCCATAGACGGCGGAAACAACGCCGCCCTCCTGATCCGAACCGCCTCTGCCGCCGATCACCGAGTCGGTCTCGAAGCCCGCATAGGGATCGAAGTTCCAGTTCTCGATGTTGCCGACGCCGACGGTATCAATGTGGCCGTCAAAGGCGATGATTCGCTTGCCGTGCCCCATATAGCCGAGGGCGTTGCCCTCAGGGTCGATCTCGGCGCGGTCGAAGCCCAGAGCCTTCATTTCCTCGATCGTGCGCTTGACTACGCCCTCCTCCTCACAGCTTTCGCTCGGGATGGCGATAAGGTCGCGCAGAAACTTGGTCATTTGAGGCAGATATGCCTCAGCGGACTTTTTGATTGCTTCAAAATCCATTTTCTTGTGTTTCCTTTCCGTTTTCTGATTTTGCGTCGATATAAGAGTACAGGGTATATTTGCTGATGCCAAAGTATTTTGACACCTTGTCGCCGCTTCGGGTTACTAAGAAGGCTCCGTGCGTATTTAAAAACTGGATGGCCTTTATCTTGTCGTCCTTGGTCATTAGCGCTACGGGCTTGCCCGCGACCGCCACCGACTGTTCGATCAGATCGTCCAAAAGATCGTTGACATTCTGGGGAATCCGCTCGGGAATCTTCGGCTCGTTCTTGTGATTGAGCAGGGAATCTATCGCTTTTTCCGCCATGAGCAACTCGGTTATATCGTAGTTTATCGCGAAGATGCCGCAAACATTGTCGTTCTCGTCGCGGATATAGACGGTGGACGACTTTAGTATCCTGCCGTCATGCGTCTTTAAAAGATAGCCGGACTCGTCCTGAAGCTTGCTCTGATCCTTCTGTTGCAGGGCCTCCAAAACGATGCGGGAAGGCCCGTCGCCGATATGCCGATGGGACACATGACCGTTTTCGATGGCGACTATCGTTTTTTCATGGTCGCCTGCGGTTAAATCATGCACGACGACCTCGCAGTTCTTGCCAAACTGCGATGCAAGCGCGCTCGCGAGCCTCTTGTAAAACGTAAAATCCATGTTCTTCCCTCTTTCCCCTTAAATATACCGCGTTTGAATCAAGATTACAAGGGGTTTTCTAATTTTTTTTGTGAAAAGCTAAAACTTTTTTTGTTTGCAACTTATCCTTGAAAAGTGCAACAATATAGGTTACAATGGTTGCACATATGAAAGGAGTTAAGAGTATGGAAGAAGAAAGAGATCTCGTTGTGTTTTCCGACGATGATGGAGACGAATTTGAACTCGAAGTAATAGACTATTTCGATCATGAGGGAGAGGAGTACGCCGTTATGGTGGACGCCGAGCCGATCGACGACGATGAGCGGCTGGAGGTTTATATAATGAAGATCGTCGTCAACGGCGATATGGAGGAATTTCTGCCTGCCGATGACGACAAGATGGAGGAGCTTTCCAAGATCGTTGAAGCGCGGTTTGAGAGCGGCGAATGGGGCTTGGGCTGTGACTGTGGCTGCGAAGAATGCGGCGAGGGTTGCGACTGCGGTTGCGAGGACTGAGCTTCGTTTAGCGATGAACTGAATAAGCCAAACGCCGAGCGAGCCCGATGAGCTTAGCCCGGCGTTTATTTTTGCTTAAAATTCCGCCCGATTTGTCAGCGGAATCAACTCTTAGGCTCGAGGCCGAGTTCCTTTCTTAAGGCTTCGCGCTTTTCGTGGTTCTCCTTTATCTTCGCCTCCTGCCCCTGATCGCTCGGCGCATAGTATTTCCTGCCGAGAAGCTCCGTGGGCATATATTGCTGGCTGACCCAGTGCGCGGGATAGTTATGCGGGTACTTATAGCCCTTCCCGTGTCCGAGGCGCTGAGCGCCGTAGAACGAGGTGTCGCGCAGATGAATGGGAACCGGCTCGTAGATTCCGCCCTCGGCGTCCGAAAAAGCCGCGTCGAGCGCCATAACGACGCTGTTGGACTTAGGGGACTCGCAGAGGAAGATTATCGCTTGAACGAGGGGAAGCCTCGCCTCGGGCAGGCCTATATGCTCCAGCGCCGTAGCCGCGGTCACCGCTTGCACCATGGCCTGCGGATTGGCAAGCCCGATATCCTCGCTGGCGTGCGCAATCAGCCGCCTGGCGATTATGCGCGGATCGCAACCGGCGGTAATCAGCCGGGAAAACCAGGCTATAGCCGCGTCGGAATCGCCGCCGCGGAGGCTCTTGCAGAAGGCGGAGAGCATATCGTAAAACAGTTGCTCGTCGCAGGCGATAACCTTGCGCTGAGCCGATTCGGAAGCTATTTCACGGGTTATATGGATGAGTCCTTCGCTCGCCTCGGTCGTCAATACCGCCAGCTCCAGGGCGTTCAGCGCGGTGCGAAGGTCGCCGTTGCTCATGGCTATAAAAACGTCCATCGCATCGTTGTCGATGCTTATATTCCGGTCGCCAAAGCCGCGCTCCCTGTCGGTAAGCGCATTATTTATGCCCTGCTCGATATCCTCGGCGGTTAGCGGATAGAATTGAAACAGCCGGCATCGGGAAACGATAGCGCCGGTCATGGATATGAGCGGGTTCTCGGTAGTCGAGCCGATAAAGCGGATTATTCCACTCTCAAGGGCGGGAAGCAGGCTGTCCGACTGCGCCTTCGACCAGCGGTGGCATTCGTCCAGCAGAAGATAGGTTGGCCGGTGAAAGAGCTTCAGCTCCTGTTCGGCGGTTGCCACTATCGTCCTAAGCTCCTTGACTCCGGCGCTTACGGCGTTCAGCCTGACGAAGTTTGCGCCGGTGGTTTTGGCAACGATGTTCGCCAGCGTCGTCTTTCCGGTTCCGGGCGGGCCGAAGAATATCGAGGACTGCAGGCTGTCGGTCAGAATTGCCCTGCGAAGCAGCTTGCCCTCGCCCACGATATGCTTTTGCCCAACGAAGCGCTCCAGGGTATCGGGTCGCATACGATCCGCGAGCGGAGCCTGACGTTTTACATCCTTTTCAAACAAATCTTCCATGATAGAATTATAGCATACTTGCACCGAAAAGAAAAGTGTTGTATAATGTGGCGCTTAGGAAAAGAGGTTAATATGGATATAAGAAACATTGCGATAATTGCCCATGTCGATCACGGCAAAACAACCTTAGTCGATCAGCTTTTGAGGAGCGCCGGAGTTTTGCGCCGGAGCGAGCTTTCGGTGGATCGAATCATGGATTCCAACGATTTGGAGCGCGAGCGCGGGATAACGATTCTGTCCAAGAATACCGCAGTCACCTATAATGACACGCGCATAAACATAGTGGATACCCCGGGACACGCCGACTTCGGCGGCGAGGTCGAGCGCATCTTGCAGATGGTGGACGGGGTTTTGCTGCTCGTGGACGCTTTCGAGGGCTGTATGCCGCAAACGCGCTTCGTTTTGCGCAAGGCGCTGGAGCTGAACAAGATTCCGATAGTTGTGGTGAATAAGGTGGATCGTCCGGACGCGCGTCCCTATGAGGTTGTGGACGAAACCCTGGAGCTGTTCATCGAACTCGGAGCTTCGGCGGAACAGCTCGATTTCCCGATAGTCTATGCGTCCGCAAGGGACGGGCGCTCGGGCATGGAGCCGGACGAGCTTCAGGACGATATGCGACCGATGTTCGACACGATACTCTCAACGATCCCCGCGCCGGAGCAGGACAGGGAAGCTCCGCTCCAAATCCTGTTTTCGACGATTGATTATGATGAGTATGTCGGCAAAATAGGCATAGGGCGGATTGAGCGCGGCACGGCTAAGCGGTTGCAACCGATAACGCTTTGCGGCGGAGCGCAGAACCGCGAGAGGCTGACGAAGATAACGCGCCTTTACCGCTTCGAGGGCTTGCAACGCATCGAGGTCGAGCAGGTTGAAGCGGGCGATATAGTTTGCGTGGCGGGGGTGGAGGATTTGAACGTCGGTGAGACGGCGTGCGATCCGGCCTGCATTGAGCCGCTCCCGTTCGTCCATATCGACGAGCCTACCGTTTCGATGCTGTTCTCGGTGAACGACAGCCCGTTTGCAGGCAAGGAGGGAAAGTTTGTAACGAGCCGCAACCTCCGCGAGCGTTTGTTCAACGAGGTGAAAACGAATGTTTCGATGCGCGTGGAGGAAACCGATTCGACCGACACCTTCAAGGTCTGCGGACGGGGCGAACTGCATCTTTCAATCCTGATTGAGACGATGCGGCGGGAGGGCTATGAGTTTTCGGTCTCCAAGCCCAGGGTTATATTGAAGCGGGACGAGGGCGGCCAGATCAGCGAACCGATAGAGGAGCTTACGATTGATGTGCCGCAGGAATTTGTCGGCGCGGTCATGGACAAGCTCGGAGGGCGCAAGGCGGAGCTTACCGATATGCAATCCCTCGGTGAAAATTCCGTGCGGCTAAAGTTTTTGATCCCTTCGCGGGGGCTTATGGGCTACAGGAGCGAGCTTTTAACCGACACCAAGGGCAACGGCGTGATGAACCATCTGTTTTACGGCTACGCTCCGTATAAGGGGGCGATAGAGGAGCGCAAGACGGGTTCGCTGATAAACCACGAGACGGGGCAAACCTCCTCCTACGGGCTGTTCTATGCGCAGGAGCGCGGCAGGATGTTCGTGGGAGCGGGAGTTCCGGTATATGAGGGACAGGTGGTTGGCGAATGCGCCAGAGCGGAGGATATAGTCGTCAATGTCTGCAAGAAGAAGCACGTTACGAATATGCGCGCCAGCGGCTCGGACGAGGCGTTGCGGCTCACTCCGGCGACGGTGTTCACGCTCGAACAATGTTTGGAATTCATAGCCGACGATGAGCTTGTGGAACTCACCCCCAAGAGCATCAGAATGCGCAAGAAGATTCTGTCCAAGGAGCTGAGGATGAAGCAGGCGGCGCGGAAAGGTTCTGAACCGCAGTAAGCCGGACGGATTCGCCCTTGCAAACGGAGCGCAATGATAATATAATCTAAAGAAAAAAAGAAGGAGAGCGCCATGCTGAAAATCGAACATTTAACTAAGTCCTACGGAGGCGCGGTTCCGGCGGTTTCGGACTTGAGCCTGCACGTTATGGCGGGCGACATATTCGGCTTTATCGGGCATAACGGGGCGGGCAAGACGACTACCCTGCGCTGTATCGCCGGCATACTGGACTTTTCGGAAGGCGAAATCCATATCGACGGAAAATCGTTGCGCCACGACGCGCTCGCCTGCAAGCAGGTTTTGAGCTATATTCCGGACAATCCGGATCTGTACGAGCATCTGACCGGGGTGAAGTATCTAAACTTTGTAGCCGATATTTACGGCGTTTCCACGGAAGCGCGAAACCAGCGAATCCGTGAGTTCGGGGACGCTTTTGAAATAACCGGCAACCTCGGCGACCTGCTCGGCTCGATGTCGCATGGAATGAAGCAGAAGGTGGCGCTGATTGGCGCGCTGGTGCATTCGCCAAAGCTTCTGTTGCTCGACGAGCCCTTCGTGGGGCTCGATCCGAAAGCCTCGCATACCCTCAAAACCATCATGCAGGATATGGTTCGGGGCGGGGCGGCAATCTTCTTCTCCACCCATGTTTTAGAGGTTGCCGAGAAGCTCTGCAATAAGGTTGCGATAATCAAGCAGGGCAAGCTCGCGGTCACCGGGGATATGGACGCGGTTCGGGGCGACAGCTCGCTGGAGGATCTCTTTTTGGAGCTTGCCGACAAATGAAGAAGCTTGCAATCTTAGTAAAACTACAGCTTTCCGCGCTGTTTTCACGGTCGGCGTCGAGCCGCGCATCGTCCGGGCGCAAGAGGAAGCCGCAGAGCAACTTCACCATAATGCTCGTTGCATCGGTGCTGATGGTGGCAATGTCGTTCTTCTACAGCTATATTATGGCGGAGGGCTTCAAGCCGCTTGGCATGATGGAGATGTTGCTCTCCACTATGATGCTTGCGACCACGGTTTTAACGCTGTTTTCCGCCATCGCCCGCGCAAAAACGGTATTATATGTCTTTGGCGACTACGACCTAATGATGAGCCTGCCGGTTTCGACGAGAACCATTGCGCTGTCCAGGCTTATTTCGTTTTACCTGCTCGATCTGCTGTATGCGGCGGCGTTTCTAATTCCGGCGGGCGTCATCTACGGGATATACGAAAACCCCCCTTTCATATTCTATCCCAACCTGATTCTGCTGACCCTGTTCGTCCCCCTGATTCCGCTGGCGGTCGGAGGGCTGATAGGCACGCTCGTGTCCGCCGCGCTTTCCAAGTTCAAGTATAAAAACGCGCTGAACACGGCGTCCCAGATGCTTTTCGTTCTGCTGGTAATGGTTTTAGCGTTCACGATGAACAGCGTCTCCGAAAATATGTCCGATATTGCCAAGGTGTTTTCCGACAGGCTGGGCGGCATCTATCCGCTTTCAATTATGTTTGCGGAAGCGCTCCACGACGGGAATATTCAGGGCGAACTCATCCTTATCGGAGTTTCCTTGCTGTGCGGTGGGCTGTTCGGCGCCTTCGTCATGGGCTTTTTCAAGCCGCTTTGCACGAGGATGCAGGCGGTCTACCGAAATCGAAGCTTCAACCTGAAGCGGCTTGAGGGCCGCGGTAAATTGCGCGCCCTGTATATGCGAGAGTGGAAGCAGTATACCTCCAGCACCCTATACTTTGTAAACACAGGGTTTTCGTCCATATTGCTGGTTTTGGGCATCCTCTACGTTGCCTTCTTCGGCAAAAATACCTTACAGCCGATTGTAACGATGCTTCAAGATTATCAAAGCTTCTTTGCTCCGGTACTGGCGAGCGTTATGGCGTGGCTGTTTGGAATGTCGTCGTCCACTTGCGCAAGCATCTCCATCGAGGGCAAGACGCTGTGGCTCAGCAAGCACCTGCCGATTCGCGCTAACGACTGGCTGAGGAGCAAGATTCTGGTCGGGCTGACGCTGCCGGTTCCAACGGCGCTGATTGCCACGGTAACCATAACGATTACGCTCGGTTTGCCGGCGATAGTCGCATTGCAGATTATTGCGTTGCTGATGCCGCTCATCTACTTTTTCACGGTGCTTGGACTGTGGATAAACCTGAAGAACAACCGCTTCGATTGGAAAAACGAGGTGGAAGTGGTTAAGTCCGGCGCGCCGGTGCTGATTTTGATGCTGTGCGGCATGGCGGGAACGCTGATTCCGATAGCCATATCCTTGTCCGCCGGAATCTCCTGGCTTTGCTATGTGACCTCCGGCCTGTATCTGATAGCCGGCATTGCGCTGAGGCTGTATATAGCGAAGTCGGCGGAGAGGCTTAGGAGCGCGCTGGGGTGATACAGGTAAGGGACTTAACGATAATACAGAGGATAAACGGCAGAGCGCTGACGAGCAAGCTTTCTTTTACGCTGAACGACGGCGAAAAGGCTGTAATTATCGGGGAGGAGGGGAACGGCAAGAGTACCCTCCTCCGCTGCATATTTGAGCCGCAGAGCATAGATTCCTATGCGGAGTGCAGCGGAGATTTTTTGCTAAACGGAAACCGGCTCGGCTATCTCCCCCAACAGTTGCCGGAGGCGGACGCTAAAAAAAGCGTGGCGGACTATCTCGCTTTTTCGGCGGAGACGCAAAGGCGGCTTGCCGGACTTATGGAGGAGCTGGGGCTGGATTTAGACCTCCGGTTTGAAACGCGCCCGCTCGAAACGCTGTCGGGCGGCGAAAAGGTTAAGCTTCAGCTCGTGCGCCTCCTGCTCGACGAGCCCGACGTGCTTCTGCTCGACGAGCCCACGAAT
Source organism: Clostridia bacterium (assembly GCA_030527115.1). Lineage (GTDB taxonomy): Bacteria > Bacillota > Clostridia > Christensenellales > CAG-138 > JAQUTY01. Next base: position 11,431 of record JAUNBM010000032.1, read on the forward strand.
GATATCGACCTGCAGACGCTGATGTGGCTGGAGGATTTTCTTGCCGCCTGTCCGCAGGCCGTTTTGTTCGTCTCCCACGATGAAACCCTGATAGAGAACGTTGCGGACATGGTTATCCATCTTGAGCAACTCCATACCAAGAAGGAGTGCCGGCATACGGTCGCGCATCTTCCTTATCGGGCGTATATAGATGAGCGCCGGTCGTCCTTCAAGCGGCAGGAACAGCTTGCGCGCAAGGAAAAGGCGCAGTTTGAAGCGCGGATGGAGCGGTATCAAAGGATATTCGAGCGGGTTCAGCACGAACAGCGAACCATATCGCGCGGCAACCCCTCCGGCGGCAGACTGCTCAAAAAGAAGATGCACTCGGTCAAGGCGATGGGCGCGCGCTTTGAAAAGGAGAAGCAGAAGATGACGAAGCTTCCCGTGATGGAACAGCCCATCTTTCTGTCGCTGCCCGAAACCTTCATCCCGCCTGCAAAGGAGGTTTTAAATCTCGAACTGCCCGAATTGCGAGCCGGAGACAGACTGCTTGCCAAGGATATCCGGCTTTTGGTGCGGGGCGGCGCGCATATCGGCATATTCGGGGATAACGGAGTGGGCAAAACGACCCTGCTCAGGCATATCGAGCGGAGCATAAGCGCAAGCGGCAGGTTCGAGTGCTTCTATATGCCGCAAAACTATCTCGAACAGCTCCCGACGGGGATTAACGCCGTCGAGTTTTTAGCGCCTTCGGGGAGCAAGGATGAGGTTACGCGGGCAAGAACCTATCTCGGAAGTTTGAAGTTTACCCGCGATGAGATGACAAGTCCAATCGGCAGATTGTCGGGCGGCCAGCGCGCCAAGCTGTATTTCCTCAACATGGCGCTCAAAGAACGTCAGGTTTTGGTGCTGGATGAGCCGACGAGAAATTTCTCCCCGCTCTCCAATCCTGTAATACGAGGAGTTTTGTCGGAGTTTCGCGGCGCGATAATCAGCGTCAGCCACGACAGAAAGTATCTGACCGAGGTCTGCGATACGCTCTACCGGCTAACCCGCGACGGACTGGTATTACAGTAATTACTCGCCGTACAGATATTCGTGAATCTTATCACGGTTTGCGTCGATATCAATGGGAAGCACCGATGCGCCGTTGACGCGGGCATAACTCCAAGTGCCGTCGAAGGGCATGCTTGCCGTTTCGATGCTGATCGAGGGGCCGTCCAGTAGCTCCAGACCCAGCTCGGTTATATCGGAAAACGATAGGTTGGTGCGAACGTAATCCTTAGAAAAATTGATTAGATTGAGAAGGGAAACCACGCTCAAGTCCTCGCGGATTTGGCTGTACAGCGCCGTCATAAACCTGCGATGGCGGTCGGTGCGCGAGAAATCTCCGCGCCCGATACTGCGGTTGCGAACGAATCTGAGAGCCTGAGCGCCGGTCAGATGCGTTTTTTCGCCCTCGCCGGCCCAGCTCGCCCCCGCGTGCCTGGCCTCAGCCCGGCTCAGCTCAATATCAATGCCGCCGATGCTGTCCACCAGAGTTTTAAACTCGTCGAATGCGAGGGTGACATAGTTCTGTATATCCAGCTCAAACAGCTCGTTCAGCGTATTGATAATCAAACCCGGGCCGCCGAAGCGCAGGCAGGTGTTCAAACGGTTCCAGCTGAAACCCTCTATCGGAACATAGGTGTCGCGCATGAAGCTCAAAAGCTTGATAGTGCCCTCAACACGGTTGTACGAAACCAGAAGCATAACGTCGCTTCGCCCGTAGCCGGAGTAGAGACGATCCGCGTCCTGCCCAAGGATGAGGATGTTAACGATGTTTTCAGCCGTCGGCTCCTGCTCATATATGGGAACCGGGGTTGCGTCCGGCGCGGGAACGTAATCGTCGATTTCGACGTCAAACTCCTCGTCGGACGGAGCCTCGGAAACATATTCCAGCGTTGGCATCGGAGCATGGGTTGAGGAGGCGGTGTTGCGGGCGGTGGTTCCGACGCTGCCCTCGTTGAGGTTGGACATGAACGCCGCGCCGTAAAAATAGCCGTACAGGCCGGCTACGGCAATCACCAGCACCAAGAAGCCGAATGTAAGCTTCAACCACAGCGGTCTCGACAGAATTATTCCGAGAACAAGCCCCGCTATCACAACTGAGGCGGCACAGCCGAGCAGAATCAGCGTCAGCCTCATGCTTTCAGCGACAAAAACCGCTACATAGCCCAGCGCGAGAACGCATAAAAACAAAAATACCGCAAGACCGATTTTTAATCCCAGCTTCATAGACAGCTCCTTTTCATAAAAAGTATAGCACAGGCGGGCAATCTTAGCAAGAATTCAGAAAAAATACCATAAGATGTTGACATTTCTCAAAAAGAACAGTAAAATAGGGACGTTATCGTGGAGGTATGCGGGTGTAGCTCAGTGGCAGAGCTCCAGCTTCCCAAGCTGGCTATGTGGGTTCGATTCCCATCACCCGCTCCAAATACGAAATTAAACCATTATTTTAAGGAGAACAGAAATGGCGAAGGCAAAATTTGAGAGGACGAAGCCCCACGTAAACATCGGAACGATAGGGCACGTAGATCATGGCAAGACGACGTTGACGGCGGCGATCACGATAGCGCTGTCGCAGCAGGGAAAAGCGGCGGCAATGAGGTATGACGAGATAGACAAGGCGCCGGAAGAGAAGGCGAGAGGAATCACGATCAACACAGCGCACGTCGAGTATGAGACGGATTCGAGGCACTATGCGCACGTAGACTGCCCGGGCCACGCGGACTATGTAAAGAACATGATCACGGGTGCGGCGCAGATGGACGGAGCGATTCTGGTCGTTTCGGCGGCTGACGGCCCGATGCCGCAGACGAGAGAGCATATCCTGCTTGCAAGGCAGGTAGGCGTGCCGTACATCATCGTATTCATGAACAAGACGGATCAGGTAGACGATCCTGAGCTGTTGGAGCTGGTCGAGATGGAGATCAGGGAGCTGCTTTCGAGCTACGATTTCCCGGGCGACGATATCCCGATAGTACAGGGCTCGGCGCTGTTGGCGCTTGAAGCGCTGACGAACGGCGCAGTCGCGAAGGATACCCCCGCGTGCCAGTGCATCTTCGAGTTGATGGACGCGGTAGACAGCTATATCCCGACGCCGGAGCGCGCCTCCGACAAGCCGTTCTTGATGCCGGTAGAGGACGTGTTCTCAATAACCGGACGCGGCACGGTCGCAACGGGCAGAGTAGAGAGAGGAACGATCAAGGTACAGGAAACCGTAGAAATCGTCGGTTTGTCGGATGAGACGAGAACGACGGTCGTCACGGGCGTCGAGATGTTCAGAAAGCTTCTGGATCAGGCGATCGCAGGCGACAACATCGGCGTGCTGTTGAGGGGCGTACAGAGGACGGACATCGAGCGCGGACAGGTCTTGGCAAAGCCGGGCACGATTAAGCCGCACACGCACTTCACCTCCGAGGTTTACGTCCTTACCAAGGAAGAGGGCGGCAGACACACCCCGTTCTTCCCGGGCTACAGACCGCAGTTCTATTTCAGAACGACCGACGTTACGGGAACTATCGAGCTTCCGGAAGGCGTAGAGATGGTCATGCCGGGCGACAACATCAAGATGACGATAAAGCTGATCACGCCTATCGCAATCGAGCAGGGACTGCGCTTCGCAATAAGAGAAGGCGGCAGAACCGTCGGCGCCGGCGTCGTAGCATCGGTTATCGAGTAAACCGATTATGGGATATTTACTTTTTTCTTTATGAAAAGAAAAAAGTATCAAAAAAGAAACATACAAGAGGGATTTTTTAACCCTACATAACGTCAATACCACCGCCTTGCCCCGGACATGGAGCAAGGCGGGAAGATTTTTGGATAAAACTTGTTTGCTTTTTAAAACTATACTCAAATAGCACTCCGCCATGCCCCGTGTCTGGGGCATGGCGGGAGGATAAACTTATCTAATTATTCATATTAATCCTATGCGCTTCTTCTTTGGAGCTTTCTTCTTCCCGCGAAGAAGAAAGTGCGTCTCCCGCGTGAGCGACCGCCTCCGCGTGAGCGGCCGCAAATCGAAGTTTACGCACTGTCCTCCGGTCTTAGAGCGGCTGGTGAAGCTTTGCATCGACTTTCCGGTGGAAGAAATTACAAAAAGCGTCGTTTTACTACGCATAAGGAAAAACCCGCCGGCGTATTTTATTCTACGGAGGCGAGTGATTATGAAAATTGAGAACATCAAGGTCAAGGAGAGGTATTCTGGGAGCGAAGGCGGGAAAGCTTTGAGCTTTTCCGTATCGGAGGGGTGGAAGCCGTCCGAGGAGCGGGAGAAGAAGGAGCTGACGGTGCACACCAAGAGCATGATGATAAAGATTGGTCTGTGTGCGGCGGCGGTTGTGCTGGCGTTGATTCTCAGGGCGGCGGGGCTGGAACGGCCCGCGGAGGACGATGGGCTGACTGCCGCGTCCTCGCAGGACGAGGATGATGAGGAGGAAACGCTGGGAACGCTGAGGTTTGTGGACGCCTCGGATGGAGCCGCGCTTCTTTACGGCAAGTGGAACGCGCCGGTAACCGCCGCTGAAATAGAGCTGATGCGCGACGGGCAGTTGCTCAGGATTACTGCGCAAAACGGCGAGGTGAGAAACTGCCATACCGGCGAGGTTATCGCGGTGGATGAGGATGCGCGGTACGGCAGGTATGTGCGGCTGATGCACTCGGAGGGTTTGGAGTCCATATACTATGGCTTTGAAAGCGTGGGGGTTGTGAAAGGGCAGATAGTCCAGTCCAACGAGGAGCTTGGAACGGTGAATGCGGGAAAGAGTTTGTATGTGCAGGTGCTGAAGGATGGGGAGCCTCAGGATCCGACGGACTATTTGAACATAAATATCGGGGGCTGAGATGAGATTGTTTTCGTTGGGGCGGACGGAGGTGCGGTTGCACCTCGGTCTGCTTTTAGTTGTAGCCGCCGCTTGCGTTTTTGGCAAGCTCTATGAGATGCTGATGGCGATTACCGCGCTGAGCCTGCACGAGGGGGCGCACGCGATAACTGCGAGGCGGCTGATGTGTCATGTCAGCTCAATTACGCTCTATCCTTTTGGCGCGGAGGCGAAGCTGAGGACGGAAAGCGCGTCCAACCGGAGTCGTGCGTGCATCGCGATGGCGGGGCCTGTTTGCAGCTTTGTGGCGGCGGGGCTGTGCATGATAGTGATTCGGCTGTTTCCGGCGGCGGAGCGCGGGCTGGAAGCGTTTTTGAGCTACAATCTGATACTGGGGGCAATCAATCTGTTGCCGGCTTACCCGCTTGATGGAGGGAGGCTTCTCAAATGCCTGCTGTGCATCAGGCTTAGGGAGCGGACGGCGAGTTCGGTAACGATATGGCTCGGAATAGGGATCGGTTGCGCCCTGCTGGCGCTTGCGATTTACATGACGATGTTTTTATCGCCGCCTTATATGCTGTATATGATGGGCGGCTTTTTGGTGCTTGCCGCGGCTAAGGAGGCGGTGATTCAGCCTGAGGTTCAGCTTGAAAGCGCGATGCAGAGAAGCCTTATGCTTCGGAGCGGGGAAGCGGTGAATGTTCGTTACAGCGCGGCGCACAGGCTCATGAGCGCAAAGGAGGCGCTGAGTAATATGCGGAGCAGGGATTACACGGTTTTGAGGATAGTGGACGACGGGATGCGCACGGTAGGCGAGCTGGACGAGGGGAGTTTGATAAGGGGGATAGGGCGGCTGGGGGCGCGCTCAACCGTTGAGGACATACTAAAATTTGACCAAAGCGGGCATTTGTGATAATATAACAACATAATGGGGTATTATGGAGGTACGGTTGGACAAACTCCTTTTGGACAAGCTTTTGCATCGGGTTGAGAAGCCTGCCCGATATACGGGCGGAGAATGGAACATGGTTGAAAAGCCCGACGCCAAGTATCATTTTGCGCTCTGCTTTCCCGATGTGTACGAGATAGGTATGTCGCACCTGGGTTCGCGGATACTCTATCACGTTCTCAACGAGATGGAGGACGTCTATTGCGAGCGCGCATATGCTCCCTGGCCGGATATGGAGCGGGAGCTTACAAAGGCGGGACTGCCGCTGTTCTCGCTCGAAACCAAGCGAAACCTGCGGGACTTCGACGTTGTGGGGTTTTCCCTGCTGTACGAGATGTGCTACACCAACATCTTAACGATGCTGAAGCTTTGCAACATCCCGTTCTATTCCAACGAGCGTTCCGAGGACGAGCCTCTGATAATTTGCGGTGGACCCTGCACGGTCAATCCTGAGCCGATAGCTCCGTTTATGGATGCGGTTGTGATAGGCGACGGCGAGGAAGCCGATGTGGAGCTGATGCGTGCGGTTATCCGGGCCAAGGAACTGGGGCAAAGCCGGGATGAGCTTTTATGGGAGCTGACGAAGATCGAGGGCGTATATGTTCCCAAGCTCAAAAATCCGGTAAGGCGGCGGATAGTAAGGGATCTGGACAAAGCTCCGTATGTGGGCAGGCAACTCGTGCCGCATATGGGCATAGTGCATGACCGGGTTGCCATAGAGGTGATGCGAGGCTGTACCCGCGGTTGCCGCTTCTGTCAGGCGGGCTATATTTACAGGCCGGTGAGGGAGCGCACCAAGGAAACGCTCCAAAAGCAGGCGCAGGAGCTGGTGAACTGCACGGGGTATGACGAGGTTTCGTTGCTGAGCCTGTCCACGGGCGACTATTCCGCGCTCCATGAGTTGCTCCCCGAGGTTATGGACAGGATGGAAAAACAGCGCGTTTCGGTGGCGCTTCCCTCGCTCAGGATAGATTCCGTTTTAAAGGACGATCTTGAGAAGATGCAGTCGGTGCGGAAGGCGGGGCTTACGTTTGCGCCTGAGGCCGGAACGCAGAGGCTTCGCGACGTGATAAACAAGAACGTTACCGAGGCGGATCTTCTGAGGGCGGTGAAGGACGCGTTTGAGGCGGGCTGGACGGGCGTTAAGCTCTATTTCATGATAGGCTTGCCAACGGAGACCGACGAGGACGTTCGGGGGATAGCGGAGCTGGCGCGGAAGGTATCTGGGGTGTATTATTCCCTCCCGCACGAAAAAAGGAGCAAGGGGCTTCGGATTACCGTGTCCGTAGCCACCTTCGTGCCCAAGCCCTTTACCCCGTTTCAGTGGTCGCCGCAATGCACGCTGGACGAGATTGTGAGGAAGCAACGGGTTTTGAAGGAGGCGATGAAGGGCGTTCGCGGGGCGGAGTTGCATTGTCATCCCTCGAAGCTGTCCGAGCTTGAAGCCTGCTTCTCCCGTGGCGACGAAAGGCTTGCCAAGGTGGTGATCAGCGCTTATAATAGGGGGTGCAGGTTTGATTCCTGGGCGGAGCATTTTAAGCCGGATATGTGGGCTGAGGCTTTTGAAGAAAACGGACTGACCCTGGGCGAATATGCGCATCGTCAGCGCGATTTGGAGGAGGAGCTTCCCTGGGCGCACATTGATGTGGTCGTGACGCAGGACTATCTGAAACGCGAGTACCAAAAAGCGCTGAAGGGGGAGACTACGGACGATTGCAGAAATCAATGCAACGGCTGTTTTGGTAAGAGTTATGAAGATTATTGCCGCATATCATAAGGCCGGCCTTATCGCATACGCTTCGCATCTGGATATGCAGCGGACGCTTCAGCGAACGTTCAGACGTGCGCAGATTCCGCTTTCCTATTCGCAGGGGTTCAATCCGCACCCGCTCCTTTCGTTTGCGAGCGCGCTTGCGACCGGGCACACGAGCGACTGCGAATGGTTCGAGGTTGGGCTTGAGGAGCGGGTTGAAGCGGGAGACTTTGAGGCGCGGGTCAACGCTTGCGCGCCTGCGGGGCTTTGGGTTTCCAACGCCTTTTACTCCGAGGCTCCGATAGGGACGCTGAGCAGGAACGTGCGGCAGGCGAGATATTTTGCCTACGTATGTTTTGAGGGCGGCGTGGAGCTAAAAAGGGTCGGGGAAGCCGTGGAAAAAATCATGGCGGAGCCGGAGATATTGATATTGAAAAAAACGAAGGGCGGGATAAAACCCGTGGACATTCGTTCAAAGATTTTTAGGGTAGATGTGGAAAAGATCGGAGAAACCGTTGTACGGTTTGATATTCTGGGTGAGCTGAACGCCGCGGGAGGCCTTAGGGTTGAGCCCTTCCTCCTGAAGGCGCTCGACGGTTTTGAACCGGAGCCGCTCATCACGGTGCATCGTGCGGCAATGTACTTCGAGGGCGGAAACAGCCTTCCGTATCTTCCCTGAGGAAGGATTAAGATGAATAAAGAAATTTTGGTGGACGCAAGCGGCTTTACAACCCGCGTTGCGGTAGTTGAGGACGGAACTCCTGTTGAGCTGTATGTCGAGCAGGAGGGCAGTGAAAGACTGGTGGGCAACATCTATCTGGGAAAGGTGCAAAACGTGCTTCCCGGGATGCAGGCGGCGTTTGTCGATATCGGGCTGGAGAAGAACGCCTTTCTCTATGCGGGCGACGTATTCTTTCCGGGCGATCAATTTGACAAGCTGGAGCAGATTCCCCAGAGCAGGAAGATCAACGATCTCTTAAAGCCGGGTCAGAACATCATGGTTCAGGTGGCGAAGGATCCGATAGGCACCAAGGGCGCGCGGGTAACGACGCATATAACGCTTGCGGGCCGGTCGCTCGTTCTTATGCCGACGGTTGATTATGTCGGCGTGTCGCACCGGATCGAAAAGGAGGAGGAGCGCAACCGCCTCCGCAAGATTCTAAACGATGTTAAGCCAAAGGACAAGGGCGTAATCGTGAGAACCGCCTCATCGGGAAAGACGAGGGAGGCGTTTACGGAGGATATCGACAGCCTCTTGAAGCTCTATGCGGATATAGAAAAGCGGGCGAAGCGGGGCAAAGCGCCCAAGCTTTTGCATGCCGAGCAATCGCTCCTGTTCAGAACGGTGCGGGATCTGCTGATGAAGGACGTAGACCGCTTGTTTGTAAACGAGCGCAAAGCCTATGAGGAGCTAAGGGAGATAGCCGATTTAATGGCGCCCAAGCTCAGGGCTCGAATCCTGTTCAAGGACAGCGACAGCCTGTTTGAGCGGTATGAAACCGAGTCCAAGATTGAAAACGCCCTTGCAAGAAAGGTCTGGCTCAAGAGCGGGGGCTATCTGATTATAGATAGAACCGAGGCGCTAACGATTATCGACGTGAATACCGGCAGGTATGTGGGCAAGGACAACCTTGAAAAGACCATAACCGCAACCAACTGCGAGGCCGCCAACGAAATAGCCGTACAGCTCCGGCTTCGGGACATAGGCGGAATCGTAGTCGTGGACTTTATCGACATGGAGAAGGAGAGCAACCGTCAGCTCGTGCTTCAAACCTTGAAAAACGCCATGAAGGACGATCACACGCGCTCCCATGTGTTCGGCTTTACGCATCTGGGGCTGGTGGAGCTAACGCGGAAAAAAACGGGCAGAAGCATAGGCGACACGCTTCAAACGCTCTGTCCCTACTGCCACGGCGATTCCAAGGTGTTGTCCGCGCAGTCGATATTTGCGCGGGTGCGGAAGCAGGTTTTGCAGGTTCAGCACGGAAGCAAGGTCAAGCGTATGTACATCGAGGTGAACCCTGAGGTTCAAAAAGCGATGGAAAAACTCCAAAAGAAGCACGGCGCGATATTTCCGGAGGTTGCGGACGCAGACTATTATGTCAGGGCAAACGAGAGCCTGCATATAGAGAAATTCATAGTTCGTCCGTTGCCCGATAAAAAAGTCGCGGAATATCGAAAAGTTTGCAAAATCATGCGTTGACAGGCCAAAATGCTTGTGATATAACCCGACTTTTGCAAGCAAACGGCAAAAACGGCATAATAACAGGCTTTTTGCCGGT
>JAUNBM010000033.1 GCA_030527115.1 Clostridia bacterium
GCGTGCTTGAATGGGGTTCAAGAGGCCGGAAGTTCAAATCTTCTCACCCAGACCAGACGATTGCCTCGAATTGCTATTCGCAATTCGAGGCAGTTTTGAAGGGTAACCCTTATGCGGGCGTGGCGGAATTGGCAGACGCGTCGGATTTAGGTTCCGGTGCCGAGAGGCGTATGAGTTCAAATCTCTTCGCCCGCACCAGTCATAAGGACAGATGCAGGTATGGTGTAGTGGTAACACATTAGCCTTCCAAGCTGAGATCACGGGTTCGAACCCCGTTACCTGCTCCAAACCGGAGTTTGCACAGCTCCGCTATCCCGGTAGCCTAACAGGTTGCCGGGTTTTCATTTTTTTTGCCTTTGTTATTTCATTTAAAAGTTTTTTATCAAGGCTCTTGTCCCACGTGCCGATTCATGATAGAATATGCTATCAAAATATGCGGGAGAGTGCGATGAACGACAGAATAGAACGTTTGCGCAAGCAAATGGACAAGAAAGGCCTGAACGCGGTTCTTGTTACGGGAAAAACCAATATCCGGTACTTTTCGGGTTTTACCAGCGAAGACGCCACCTTAGTTATAACCGGCGACGAGGCTTTTTTGCTGACCGATTTTAGGTATACGATCCAGGCAAAGGAACAGACGAACGGTAGGTTCACGCTTGTTGAAGTCGGCCGCGGTCAATATGTGGACACCATAAAGGAGTTGCTCGCCAGGGATAATTGTGTCTGCGTCGGTTTTGAAGACGCGGAGGTTTCATTTTCGACCTATCAGCTGCTGGGCGGCTTGCAGGTCGAGCTTGCGCCTTTCTCGGAGGAGATGAACCGCATTCGCATCATAAAGACCGCGGATGAAATCGAGTCGTTAAAAAAGGCTCAGGCAATCGCTGATAAAGCTTTTATTGAGCTTCTCAATACCATCCATCCGGGCATGAGCGAAAAGCGCGTGGCGGCGGAGCTTCTGTATATCTGCGCCAAACTCGGAAGCGAGGGCCCCTCGTTCGACCCGATAGTAGGTTCCGGGCCGAACGGCGCCATGTGCCATGCCGTTCCCTCCGAACGCGTCCTGCAAAAAGGCGACCTTGTCGTTCTCGACTTTGGTTGCATCTATAACGGGTATTGTTCGGATATGACCCGCACGATAGCCGTTGGCGAGGTTGACGATTTCTCGAAAAAGATTTATGATATCGTTTTGGAAGCCCAACTGCGGGCGCTAAACGCTCTGCGGGCGGGCATTCTCGGCTCGGAGCTGGACGATGTGGCGCGCTCCTACATAGCTTCAAAGGGCTATGGCGATTGCTTTGGGCACAGCCTTGGACACGGCTTTGGACTGCAGGTGCATGAAGCGCCCATGGCGTCCACTCGCAGTACGGATACTTTCGAGCCCGGAATGACCATAACCATTGAACCGGGAATCTATATTGAAGGCAAGTGCGGAGTCAGAATAGAGGACTGCTGTGTGGTTGCCGAGGACGGCAAGATCAATCTGGTTTCTTCATCGAAGGAATGCTTTTCGATTAACTGATAAATAATACATTGGAGGACTTAACTTATGATTACGGCAGGCGATTTTCGCAAGGGCATTACTGTTGAGATAGACGGCAACGTTTGGACGATAGCCGATTTTCAGCACGTAAAGCCGGGAAAAGGATCGGCGTTTGTTCGCACAACGCTGAAGAATGTTATGACGGGCGCGGTGCTTGAGCGCAGTTTTAACCCAACGGACAAATATCCCCGCGCAATGATCGAAACGAAGGATATGCAATATCTCTATTCCGACGGCGAGCTGTATTACTTCATGGACGTTGAGAGCTACGAACAGCTTCCGCTCAATCACGATCAGGTCGAGGATGCACTCCCCTATATCGTTGAGAATGACAGCGTGAAGGTGCGCTTCTTTAAGGGCAGTCCCTTCTCCGTCGAGCCGCCGAACTTTGTTGAACTTACCGTAACCGAAACCGAACCGGGATTCAAGGGCGACACCGCAACCGGAACTACCAAGCCCGCAACGCTCGAAACCGGATACCGGCTGGCAGTCCCCCTGTTTGTAAACGAGGGCGACAGGATTCGTGTGGATACCAGAAGCGGCGAATACATGGAACGTTGCTGATATAAAATAAGGAGGAGAAAGATGAGTACAATTTCCGAAAAGGTCGCCTATCTTGAAGGCTTGATGGATGGCTTGAATGTCAAGGAGGACAAGCACGGTAAGCTGTTTGCCGCCATTGCGGAAACGCTTAGCTGTATTGCCGAGGAACTCAGCGACCATGAGGACACGCTCGCTGAACTCTCCGATGAAGTGGACGATTTGAACTGCGCTGTGGACGTGTATGACAGCATAATGTTCGACGATGATGACGATGATGAGGAAGATTCCTACGATTTGTGGGATGAGGATGAGTTCACCGAAATAATCTGCCCCAACTGCGGCGAGACCATCCATTTTGACGTGGATCTTCTCGATGTGTCCAAAGACATCGCCTGCCCAAACTGCGGCGAAGTGATAGTTGAAAGGGAAGACGACGAACTCTCTGATGAATAATCATACAGGACAAATTAAGTCCTGCGCTTAAAAATTAGCGCGGGACTTCTTTTTTTTGCATTTTTTTGCGTAATATGTCTTTACAAATTTAAGAACAAGGAGTAAACTATAAATGTGCATAAAATTGAGATGCACACTAATATATCATTTTGAACAGGAGGAATTCCAAATGGCAGACAAGTATGACGTCGTAGTAGACGCAATGGAGGCAAAACTCAGGCCCCCAACGATAGGGCTCAAGCCCTACGAACCGAAGGTGATTCCCTTGACGACAGGCGAGGATATGCTGGTTCGTGAGGCAACGAGGGAAGAACTGATGATGATCATGGAGGCTATCGAGCCGCTGATGAAGCAGCCCAAGGACTATTATGATATCGTCGCGTCCCGTATCTATGCCGAGATCCTCGGTATGCTGCGTTACAGAGTGCAGGACGAGTATTTCTTCGTAGGAGCGGTCGACGGTGAGATTGCCGGTATTGTCAACGGACGTCTGGTAAACGAAAAGGTTGGTATGTCCTACCACACGATGACTTTAAAGCGCGGAGCGCGCGTAGGCGCACAGCTGTTTGCCGCCAAGATGGAGTATCACTTCGACTTTATGAACCAGGATGAGGTTTGGATAGTTGCCGAGTCTCCGAATGGTTTCCGCCGCTGGATGATAGAGTACGAGCTTGAAGATCGTCCGCAGTGCGTGCATGAGCTGGGCGGAGTTCCCACCTTTGTGCTTACCAGAGCGCTCTGGGAGAAGCATAAGGACAACAAGAACGTCGGCATCCGTCCCGCGTTCCCCGATGTTATCGAGGCGAACAAGGTTCTCAGGAAGCCTGAGAAGATCACCGTTTAAGGAGAAAGGGAAGAAAAATGCGTGAAGTAGGAATCGTTGGCGTCGGCCATACGAAGTTCGGCAAGTCGCCGGTTCCATTTTTGGACATGTGCTGTCAGGCCGCTCTGGAGGCTATGGATGACGCCGGAGCAAAGACCGGAAAGCAAAACCACATTGATCAGGTCTTTGTAGGAACGATGGGCGCGGGCATGGTAAACCGCATCAGCGGTGCGGCTTCCGCCATCGTTGACACCCTGAACATCCGTCCGGCTATGGCCGAGACCGTGGAAAACGGGCCCGCCTCGGGCGCTTCTGCAATTAAGCTTGGCTACATGGCTATCGCCTCCGGCCTTGCAAATTGCGTTTTGGTTATCGGCGGCGAGGGAATGCGCGCTGTAACCGGCTGGGAAGGAACCGACTTTGTCGCCACGATGCTTCATCCGGACGGCGAGTATAAGTACGGCATCACCCTGCCGTCGTTCGCGGGCCTGTTCACCCGCCTGTGCATGGACAAATACGGCGTGGAGAGCAAGGATCTGTCGATCGTTTCCGTTAAGAACCACGCAAATGCCTGCCATAATCCCTGCGCTCACATTCAGCGCACCGTGGTGCTTGAGAGAATCACCAATCCTGCGTACATCAACGCTACCAACCCGCTGGTTGCCGATCCTCTCCGCCAGTTCGATATGTGCCCGGTTTCCGACGGCGCGGCCGCATTGTTGCTCGTTGCCAAGGATAAGCAGGAGGAATACGGCTTTGGCCACAAGAAGTTTGTGCGCATCGCCGGCATAGGCTCCGCAACCGATACGCACTATGTTGCAAACCGCGAGGTTCCGACCGATCTGCTCGCCGTCAGGCTGTCCGCTCAGATGGCTTACAAGATGGCAAATATGGGCCCTGAGGACATTGATGTGGCTGAGCTTCACGACGCTTTCCAGATCCTTGAGATCGTTGAGTCCGAGGAAGTCGGCTTCTTCCCGCGTGGCGACGGCCATCTGGCGGCGCGCAGGGGCGATACCAAGATCGGTGGGAAAATCCCGATCAACACCTCAGGCGGCTTGAAGGCGAAGGGCCATCCGCTCGGCGCAACCGGCGTTTCGCAGGTAGTCGAGCTTGTCCGTCAGCTTCGCGGAGAGGCTGTCGGCCGTCAGGTCGAGGGCGCACAGACCGGTCTGGCAATCAACTTCGGCGGCTTCGGCAACAACGTCGTAGCTACCATTGTGACCACGAAGTAAGGAGGATTGAAAAATGGAACAAATGTATTGCTATAAGTGCAAGAAGTGCGGCAAACTGCATCATCCTCGTTACATTGTCTGCCAGAATCCTGACTGTGATGGCAGAGAGTTTGAGAAACTGCCCTTGGAAGGCAAGTGCAAGCTCTTAACGTGGACTCGCGTATACAACCTGCCCGAGGGCTATATGTGCCCCTGGCTCAACTTCGGCATCGTCGAATTTGAGAACGGCGTTCGCGCAACGGGACAGATTGGTTTTGACGATGGCATCGAAAGCGGCATGGAGCTTGTCGCAACCGTTGGCGTTGTCAAGGAAAAGGTTATCAAGTACAAAGAAACTGTTGACGAACCGCAGTATGGCTTCATCTTTGAAAAGGCGTAAAGCCTTTTCAAAGATGTTTTGATTTGAGGATGGTAGAGTCTGCACGAAAAATCTGTAAGCGGTTTCATACATATATGCGCTTACAGCCATATCGGGGCAAGGTACTATCGGTGTTTGAGTCGGCGGTCAATATTCAGACCGAGTTTGGCATAGTTTCAATTCTGTCCAATATTGACTGCCTGCATCCCTTTTCCTGTATCGTCGGCGCAATTCAGCCCTTTCCAAGGCTGAATATCCACGTCGGCGATGAGGTGATTTTGGCGGATGAAGCGATTCAGTTCCCTGCCTCGGATTTGGCAATAGACGTATCAACCGCGCTCGACCTTGAACTGTCCGTAGACGTCATGGTAAATCTGTTCATTCCGATCGACCTTGCCATTCGTATGCGGCATTTAAAGCGGGTGATTGAGTCGTCCGCCGAACCCGAAGATATGAGCGCGCTGATTCTTGACGACAGGAGCAATCCCTATTGCGAGCTTATTCGTCCAAGAATGGCCGCCTTGAGTCTTGCGGTAAAGGAGCAGAATCTTGAGGCCTGTCGTGAAGCCGCCGCCTCGATTTCCGGGTGCGGGATCGGGCTCACGCCTTCGTCCGACGATCTTTTGTGCGGCTACCTTTCGGCATATGCCGCTCTTTCGCTGTCCTTAGGACGCAGGAGGGAGCGCATATTGGAGCTGACACGGGAGATGGCATTCGCCGCCGCCCAGCATACCACCGAGCTTAGCGCGGCCTTTCTGCTTCAGAGTGGAGAGGGACTGGTGTCAGAAGATGTGTTTCAGCTTTTGAGATGTATCTTTTCCGACATAGCCTATCCCATGCTGACCGGCTACGCGACGAAGGTCGCATCCTACGGATCTACTTCCGGAACAGACACCCTGACGGGTATTTATCTCGCAATAACACAACAATACGGAGGAACTGACATTGATTAAGTTAGAAGTACGAAAAAATGCTTACTATGATTCGGTCACGCTGATGCTTATTTCAAAGGATTTGAAGAAGCTCGACGGCGTGGAGGAAGCGCTTGTAGGCATGGGTACGGAACTCAACCGGGAGATAGCGCATAATATCGGCTTAGCCACTCCCGAATTTGAGGAAGTCGGCGCAAATGATTTCTTTGTAGCCGTCCGTTGCGAAGCGGATAACACCTTTGACGCCGTTATGGCAAAGGTGGAGGAACTCTTGAACAAGAAGGCCGAATCCAAGGAGGCGGAGTATTTCCCCCCGACTTTGGAAGGAGCCGTCAAAGCGGACAAGGATTTAAACATGGCGGTTATTTCCGTCCCCGGAAAGTTCGCCGCAGATGTGGCGCAGAGCTGCCTTGATAACGATATTAACGTAATGCTGTTTTCCGACAACGTAACGATTGAGGAGGAGCGTGCCTTAAAGGAATGCGCTTTTGAGCGCGGGTTGCTGGTTATGGGCCCCGATTGCGGCACGGCTATTATAAACAACGTTCCGCTCGCCTTTGCCAACGTCGTTAAAAAAGGAAATATTGGCGTAGTCGCCGCCTCCGGAACCGGCACTCAGGAGGTCACCTCGATTATCGACCAGCTGGGCGGAGGAGTATCGCAGGTTATTGGAACCGGCGGCCGCGATCTCAAAAAGGAGATCGGCGGAATCATGATGAAGTACGGCCTCGATGCGCTGATTAACGATCCCAAAACCGAGGTTATCGTACTCATATCCAAGCCTCCCGCCAAGGAGATTGCCACCGAGATATTGAACATCGCGGCCGGAGCAAATAAGCCCGTGGTTGTCAGCTTTATCGGCGGCAGTCGCGAGGAGGTCGAGTCGTTCGGACTCATCGCCGCCGTCTCTTTGGAGGACGCCGCTCATAAGGCGGTCGCTATTGCAAACGGCAAAGAGCCGCAGGACTTTGTCAAGTTTGAGATGGGCGAGGATAAGGCAAACGAGCTTGCAAAGAGCGAAGCCGGGAAGATGGCTCCCACGCAGAAGTATGTGCGCGGGTTCTATACGGGCGGAACGCTTTGCGACGAGGCGATGAAGCTGATGATAGCGAAGCTTGAGCATATCTACAGCAATATTCCGCTCAACGCCTGCGATAAGCTGGAAAATGCGAGGAACGGAGCAAGCAAACAGCATACATTCCTCGATTTCGGTGATGACGAGTTCACCGTTGGCCGTCCGCATCCCATGATCGATCCTTCGCTTAGAGCGGAGCGCGTCGTAACCGATTCGCTGGATCCGACCTGCGCGATAATCATGGTGGACTGCGTAATAGGCTACGGTTCGCATGAGGATCCGGCGGCTGATTTGGCGGACGCAATAGTCGAAGCCAAGGCTAACGCCGAACGTGAGGGCAGGTATCTTTGCGTAGTCGCCTCGGTGTGCGGAACAGAGGGCGATCCGCAATGCCTCTCGACAACCCAAAAGAAGCTTAGGGACGCGGGAGCGGTGGTCATGCCGTCCAACGCGCAGGCGACCCGCTTTGTAGAGCGCGTGCTTGCATATGCGAAATAGGAGGGTAGAAGTATGAGCAAACTTAACGAACTATTCAATAAGGAACTCCACGTCGTCAACTTTGGAATCGAGTCGTTCTATCATGACTTAAAGGGGCAGAAGGTTCCCTCTGTTCATGTCGATTGGAAACCGGTTGCCGGCGGAAACAAGGAAGCCGCGGCAAATCTGCGCAAACTCAAGCGTCCGGATATCTATGAGAAGATTCAAGAGGCGAACAAGGAAGCCTTGAGACGCATCCTGGCGGCTCAGCCGACGCTTATCGGGCTTGGCATCGCCGGCGAGGTGATTCCGGGAATGACGAAGGATACGATTCTTCACGCCGGCCCGCCTATCACCTGGGAACGTATGTGCGGCCCTGTGCGCGGCGCGGTCATGGGCGGCCTCATCTATGAGGGCAGAGCGAAGAACCTGGAGGAGGCCGAGAAGCTCGCAGCCTCCGGTCAAATTAAGTTCGACCCCTGCCATATGCACAATGCGGTCGGCCCCATGGCGGGTGTGGTTACCTATTCGATGCCCGTTTGGATACTTGAGAACAAGACCTTCGGCAATCGCGCCTACTGCACGCTTAACGAGGGCTTGGGCAAGGTGCTGAGATTCGGCGCTTGCGACGACGAGGTTTTCACCCGCTTGCATTGGATGCGCGACGTGCTTTATCCCGTGTTGCGCGAAGCCATGAAGATCAAGGGCGAGATCGACATTAAGACGATGATAGCTCAGGTGCTTCAGATGGGCGACGAGGCGCATAACCGCAACAAGGCGGGCACGTCCCTGCTGTTCCGCGAGCTTACGCCAGCCGTTTTGCAGACCGACTTCTCGAATCAGCAGAAGATTGACGCGCTGAACTTTATCAACAATAACGACCATACCTTCCTCAACGTATCCATGCCCGCCTGCAAATGCACGATGGATCCGATATTCGATATTCCCTATTGCTCAGTAGTGGCTACCATGAACCGCAACGGGACGGATTTTGGAATCCGCATCGCGGGGCTTGGCAAGGATATGTGGTTTGCGGCGCAGGCCGAGTATGTGGCGGGCCTGTATTTCCCCGGCTTCTCCGAGGAGGACGCGGCGAGAGATTTGGGCGACTCCTGCATAACCGAGACAACCGGAATCGGCGGTTTTTGCATGGCGGCGGCTCCGGCAATCGTTCAGTTTGTCGGCGGTCAGGTTTCCGATGCGCTCAACTACTCCAAAACCATGTATGAGATTACGGTTGGCGAGGGCCAGGCATATAAGATCCCGTCCCTTGATTTTCGCGGTTCGCCAACAGGCATAGATATGCTGAAGGTTATCGAGACGGGAATCCGCCCTATAATCAATACGGGAATTGCGCATAAGGACTATGGCGTTGGTCAGGTTGGAGCCGGGCTGGTTTATCCGCCCGATGACTGCTTCCTGCAAGCGCTCAATGCTTTCGCTGAGAAATGGGCGAAATAGGAGATATTTTCCGCAAAGGAAATTCTTATAAAAATGATTAGGAGGAAACAAAGATGAGTAAATGGACAGACATTAAGATGTATGAGCTTTCGATTCCGATCGGAATTAACACCCCCCCGTGGCCGACTTATGAGCCGCTCCAAATGAAGTTCTTTAAGCGCCTCGCGCCGAACGGAGCCAATGGCCAGCTTATGACGCACTCCAACCATGTTGGAACGCACCTCGACGGCCCGTTGCACTTCGATACCGCAGGACGCGACATGGCTTCGCTGGAACTGGAAAAGCTCTGCGCGCCCGGCGTTGTTGTCGATCTCTCCGATTCGCCCGAATGCCGCGACTGGGGCATTTATACCCCGGAGCATATTGAGGAGCGGGTTGAGGTTAAGGAAGGCGATATCCTCATCATCAACACCGGATACCACAAATACGGCTGGGATTCCCCGACGGCGGACGAGCGCAGGTACATGCTTCGCCATCCGGGCCCGTCGCTGGAGTTCGTCCAATGGGTTCGCGACAAGAAGATCAAGTGGATCGGCGTTGACTGCGGAAGCGCAGACCATCCGATGAACACGAAGATTCGTGACTGGGAGCCGATGGAGGCCGCTAAGTGCGACAAGGTCATGCAGGAGCGCTATGGCAAGACCCTCAACGAAATCTATCCCTGGCCGGAGCATTATCAGGCGATGCACATTGAGCTGTTCTGCCAGCCCTATGAAGCCATCCATGCTGAGTGCTTGGGCGGCGAGATTGACAAGCTCTCCAATAAGCGCGTCGTAATCGGTTGCTTCCCCTGGAAGCTCGTGGACGGCGAGAGCTGTATTGCCCGCATCGTTGCGTTCGATGGATTTGAAGACGTCTAAACCCGTGTTAAGGGCGGCCGGAATACCGGTCGCCCAATTTTCAAGAAGGAGGAGAAGATGAGAGAGTTTGAGTATTTAAAACCCACTTCTTTATCCGAAGCTATCGCTATGCGTGTCCGGTATGGCGATAAGGCCGTCATTTTAAACGGCGGCACGGATGTGGTGATTCAATTGCGCGAGAGGCTTATAGCCCCCGACTACGTTATTGACATCAAGGGGTTGGAGGGTATGCAAGAGCTGACCTTCGATCCTAAGGAGGGGTTGTTCATCGGTGCGGGAGTAACGATGAACGCTATCGGAGAAGATCCGAATGTTAAGGAACATTATCCCTATCTTGCCGAGGCGGCGCTCTCGGTGGGAAGCAAGCAGGTTCGCAACAGGGCGACCTGCATCGGAAACATCGTCAACGCCTCGCCGCTTTGCGACACGGGTACGCCGCTGTACGTCTTGGATGCAAAGCTGGTTATCGCGGGAAGCGAAGGAACTCGCGAGGTTCCGATTCGCGAGTTCATAACCTTCGTTAGAAGAACCGTTTTGGGCAAGGACGAGATAGTGCTCGGCATCAAAGTTCCCTATATTCCCGAAGCGAAGGGCATCTTCACAAAGATTGCGCGCAGAAAGGAAGTCGACCTTTCGACGATATGCGGAACGGTTTTAAAGATCGGCAAATCCTACCGGCTGGCCTTCGGCGCCGTTGCGCCTACGCCCGTGCGCCTGGATAAGACCGAGAAGTTGCTTGAGGGACGGGATTTAACTCCGGAGCTGATTGACGAGGCGGCGGAGCTGGCGCAAACCGAGGTTTCCCCGATATCCGACGTCCGCGCTTCCAAGGAATACCGTCTGGATGTTGTAAAGGTTATCGTGCGGCGTAGCTTGACGACCTTTATGCAGGAGGTGTAGCATGAAAAAGTATCCGATTAACTTTTTTGTCAATGATGAACCCGTCGAGCTTTATGTTGAGGCGAATAAAACGATGCTCAACGTCCTGCGCGATGAGCTTTGCCTTACCGGAACCAAGGAGGGTTGCGGAGCGGGAGAATGCGGCGCGTGTACGGTTATTGTCGACGGCAAACCGATAAACGCCTGCCTTGTGCTGGCGCCGGAGATGGAGGGTATGCATATAACCACCATAGAGGGCATAGCGAAGAACGGCGAATTGTCCCCGTTGCAAAAGGCCTTTGTAAAGCATGCCGCCTTGCAATGCGGCTTCTGCACGCCCGGCTTTATTATGTCCGGAACCGCGCTTTTGCAGGAGAACCCCCAGCCCTCGCGTGAGGAGATAGTACGGGCTATATCGGGCAATCTTTGCAGATGCACGGGCTATATAAGAATCATCGAGGCAATCGAGGAGGTTGCCGCGGCATATGAAGGAGGCGAGAAGTGATGGAACTGAAACACGTAGGAAAATCATATGATCGCAGCGACGCAATCAAAAAGGTGACCGGCGCGGCCGAATATGTCGATGATATCAGGTTGCCGCGTATGCTGTACGCTCAATGCGTCCGCAGTCCGTATGCGCACGCGAAGATACTTTCGATCGACACCTCTGCGGCGGAAAAGATGCCCGGCGTTAAGTGCGTCATCACCGGAGACGAATATCCAAACCGTGCCGGACTGTATCTGGAAGACCGCTATTTTATGGCTAAGGTCGGAGATACCGCCAAGTACATGGGCGAGGCGGTGGCGGCGGTTGCCGCGGAAACGCCGGAGATAGCCAAGCAGGCCTGCGACGCTATCAAGGTCGAATATGAGGAACTGCCGGCAGTAACCGACGCTCTGGAAGGAATGAAGCCCGATGCGCCCATCATCCACCCTGAGTTGGGCTCCTATAAGGTCGCCCCGATATTCTATCCGAAACCCGGAACGAACATATCTCACCACTATGTGCTGAGAAAGGGCGACTTTGATAAGGCTTGCGAGGAAGCGGACTATGTCTTTGAACATAAGTATTATATTCCGCACGTTCAGCACGTTCCTTTGGAGCCGCACGCTTGCATGGCAAAATACGACGCCGATGGAAAATGCACGGTCTGGGCGAGCTGTCAGTCCCCCTATGCCGTGAGACAGGCGCTTTCGGTGGCTTTCGATATGCCTCTGAATAAGATCCGCGTTATTTCCCCAACGGTGGGCGGCGGCTTCGGCTCTAAGGCCGGGACTACGCTTGAGGGCATCGTTATACCTCTTGCCCAAAAGAGCGGAGGAAGGCCGGTCAAGCTGACTTATACCCGTGAGGACGAGTTTGTCAACGCATATGTGCGGCAGGGAATGCACGCTACGATAAAGACCGCGATGCGTAAGGACGGAAAGATTCTGGGCGTTCACAATATGTTTGCCTGGGATGGCGGAGCATATACCGAATACGGCGTAAATATCACCAAGGCCGGCGGCTGGGCTTCAGCGGGCCCGTATGATATCGACAACGTTTGGACGGACAGCTATTGTGTGTATACGAACCATCCGGTCGGCGGGCCTTACCGCGGCTTCGGAATGTGTGAGATCCATTTTGCAATAGAGCAGAATATCGACGAGATAGCTAAGGAGATGGGAGTCTCCGAGGTGGATATCCGCAGGATCAACGGCTTGCGTCCCGGCGGCTTCACCGGAATGGGCGAGAAGATGGATGTTGCCGGCTTCCAGGAGTGTTTGGAGACGGTTATAAAGGATATCGAGTACGATAAGCCAAGCGTCCAGGTTTCGCCCACGAAGATTCGCGCCAAGGGAATTGCCGGCGGCTGGAAATCGCCGTCCATGCCCACGAACGCGGGCTCTGCGGCGATAATTCGTATGAACGAGGACGGAACCTTCTTCTGCATGAGCAGCGGACAGGAAATAGGCCAGGGCGCCGCAACGGTCTTGCCGCAGATAGCGGCGGAGGTGCTTTCGGTTTCGCCCGACAAGATTACCTTCGTTTCCGGCGACACCGACTGCACCCCCTATGAATGGCAGACGGTCGCCAGCCGTACCACCTATTGCGCGGGCAACGCCGTAAAGCTTGCCGCCGAGGATTTGAAGGATAAGATTCTCGATTTGGCGCAGATAAAGATGGGCGCTATGAAGCGGGATCTTGACTTTGAGGACGGCTATGTCGTGCATAAGATATATCCGGAGCGCAGGGTGCCGATAAAGGATTTTGCGCTCGGTATCGCCTTTGAGGACGGCTCCGGTTATGGCGGCCCGGCTATCGGAGTCGGAACGTTTACGCTGGAAAACAATATCAACACCGACAAGAAGACGGGCGTGGCGAAGCATCATCCGGCGGCGTTCTGGACGATGGGCGTGAACGGCTGTGAACTGGAGGTGGATATCGAAACCGGCCACATCAAGGTGCTGAAGATGGTATCCTGCTTCGACGCAGGCAAGGCGATAAACCCCGCCCTGTTTTGCGCGCAAAGCGAAGGCGCAATGGTTCAGGCCCTCGGAACGGCGCTGTTTGAGGAATTGAAGCTCAAGGACGGCAAGGTGCTAAATAAGAGCTTCGTCGATTACAAGATTCCCACAGCCGACGATATTCCCGAACTGGTCGCAAAATACATCGAACACGCCGAGCCCACCGGCCCTTATGGCGCGAGGGGTGTTGGCGAGCCGCTGATGGTTCCGGGCGCACCCTGCATTGCGAACGCCGTTTACAATGCTATTGGCATCAGGTTCAACCGTATGCCGATTACGCCCGATGACGTTCTGAAAGCGTTGCGCGAAAAAAAGGAAAAGGAAGGCAAATAACCGTTCCGCTCAGCGGCAAGTTTTCAAACTTTTGAAGCTTTGCCGCCTGCAATAATCATAAAAAGAGCCATCGGGAAACGAACCGGCGGCTCTTTTGTTAAGCTTTAGCATAGGCTATTCATAAAGCTAAATCATGATTTTAAAAGCTTAAACGCAATCAGGATTATCCCAACAGCGGCGCTCGCCAAAAACACCCAAAATGGCAGACAGCACAGAAGGATTATAAATGCGGCGGCGATCAAGCCGATTGCCGCGCAAACGCGAGTATTAAGGCGACAGCGAATGCGATTCATCCTAACCTCCGAATATCAAGTCTTACCTCATCATACGCATTAAGAACCAATCGGGTGACTGAACGAATACAATAGATCAGTTAAAAATACAGGAGGCAATCTATGCATTCCACTCTGGTATCACTGGACGCGGTGAGCCTTTCTTACCATACCAAGCAGGGGGAGACCCAAGCGATAGATAATCTGAGCTTTTCCGTAGAAGAGGGCGAGTTTGTCGCGCTTGTTGGGCCGTCGGGCTGTGGTAAGACCACCGTGCTTTCAATAATAATGGGCTTGCTCAAACCGTCCTCCGGGAGCGTTCACACCAATGGAGAGCGAACTAACATGGGCTATATGCTTCAGCACGATCATCTTTTGGATTGGAGGAGCGTTGAAAGGAACGTGCTTTTATCGCTCGAGGTGCAACACAGACTAAACGCGGACACGCGAAAGAAGGCGCTTGCGCTTTTGGACACATACGGGCTTTCGGAATTTCGACAGGCGAAACCCAACGCGCTTTCGGGCGGGATGCGCCAAAAGGTGGCGTTGATCCGCACCTTAGCAACCGAGCCGCAGTTGTTGCTCCTCGATGAACCCTTTTCCGCGCTCGACTATCAAACCCGTTTAAGGATAGCCGACGAGGTATACGGGATAATCAAGAATGAAAACAAGACGGCGATTCTTGTGACGCACGATATATCCGAGGCGGTTTCGATGGCTGACCGCATCTTGGTTTTTTCAAAGCGGCCCTCGCACATTAAGTGCTGTTTTACGATAGATATAGATAAGAAACTGTCACCCTTACAGCGCCGAAACGATCCGAAGTTCTTTAGCTATTTTCATCGCGTATGGGAGGAGCTGGATACATGAATGACAGAGCTTCATTCCAGCATTTGGAATATTTAAAGCGGCTAAAGAGACGTGAGCGGCTGATTCGGTTCATGCGCGTCTTTGTATTGATTTTTGTCATCGCCCTTTGGGAAATTGGGGCGCGCATCGGTTGGTTTGACCCCTTTATAATGTCAAGTCCCGCGCGGGTGCTAAACACAATTATCAATCTCTACAACGAAGGAACCTTGTTTTTGCACATTGGAACCACCCTCTATGAAACGGTAATGGGCTTTATCATCGGAACAGGAATAGGAATCTTTCTCGCAATCCTGCTTTGGTGGCTTCCGCTCATTGAGCGGATACTTGACCCCTATCTTGTGGTCTTAAACGCGCTTCCGAAGATAGCTTTAGGGCCCATCCTTATCGTTTGGATAGGGGCGGGCATGGGTTCGATAATTGTGATGGCGGTACTGATATCCTTTGTTGTAACAACTGTGTCGATGCTATCTGGCTTTATGGAGACAACGGAAGAAAAACAGCTCCTGATGCGAACGCTCGGCGCAAATAAATGGCAGATTTTCCAGAAGGTCGTTTTGCCTGCCAGCATACCCACGATGATATCAGCGCTGAAGATATCGGTCGGAATGAGCTGGGTTGGAGTTATCGTAGGCGAATATCTGGTTAGTCAGGCGGGGCTGGGCTATCTGATCGTCTACGGCGGGCAGGTATTTAAACTCGACCTGGTTATGGCAAGCATAGTCGTGTTGTGCGTGCTTGCGGCGCTGATGTACTATGCCGTTGCCATGCTTGAAAAGAAGGTTAAAAAGTAGCTCAGAGATTGACGTGATAGGGAGGCTCAGGGGTGGGTTCCTCGTTCTGCCCCAAAGCTTCCCTTTCGGCTTTCTCCTGTTCGGCTCGAGCGGCGCTTGCCTCATCAAAGGAGGGAACGATGCTTTCAACGAGGCCGCCCTTTGCGTCATCCTTGCGGCGGGCATGGAAAAAGCCGAAGATGGAAAAGACGAGCGCACCGATGAAGTTGACGAAAAGATCCTCCATGGTGTCGATGAGACCGATATCGAGATAACCGCCGAGCCCCAAGCTTTCGCCGTTGACAGCAACGTCGGTTATCCCCTGTATAACTATGGGGATGTTGCTGCGGGTTTCATCCAAGGTGACGGAGGAGATGGTGTTGATAACAGTGTCTTTTTGCATATCAACCAGGAGCAGGCGGTCTGCGCCATATTCAAAGAACTCCCAAATAACGCTGATGGTCATCGAAAAACAAAAGCCAACCAAGGCTAAGAAGAAGGGGGAGAGGGTAAAGCGAATACGATTGTCGCGGTTCAAAATATCGACGAGCGAATAACCGAAGGCGGCGCAGATAAAGCCAGAGGTGGTATGAAGAATCGTATCCCAATACTTAACTCGAACGAAAAGGCTCTCAAGCTCGCCCAAAATTTCAGCGCAGAATATGAAAACAAGAATAACAATCTGCAACATCGAGGGAAGTTCGATGTGAAACCTGCGTTGCACGAGGGAGGGGAGCATAAACAGAAAGAGAACCAGCACACAGGTGAATACGCGCTCCCACTCGCCCTGAATGGCCGCCCATACCAGCACGAATACGACGAGCAGTCGCAATATAAAGTAAACGACCGATACAGCCTTGTGTTCCTTTACATAGCTTCGTATTTCAGATGTTTTGTCGTGCAGCGTTCCGTTCTTTTTCTTCATAATGATCTCCTGTCCCTTTCATGAATTATACCACAATATCGACCGCAAGAAAACCATTTTGGATAATATTTGAACGGGTTGCAAAATAAAGAAAATGGGCTTATAATAAGCCGAATTCTAAATGTTGAGGACGCTATGGATAAGATAATTGAAGTGCGCGGGCTCGTAAAGAGCTATGGGGAGGTTCAAGCTGTCAAGGGGCTTGACTTCTATGTGGAGCGGGGCAAGCTATTCGCTTTCTTAGGCCCTAACGGGGCGGGCAAATCCACGACGATTGATATAATCTGCACCTTCTTAAAGCCTGATGCAGGGGAGGTGACGGTCGATGGAATGCGGCTGGGCAAGGACGATACGGATATCAGAAAAGTAATCGGAGCCGTTTTTCAAGACGGTCTGTTGGATTCGCTGTTGACCGTTGAGGAAAACCTTCGCGTTCGCGGCGGCTTATATGGGCTGAGGGGCTCCGCTCTGAAGGGCACGGTTAGCCGTGCGGCTCAACTCGCCGGAGTTACCGACCTGCTCAAGCGTCCTTACGGCGCTCTTTCGGGCGGTCAGCGCAGGCGTTGCGATATCGCTCGCGCCCTGGTGAATACCCCGAAGATTCTGTTTTTGGACGAGCCGACAACGGGACTCGATCCGCAGACGAGGAAGGCTGTTTGGGAAACTATCGACAGCATTCGCAGAAACAACGAAGTTACGGTCTTTTTGACCACGCATTATATGGAGGAGGCCGCCAACGCCGACTATGTAATTATCATTGACGATGGGCTGATTGCCGCAAAGGGAACGCCGTCCTATCTTCGCGAAACCTTCTCCAACGACCGGCTTGTGTTATCGGTTAAGGATGGCGAAAAGGTTTGCAATCTTTTGAGCCAAAAACAGCTCCGATATGCTCAGGTAGCGGACACGGTAAGCGTTCAGCTTGCATCCACCCTGGATGCCCTCCCGATAATTGAAGCTTGTCGGGAGCATATCTACGGGTTTGAGGTCGTCAAGGGGACGATGGACGATGCGTTTTTAGCGATAACGGGGAAGGAGATAAGGGGATGATTGGATTTACGGTTAGAAACTTAAAGGTCTACTTCAAGGACAAGGCGTCCGTGTTTTTCTCCCTGCTTGCGGTGTTCATCATCATCGCTCTCTACGCTCTATTCTTGGGCGATGTTTGGGTCAACGACCTCGAAGATATTCCAAATGCGCGCTACCTCATGGACAGCTGGATAATCGCAGGGCTTCTCGCAGTAACTTCGGTTACCACAACCATGGGCGCGTTCGGGAATATGGTGGACGACAAGCGGCGCAAAATAATTAAGGATTTTGTCGCCTCGCCGATATCCAGCAGCAGCATAACGGCAGGCTATATCGTCAGCTCAATAATCATTGGCGTCATTATGAGCATTATTACGCTGATCCTCGGAGAAGTCTATATTCTGATCGGCGGAGGCGAACTGCTGTCGTTTGACGCAATAATCAAAACCCTGCTTTTAATCGTGCTGACGACGGTTTCCAATTCAACGATTATTTTGTTTATGGTGTCCCTGTTTGACAGCCCGCATGCTTTTGCAACGGCAAGCACAATCATCGGCACTATAATCGGCTTTTTAACGGGCATCTATCTGCCCATCGGCTCGTTGCCGAACGCCGTGCAATGGATAATCAAATGTTTCCCGCCCTCGCATGCCGCCATGCTTTTCAGACAGGTGATGATGGAGGGGGCAATTGGCGAGGCGTTTGCCGGAGCGCCGGCAGAGTATGTCAATGCCTTTAGCGAAACTTTGGGGATTCAGTTTAAATACGGCGACGCCTATATAAGCGCGTTCGGGAGCATCTTGGTTCTTATTGGTGCGGCTGTCATCTTCTTTTTCCTGTCAACCCTTCTCATGTCGAGAAAGAAGCGCTGAGCATAGGGGGGATGGAATAGCATCGCTTGGAAAGGCGCCGGACAAAACGGGAGCCGTTATAACGCGCTCAATTTGAAATCGCCGGGCTGATTACGGATAAAAAGTATTTGGCAAGTTCCTCCGGAGTTTGCCTAAGATTGTTCTTTATCCACCATTGCACCATGCCAACGAAGCTGCAAGAGATATGGTTTATCAAAAAATCAGCCGGAATCTCTTTGTAACCGCGCTCTGCATCCTTCAAAAAGTATGCGGCTATCAGCTCGTTTAGATATTGTCGGAAGAACCCGAGGAAGAGTTCACCGCTTTCACAGCTGATAATTCCGATGATGTTTTTGTTATTATCTTTCAGGTGATACAGGATATGGGTGATAACGGAAATGGGAGTGCCGCTTGCCAGCGAAAAATCATGAGTTTTCTCGGAACCGGGGCTATCCGAGAACACGTGCGCGAAAAGATCGACGCACATCTCCCGCAAAAGAAAGTCCTTGGTTTCAAAATGAGCATAGAATGTAGCCCTGCCGACATTTGCAGTATCTATGATCTCCTGCACGGTAATTTTTGAATAACTCTTAACCGATAAGAGTTGCCCGAACGCCGCATAAATTGCCGCCCTTGTCTTTTGTTGCCTTCTATCCACGAATAAGACTCCTTTCGTACAAATCGCAAAAAATGTTCCATAACTGACACTTTTAGTCAACTGGCTCTTGAAAGCGCAAAGCTCACGTTGTAGAATTAAACCGAACAATATGTTCCATAGCATATTGATTGTACAACTTCATGCTGAAAGATGCAAGCATGAATGAACGAAAAATAGAGGGCTGATTATGCTGAAAAAACTTAATGACTTGCTTGCGGGCATAACCATGACGATTATAAGCGGGGCTTTTTTAGTTCTCAGCCTTGTTCTTGCGTTGACGGACAACGTTTTTCTAATTGATCCTGCGTGGGTTTCCATATTGATAAGCGGACTCCCTTTGCTATATCTGGCGATCCGCAGAATAATTTACAACCCGGGAATCAGCAAGATTTCTTCCGCGCTTCTAATTTCAATAGCCATGATTGCCGCTGTCGCCATCGGCGATATATTTGCGGCTGGCGAGGTGGCATTTATTATGGCGATAGGCGCAATCCTGGAGGAAAAGACAACCCAGCGTGCGCAAAAGGGTTTAAAAAAGCTCATCGCCCTTGCGCCGCAACAGGGGCGCAGGATAAGGGATGGGAAGGAGGAGCTGATTCCCGTTGAAAGCATAGAAGTCGGCGACCTCATTCGAGTTCTTCCGGGCGAAAAAATCCCGGTTGACGGGAAGATTGCCAGCGGAAACAGTTCGGTCGATCAAGCTGTTATTACGGGCGAGTCCATGCCGGTTGACAAGGGCGTGGGCGATAATGTGTTCTGCGGAACGATCAACTGCTTTGGAGCAATGGAGGTCAGAGCGACAGGGGTGGGCGAGGACAGTTCTCTGCAAAAACTGATACGAATGGTGAGAGAGGCGGAGGACAAGAAGGCGCCCATGCAAAGAATCGCAGATAAGTGGGCAAGCTGGCTCGTGCCGGTGGCGCTGTTGATCGCAATCGCGGCGTTTATTGCCACAGAGGATATCGTTCGCGCCGTGACTGTTTTGGTGGTTTTTTGCCCGTGCGCCCTTGTTTTAGCAACTCCCACCGCAATTATGGCGGCAATCGGACAGGCTACAAAGCATGGCGTTATAATTAAATCCGGTGAAGCGCTGGAGAATATGGGAAAAGTTGATACCATCGCCTTTGACAAAACCGGGACGCTCACTTTCGGCAAGTTGAAGGTTAGCGATGTTTTGGTCTTTGAAGAAGGTATGACCGAATCAGGGCTCATTTCCCTTGCCGCTTCCGCAGAATCGCTAAGCGAGCATCCGCTCGGAAAAGCGGTTGCGGCGTATGCCGGGGGAAGGGAGATCGCCATCGAGAGGGCAAGCAATTTTCACATGGAGGCAGGGAGGGGCGTTCATGCCGAAGTTGGCGGTAAAACGTTGCTTTGCGGCAACGAAAAGCTTTTGCATCAAAACGGCGTTATCCTTTCCGACAGGGTGAATGAAGCGCTCGACAAGTTCAGAAATCAGGGTAAAGCGTCGATATTGGTCGCGGCAGACGGTCGTTTAGCCGGTATAATTGCCCTTTCGGATTCTTTGCGCCCGGATGCAAAAGATATGGTGAAAAAGCTATCCCAAATGGGAACGACAACGATGTTGCTGACCGGAGATAATAGCAAAACTGCTGAATATTTTGCAAAGCAGGTAGGAGTTGTTTCGATATGCGCGGGGTTGCTTCCGGAGGAAAAGGTTAGCCATATTTTGAAGCTCGAACAGGAGGGGCGGACGGTTTGCATGATTGGAGACGGCGTCAACGATGCGCCTGCCCTAAAAACGGCAAAGGTTGGGGTCGCGATGGGGAGCATCGGGAGCGACATTGCGATAGATGCCGCCGATATCGCGCTGATGAGCGATGATATAGCAAAAATTCCTTACCTGAAAAAGCTCTCCAATGCCACAGTAAAAACCATAAGGGCAAGCATAGGCCTGTCGCTTTGTATAAATTTTGCGGCGATAACCCTGTCCTTGTTGGGACTGCTGAATCCGACAACGGGCGCATTGGTGCATAATGCCGGCTCGGTTTTTGTAGTTCTAATTGCCGCCCTGCTGTACGACCGGCGGTTTGAGAAATAAAGAGCAAATCAAAGATTCGCACTTAGCGCCTTTTCTTTTAAGCTCTAACGATGGAATTAAAACCGCGCAAAAAAATCCCGGGCGTTCCTATAACACTTAAATGCTGTAAGAACGCCCGGTTTGGTGCGGGAAACAGGACTTGAACCTGCATGAAATTGCTTTCACACGGACCTGAA